>NZ_JAUOEU010000001.1:0-406016 GCF_031932105.1 Shewanella sp. SP1S1-7
ATATTGGGCATTTAGGAAACTGGCGCTGCCGCTGCTGAACCAGAGTGCCTCTCGAGATAGATAACAAATCACAAAATAGCTGGTCAGGTAGTGTATTCTTCCCAAAGAATTCTCGTGAAAACTGCTCTGGTAGGCCTTGACGCCAGTCATCAATAAAGGCGGCAACATATTTAGAATTGATCGATAGACAGAGCACTTGCAATAGTGATAACCATGCTTTTTTCTCGACGCTTTCAGGCGTCAATTGGTCTTGAGTATTTGTTTCTAAAACCAGAAGAGTACCTTCTGGTGGGCGCTCATTTTCCCAAAAAAGTGCTGCCCAGATAGGACTATAAAACTGAAATGTTCTGGTAAAGTGTTTTGCTTTATTGCTGCTGGCATTCGAATCTATGTACTCCAAACAATATATTGTTTGGGGGGCAAATTCAGACCTGATAATTGCAGGTAAGGCATGTAGATTACATAACCCAGGTAATGATTGCATTACATCGAAAGCTTTTCTCGCTGCTGGATGTAAGTTCACCTGATGCTTCTTTTGGAGCTTTAAAATTATTTGGGCCATCAGAATTCCATTTCCTGTGATTGCGTCCTTCCTTTAATATAGGGCTCACTTTTTCATCTCCCAAGTGTGATCAAAAGTTGATCAGTAAAAAGATCTATTTATGTGATCGTGATCTTGTTTTTTCATAGTCAAATTTATGAAAAAGCCCCTAACGTTTTGAATTATTAAACTTTACAATGGATTATTCCTAGTCCTGCAATGGCAATCCACTAACTGGAAACCTCGCCCCCGACCACCATGATGCTGATGGCATAACCAGCCCTTGATGGCTGCGTCATCCATCCCAAAGGTCAATGAACCGCGATTGCGTAAACTCTTGTTGTACTCAGACCAGTTGATGATTTTGTGCTTGGCTTTGCCCATGATGATGACTCTATCAGTCTGTACTGAACGATCTGATCACCATCGCTTGAAATGGTTCAAAACGATTTTGTCAACAACGCCGCCCAGAATAAATCAGCACTTTTCTGGCTGAATGGGTAGCAAAATACAAGGTTGAACTGAAGTTCATCCAGTATGGCAACCCACAGCAGAATGCATATGTTGAGCGATGTAACCGTACAGTGCGCTACGAGTGGCTAAACCAATATTTATTCAGCAGTATTGCCGAGGTACAAGAGCATGCGACATTATGGGAATAATGAACGACCAAAAAACAATTGGTGGAATACCATTGAAATATAAATAGGCTTTAATAACGTAATCTTCTACGTCTAACGTCCATTAAAAATAGGATGATTACTCTTACTTCAAGTTGAGCATATTGAATCGCCAGTAGGTTGTTATCGCGGATGGTGGGAGATATCGAGATGCTTTACTCCTACGACTTTAATTTTATCGATTTCGGAGACACTGTCACGAATACACTCCTCACTGCAGGATGTGTAACGCTCATCTTTTTAGCTGTCAAAGCGGATCAAATATTGATCAGTGAAAAGACAGGTTTTCGTGACCGTGACCACTAAGTTGTCGTTAATTGTCATTAATTAACAGTCCGATGGTCATGTGAATAATGCTAATTAAATCAATTGACAACAATTTAGGTAAAATAGGTAACGCACTAAAATCCATATCTGCACGGCCTGTCACGCCGGGGGTCGCGGGTTCGAGTCCCGTCCGCTCCGCCAAATTAATAAAAAGGCCTTACAGCAATGTAAGGCCTTTTTATTTCTATCTTTTTCATCAAATAATTGCAGCGCGTTAACTGCTGCAGCTCGCAGTCCATAGCTGTTGCGCCTTGGTTTCACTTAGGTCATGCAGTCTTCGATAAACTTTATAACGTTTATGCATTTGCTGCTATTGTTAAGCGAAATAGATAATTCCCGAGCCATTATCATGCTCATGTCATCTATTTCATTAAAGATAATGTGAGCTCATTGTTTTCCTCACCTAAAGGATTTTTTATGGTTGAACAAATCACAGGTATGTTAGCGCTGATTGGGGTGTTATCGCTTTTTTGTCAATGGCTTGGTTGGAAACTGCGGTTACCGGCGATTTTGCCTTTACTGCTCTGTGGACTCACCCTCGGCCCCGGACTTGGCTTCCTTAATCCCGATGAGATTTTTGGCAATTTACTCTTTCCGATCATTTCTCTCGGGGTTGCCGTGATTTTGTTTGAAGGCGCATTGACTCTCAACTTTAAAGAAATCAAAGATCATGGCCGTATGGTGACGCATCTTGTGACCATAGGGACAGTGATCACTTGGGCTTGTATTAGCACGGCCACCTTTTATTTACTTGATTTTAGTTGGGAAATTGCACTCCTCTTTGGCGCATTAGTGGTGGTGACGGGACCGACGGTTATCGTGCCTATGCTTAGAAGTGTGCGCCCTAAATCCCAACTTGCCAGTATTTTGCGCTGGGAAGGCATAGTTATCGACCCCATAGGCGCATTGCTGGCGGTATTAGTTTTTGAATACATTACTGTTTCAGGCGATCCCACAACACATGTGCTCTATGCATTAGGCTCTATGCTTTCGCTAGGATTAGGGCTCGGCGCTGCGGCAGGTTACCTCACAGGGCAAATATTAAGACGCAACCTGTTACCACATTATTTGCGCAATACCGCAGTCTTGACCTTAATGCTGGGTATCTTTGTCGGCTCTAACCTATTACAGGAAGAGTCGGGTTTACTGACTGTGACCGTTATGGGCATTTGGCTTGCCAATATGCGCGGTGTGGATATTGCTGAAATCCTCGAATTTAAAGAAACCTTAACCGTACTGTTGATTTCGGCACTGTTTATTTTATTGGCGGCGCGATTAGATTCTAATGCCATGCTCGACTTAGGTTGGGGTGGACTGGGCATTTTAGCGGTCACTATGTTGCTAGCGCGGCCACTGAGTATTTGGGTTTCTGGTATAGGCACCTCTTTATCGAGGGCTGATAAGTGGTTTTTATGTTGGATTGCACCGCGAGGCATAGTCGCTGCGGCGGTATCGTCATTGTTTGCGATTAAGTTAGAAGCCAACAATGTGCAGGGCGCTGATGCGATTGTGCCCTTAGTGTTTTTAATTATTATCGGCACGGTTGTTATCCAAAGTTTAACCGCGGGACGTTGGGCGCGATTCCTCGGTGTCAAAGCCGATTCTGCCCAAGGTCTATTGATTTTCGGTGCTTCTAAATTTTCCCGTGAGTTAGCTAAAATATTAAAAGCCAAGGATATCAAAGTGCTATTGGCTGATAATAACTGGGATAATATTCGCCTGGCACGTATGGATAATATCCCAGTGTATTTTGGCAATCCCGCATCGGAACATGCTGAAACCTATATGGATTTAACTGGGATTGGCCGCGTGTTGATCATTTCCCCTTATCGACAATTGAACCCTTTAGTGAGTTTCCATTTTCAAGATTTTTTTGGCACTAAGAAGGTCTTTGGCTTAAATAATACCGAGGTCGGCAGTGCGCGCCACCAGCTCTCTGAAACTTATAAGCAGCGTTTATGTCTGTTTGGTGATGCCGTGTCCTATGCCAAGATAGCAAGCCTGATGGCGAGAGGCGCTCAGCTTAAAGTGACCAATTTAACCGAAAACTTCAGCTTTGAGCATTTCCGTAAGCGTTACGGTGAAACGGCTATGCCACTGGTTTATTTAACCAAGGAAGGTAAGGTCGTTGTAGTGTCTGGCAACGATACTGTGTTCCCGAATGGTATTGAGCTCATTAGCCTGCTACCGATTGAAGCCTTAGAAGAAGCCAAAGTACAGCAAGCGATTGCAGAGCGAGAAGCACAGGAAGCCCAAGAGAAAGCCGCAGCAGAAGCCGCTTTAGCGAAGATAAAAGCGGATGAAGAGGCTGAACAATTAAGGCTTGTACAGGCTGAAGCTAAAGTGGCTATTGAGGATAATACCGCTGATCCACTTCAAGCTGCAGATGAGACTTTAGCGAAGAGTTAACCTAGGCTGTGATTGGTATTAGACTCCACTCAGTGATGGAGTAGTTTGAATTGTCATTGGGTCAAGGCATTAAAAAAGGAGGCTGATTAGCCTCCTTTTTTGTGGGTTTAAATCTTACTGAGTGGATTACGCTGCGCGTTCCCGTGAAGTGGTAGAAACCACTTCTGGACGCAGTTCTGCTGGGTCAAAGTCATCAACGTTGATTGACTTCATACGACCGATTTCCGCTCTTTCTAGCAAGTTAACTTCATCGTCGCTCAGCACACCCAGTGCTTTACCTTCAGCGGCTACTTTATCTAACCACATGAAGGGTAGACGTTTACCGCTCGCCTTACAGACTTTGTCATGCAGAGGCTCAGATGCAATGATGTCCAGTAGCGTTTGTTCTTGGATACCCACAGCATTATGCTCAGAGTTGGTCCAGAACTGGCCTTTACCTAGACGGTCACGGCTTTCACACGGTGTTTGCATGATCTTAGCAACTTTATGATCTAACACATCGCTTGGGCGTTTCAGTGGACGACCGAATGGGAACATCACCACGCGTAATGCGCCGCCAAGACCCATAGGGAAGTTATCCAGCAAATCGTCTAAAGAAGCTTGTAACTTGTACAGCGCATCTTCAACCGCCCACTGCACTAATGGTAAGTCGTCGGTTTGGCGGCCTTCATCTTCATAGCGTTTCAGCGTGGCTGATGCCAGATACAGTTGGCTCAGTAAGTCACCTAAACGGGCAGAGATACGCTCTTTACGTTTAAGGTTGCCGCCCAAGGTTGCCATGGCTAAGTCAGAGAGCAAGGCAAGGTTGGCACTGAAACGGTTCATCTGTTGATAATAACGTTTGGTTTTATCTGAATAAGGCGCGTTAGAGAAACGGCTTGATGTCAGACCTAGCCAGAAGCTACGGATGAAGTTACTGGTCGCAAAACCAATGTGACCAAAGATGGCTGCATCGAAGTTAGCTAAACCTTGACCCGATTCGGTATCAAATGCTGACTCCATTTCTGCCAGTACGTAAGGATGGCAACGAATTGCGCCTTGGCCGTAGATGATCATAGAACGGGTCAGGATGTTTGCGCCTTCAACGGTAATCGCGATAGGCGCAGCTTGGTAGCCACGACCTAAATAGTTGTTAGGGCCAAGACACACGCCTTTACCACCGTGAATATCCATGGCATCGATAACGCATTTCTGCATACGATCCGTCAGGTGATATTTCACAATTGCAGAGATAACCGATGGTTTTTCACCTAAGTCGATACCTGTGGTGGTCAACGTTGTCACTGCATCCATCAGATAGGCGTTACCGCCGATGCGTGCCATTGGCTCTTCGATACCTTCAAGCTTGCCGATAGGCAATTTGAATTGACGACGAATGCGAGCATAAGCACCCGTTGCCAGCGCTGCGGTTTTCACGCCGCCAGCTGAGTTTGATGGCAGTGTGATACCACGACCCACCGATAAACATTCCACCAGCATGCGCCAGCCTTGACCAGCCATTTTCGGGCCGCCAATGATGAAGCTTAATGGGACAAACACTTCGTTGCCGTGAGTTGGACCGTTTTGGAACATACAGTTGAGCGGGAAGTGACGACGACCAGTTTCAACTCCTTCCATATCGGTAGGGATCAAAGCACAAGTAATGCCGAGTTCTTCTTTATCGCCAAGTAGATGTTCTGGATCGCGCAGTTTAAAGGCTAAGCCTAATACTGTCGCGACAGGTGCTAAAGTGATGTAACGCTTGTTCCAGGTCAGTTTCATACCCAGAACTTCTTCACCTTCCCATTGGCCTTTACACACGATACCAAAGTCAGGAATAGAGCCTGCATCGCTACCAGCTTCTGGGCTGGTCAGTGCGAAGCAAGGTACTTCTAACCCTTTGGCTAAACGTGGCAAATAATGGTTTTGTTGCTCTGGCGTGCCGTAATGTTGCAGCAGCTCTCCAGGGCCTAAAGAGTTAGGCACACCAACAGTTGATGCCAACTCACTGCTCAAACCCGCAAGTTTCTGTAACACGCGCGATTGGGCATAAGCTGAATATTCTAAACCGCCGTATTTTTTCTTAATGATCATGGCGAAGAAGCCATTATCTTTCAGATATTGCCATACGTCGGCAGGCAGATCGGCAAGTTGATGTGACACTTGGTGTTGATTCACCATGCGGCACACTTCTTCAACAGGGCCATCGAGGAAGGCCTGTTCGTCTGCACTTAAACGCGCAACTGGGTAGTTATGTAGTTTTTTCCAGTTAGGGTTACCCGCAAACAGATCGGCTTCCCACCAAGTGGTGCCGGCTTCAATCGCTTCTTTCTCTGTTGAAGACATTTCCGGCATGATGCCGCGATATACCTTCATCAGTGGACGACTGATCACATTTTGTCTAAATGCACTGATATTTAACGGCAAGGCTACCACAAGGAAAATGATCCAAGAGATAGGGCCGACAACATCGAATGTCCATCCTGCTGTCATCACAACAGCGGCTGCAATAGTGGCAGTGAGCAAAGATACCCGAAGGTAAGCTAGGGCTCCTAGCACTAAGATCATGGCGATGATCCAAAGTAGGGTAGTCACTGTAATTCTCCTTAAATATGACCGAGTGCCAACCACAGGTCATAGAGTGTTTTGTTGATTGCGATCACAATTATAGTTTGTGGTCAGACCTGTGTCGCATAAAAGTTAAACCTAAGACAATTTTAATACAAGTATTTTTCAAACAATTGTTTAAATTATTTGTCAGCTTTGATCATTCCACAAATGTCATCAACTAGTTACAATGCCAGCAAGTGGATTTTTGATTGATGATGGGCGAGAAATATGTGCGAGTTACTGGCGATGAGCGCCAATGTGCCAACCGATATTGTGTTTAGTTTTACGGGATTAGCACAACGTGGAGGCGTAACGGGTCCCCACGTGGACGGCTGGGGTATTACGTTTTACGAGGGCAAAGGCAGCCGTACTTTTAAAGATGCTTGCCCGAGTAGCGAATCGCATATTGCAAAATTGATCAAATCCTACCCGATTAAAAGTGAAGTGGTGATAAGCCATATTCGCCAAGCGAATCGCGGCTGCGTGTCTTTAGAGAATACGCATCCTTTTACCCGCGAATTATGGGGACGTTATTGGACCTATGCCCACAATGGCCAATTGACGGACTATCTGCCTAAGTTCAACGTCTCGCGCTATCAACCCGTTGGCGATACTGACAGCGAACTCGCGTTCTGCTGGATTTTGGAACAAGTTGCCCAGAAGTTTGGCGGTACTCAGCCCGAAGATATGCTGGCTGTGTTCCATTATGTCGCGACGTTGGCCGAGCAAATCCGTGCCTTAGGTGTGTTCAATATGATTTTAAGCGATGGCGAGCATTTGATGAGCTATTGCAGTAACAACTTATGTTATATCACTCGCCGCGCGCCGTTTGGCAAAGCGAAACTTATCGATACCGATGTGGTGATTGATTTTGATAAGGAAACCACGGCCCACGATGTCGTGACTGTGATTGCGACTCGTCCATTGACTGAGAACGAACAGTGGCATGTCATGCAGCCCGGCAACTGGAAGTTGTTTAGATTAGGCGAGCTGTTAATCGATCTTTGATGTTATCCAATAGTGCTAACACCAGCGCTAAAAAATGGGGGCGAGCAGATTTGCGGCTGACTTTGGTTTGTTCAGGTCACTTTTTAAAAAGATTGAGTCAGTATCCAACGCATCTTTTAGCAATCAAGGATTAGTGATAGGCCATTAGCAACGAACTTGTTGCAATGAACTGTCAGCTATGAACTAGTAGCGCAGGAATATTGGTTCTGAACTTTGGCAATGAACCATTAGCTATGAGCGTTAACCGAACTTAGAGGCTGGCCCTAAGCTCGGTTAGATATTCATTCGGTTCGGTATAACTTCGGTTTGGTTTTATCGGTGTGAGTTCAGCTAAGGCTGTGTATCATTGAGCTAAGTTGATTCCCTTAACCTAACTCAATGCTTTGCCAGTTAACCTTCTGTCGTACCGAGCAGTTTTGGTACTTGTGGTTGCTCAGCAATATCTGCAGGCGCGCTTTCTTGGCTCACAACTTCATCGAAGTGATATTTAAGTAACTTAATATCCAGCTGCTTACTGCCTTTTTCAAAATGTGTTAACCGTACGGGCAGGTAGGCTAAATCCGGTGCCATCCAGAAGAAGGTTTGGCGCTTTTTATTGTCACGCACCACTTCAATTTTGACTGTGTCGTAACTGCCACTGTCGATGTTCATCCGTTCTCTTCCAATCACATGGAACTTGTATTCATCCAGTTCGTTGTCTTTGACCATCTTGTAGTCAAGCGCTTCTTTGCCCGCGGCCATATCGAGCCTGAATTGCAATTGCACCATTAGCGGATCGAAAATTTCGCCTTCATAGGGGAATTTGCCTTTCTCGTCTTTATAACGGGTATGAATAAAGCCCTGCGCTTTGGCGAACGCGGTTTGCTCTGTGTAATTCGGGCCGACACCTTGGCGCTGCTGTAAGTAACGCAAAGGGCTGAGTTGACTATTTTCTTGAGTAAATTCACTCAAAATGTGGCGCACATCGGTTAGCAATAACAGGCTAAGATCGCTGTCAAAACGATACTTATACACCCCATCTTCTGGATTGGGCAGCGTGTATTTAGCTTTACCGAGTTCGATATCCCCATAGTTGACTTGGTATTCGGCCGTCTGCGGCGTGAGCGGCGTCGGCGCGGCTATGGCAAACATACAGTGGGTGAGGGCAGTTAAGCTCACTAATAATGTGGGAATGGTACGCAAAGAATGCTCCTTGGGTCGCAGGTTTTCACCTTGTATCACTACAAAACGCTCAGTAGTGGTTGATAAAAAAGTGTCGAGTAGCATGCTTACTTACACAGTTCAGGGTAAATCAGTTCAGCGTAAATCAAAAATCGGAATCGACGGTTAGCAGGTTATAGCCGAGGCCGACACTTCTGTAAATAGCGATGTAAACAGTTTATGGATCAGTATATTAAACTAAAATGGCATTGCCATGACTAAAGTGACCAGATCGGGACGCCACTGGTACTCAGACAAACTAACTTTGCCGCAGTTCACTGTTATGCCTTCGATTCTTAATAATTCCATCTGTTCCTGAAAGGAGACTGAATTTTTCTCGAAGGAGATTTTACCCTGACTATTGAGTACTCTGTGCCAAGGCAGAGACAAATGCTCGGGTGCCGATTTGAGTGCCTTGGACACATAACGTGCTCGCCCCGGTAATCCCGCATAATCGGCAATTTTGCCATAACTGCTGATTTTTCCCTGCGGGATCATCGCAACGATATGCCAGATTTTCGCCATGGGAGACAAGTCCACCGCTTGGGGCTGGTGACTCGCTAAATCCTGTTCATCTTGTTTATCTTTTTCAAGATAGCGATACAGCGGCGATTTGTCTTTCTGAAACGATGCCATTGAATACTTGGCCCTCAGCTAAATGCGTGTTCATGCTTAGAAAATCAGGCTTAAAAGGTCACACAGTAAAAGTCGCCCGCGACGAGGTTGCGCTAGTGTAACGGCAAAGTCTGGTTTAGCGGAAGAAGTGAGGACATTAAGCGTTCAATGGATTATGCATTACTCGACATTTTTTATCGACTATCTCGATTGCTAACAAAATATTTAAACTGTTTTTAGCTTAAATATTGTGTAAATGGTCAAATAGTCCATAATAGCGCCAATTTTTTTGACTCGCTGAGAGAAGATAACTGGCATGGCTGTACTCGATATTCTAACAATTCCCGATGAGCGCCTTAAACGTAAAGCGCAACCTGTAAAAGATATTGAAGCTGTTCAGGGATTTATCGATGATTTAATCGAAACCATGTATCACACGGACGATGGTATCGGTTTAGCGGCAACGCAAGTCGGCAGTACGGATGCGATTATCGTGATCGATTTATCTGACGGTCGCGACCAACCTCAAGTGCTGATCAATCCTGAAATCGTCGAAAAGTCTGGCGAGTTTGTGGGTGAAGAAGGGTGTCTGTCGATCCCCGGTTATCGCGCTAAAGTGTCACGTTTTGAGAAGGTCAAAGTGACCGCATTAGACAGAACGGGCAAGGCTATCGAAATCGAAACCGATGAGTTTTTAGCCATAGTATTACAGCATGAAATCGACCATTTACATGGCAAAGTGTTTATTGAACATTTATCCATGTTAAAACAACAAATTGCGCTTAAAAAAGTGCGTAAATACGCTTAAGCCTATTGCATAAAAGCGTGCACAAAAAAGTGTATAAGCGTGTGTGACACTACCTGACTAGCCGCATTTTATGATGCGGCTTTTTTGTATCTAAAATTGGTATGTAAAACCTGAGTTTGAATGTCTTTGATTTGATATGTGAACATAACGACTTGTTTTAACTGTAATGAGTGGATAAGGTAGCCAGCAATATCCGCTAGCAATAAATTCAGTAGCATCATTAGCGGCAGTGTATGGATACGGTAGGGAAACAGATGAAACTTAAGATCATAACCAGCGGCATAATCTCACTCGCAATGCTTTCACTCAGTGGCTGCAGCGCGTTTTTTAACGGTAATACCACAGATAAAAAGGCGGTATCGAGTAGCTTAGTTGAATACTTATATCCAGATGAGAAGAGCCGCCAAGCCCAGCAGCCATCCTTACCTGTACTGCGTTTGCCAATTACCGTCGGCATTGCTTTTTTACCTTCATCCCATTGGCAAGCCGATGCCATAGACAGTCGCGCCCAAGTCGCTTTGCTCAACAAGGTGAAACAATCCTTTATCAAATACGATTATATCGATCGTATTGAAATCATTCCGAGCACCTATCTTAAAAATGGCAAAGGTTTTAATACCTTGCAGCAAGTTGCCCGCCTGCATGACGTCGATGTGATGGCACTGGTATCTTACGATCAACTGATGCAAAGCCACGAGAACAAATCCGCCATCCTTTATTGGACTATCGTGGGCATGTATTTAATCCCTGGCAATGAGAATGCCATTCAAACCTTTGTTGATACCGCAGTGTTCGATATGCGCAGCCAAAAGATGTTATTTAGGGCGCCGGGCATTAATCAGTTAACTGAAAGTTCAACCGCTGTTGGCGTGACGACAACCCTAAGGGAGAAATCCTATGAGGGCTTTGATCTCGCGGTGAACGATATGATAGTGAATTTAGACGATGAACTCGCCCGCTTTAAAACTCGGGTTAAAGAAGAGCAGGTTGCCACCATAGAACATAAACAAGGTTACAGCGGCGGTGGCAGTTTATCGCTATTGATACTTTCACTACTGGGGATTTTTGCGCTGCGCCGTTTAACGATTTGCCGTGAATAAAAAAATTAAGCGCCAATTAAGATCGTTAAGGATGAGCAAATTGAAGTTTGCTTTGAATCAAGACGTGGGCAAAAAGTATATAAAGTTGAGCACAGGTTCTGGTTATCAACTTACTTGTAGTTAACGTTTTGATTTTATTTTTAAAGTGGTTTGCAGAGGCTGTGGTGTTGCGTCGAACACCACTTACGCGGGCGCGATAGGTTACGCGTTTAACAAGGAGAAAAATTAAATGGATTTAAATTCACTATTACTGTTTGCAGTTGCTTGCCTTGCTATCAATCTTATCCCTGGACCCGATGTTATCTACATTGTATCTAACACAATGAAAGGGAAAATGATCAGTGGGCTTAAAGCTGCGATGGGTTTAGGTGTGGGTTATTTTGTTCACACGCTTGCTGCTAGCTTGGGATTATCTGCCATCATTCTCAGCTCAGCGTTGGCTTTTAGTATTGTGAAGTGGTTGGGCGCCGCGTATCTAGTGTATTTAGGCATTCAAGCGTTAATATCAATGTGGCGTGGCAACAATAAAATTGTGGTTGATGACAATAGCAAACCAAACGGCAACGTATTTTACCAAGGCATTGTCGTTAGTGTACTTAATCCTAAAGTCGCTTTATTTTTTCTCTCTTTTTTGCCGCAGTTTATTGATCCGTTAGCAGGTTCAACGTCAATTCAGCTGTTAACCCTTGGTCTTATTTTCAGTTTGTTAGCGACCCTGTGTAACGTCCTTTATGCGTCGGCAGGAAGCTGGGTATTTAGTCGGCCCAATTCCCAGCGTTATTCCAGAGCCTTAGAGGGAATATCAGGTGTGTTGCTTATTGGCTTGGCCAGTAAAGTCATGACCAGTGATAGATAGTTTTTTCTTAAGCAGTTTTTCATAAGCCACCCATTCTAATTTAGCGATGACTCCTTGGTGAGTCACCCTTTTCTCAACTAGGCTTAGTGTCTGTTTCCCCACACAAGGAGTGTGATGATGCCACAGCCAAGGAGAACTCAAATCAGTTTGGAAGATACGCCTTTTTATCACTGTTGTAGTCGAGTCGTTAGGCGTGCCTATTTGTGTGGTGAAGACCATTTCTCTGATAAAAACTACGACCATAGACGCGAGTGGGTAGAGCAGCAATTACTTAAGCTGGCTCAGGTTTTTGCTATTGATGTCGCTGCTTATGCGGTGATGAGCAATCATCTGCACTTGGTACTCTGCGTGGACATTTACCAAGCCAATCAATGGAGTGATAGGGAAGTGCTTGAGCATTGGCATCAGGTATTTAAAGGCACTGAATTAACACAACAATTTGTCAAAGGGCAAGTTGTTGAAGCCCATGACGTGATTAACCTTAAACACCATATCGCTCTATACCGCAGTCGCTTAAGTGATATTTCTTGGTTTATGCGAGCGTTAAATGAACCTATCGCCCGTAAGGCAAATCAAGAGGATAACTGCACAGGACGCTTCTGGGAGGGCCGTTTTAAATCCCAAGCCCTACTCGATGAGGCGGCAGTACTTGCATGTATGACTTATGTTGACCTCAACCCTATTCGCGCTCAACTCGCCACAACACCAGCAACCTCGGATTTCACCAGTATTCAACGGCGTATTCGTGCGGCACTAGCAGGCAAACAACCTCAAACATTATTACCTTTTATCGGTAATGAGCGGGACAATATGCCTAAAGGGCTGCATTTTGATTTACAAGAGTATCTCCAACTTGTTGACGATACCGGCAGAATTATTCGCGATGATAAACGCGGGAGTATCAGTTCGAGCAGTGCAAGCTTACTGATTCGCCTTAATATTCCGCCTGAGCATTGGCTTAAGCTCACTCAGCATTTCGGGCAGCTTTTTAAAGGCCCTGTAGGTACTGTGCAAGAGCTCACTTGTTATTGCGAACACCTTGAAAAGCGACGAAGGCACTATCGCCACTGCTGTCTGAATTTAATGGCAAGCTGAGCCATTTAGAGATAGTCCACATTCAGAGATAGTTCAGCGCCAAACTTCACTCATCCATAGCAGTGGAGAGCCTGACTCGAACTAAATCGACCCAATTCCTGCTAACTATCCGCAAATCAAAAAATAACCAGGGATAATCCCCCGAAAACCTGGCTTTTCAATCTAAGCCACAAACCGTTTGGTAAACGTAGCTTCGATGTTGTTGGTTATTTTTATATTATGGGTGGCTTGTAAAAAAGAGCTTGGGTGCCTGAGATTTTGTACCAACCTATTGTGGTATGAGTGTAGCGATATACGATGTTGTATTAGCCTTACCATTTATTTTGTAGCTTCTGTCCGTAACATTTCTATAAACCCCAAATCATATCCTCATAAAATAGGGGAGTGCGATGAGGGCGATGCCTATGGCGATAAGTAATGCGAGATTGGTGACAAAATAAGGGTAAATCATCAGGGTGAGACCTACGACTAAAGGGATGGGGGCCGCTTGGCGTTTGCCGTAGGTGAAAAAGCCAAGACCAATGAGGCTAAAGACTAAACTCCATAGTAATAATGCTGGATTATCAAACATCTTGAGTTCCTAAATGGTTAGCCTAGGTAGTCTTTGACTTTATCGTAGCGTCAAAATGGTTAAACGTCAGTGTCGCTTGGTTCAGTCTAATCATAAATCATTCCCGTGGTAATTAAGCTTTGTTCATCTCATTCTCTGCTCTGAGGCTCAGCTTGATTCAGGCTATAGCTCATATAATTCTAAGGGTAGGCCGTCGGGATCGCTAAAGAAGGTGAATTTTCTGCCTGTGTATTCGTCAATGCGGACGGGTTCAACGGTAATGCTCTGCGAGTACGCTAAGACCAAGAATAGTCATATAAAAATGTTTGGATTTTTCATAGTCGCTACAAATAATCGCTGCATGGTGAATGCCGAGTAACATCGCTTTCCTTTGTGATTTTTAAAGGGTAATTAAATAAGATAGAAAGGTTTGAGAGTATAACGGTTAAAAAATATAGCGTCACAGTTTAGCGTGACGCTATCGGTCAATTTCAATTTTTAGCTCACCTTGGCTTGTTGCTCGTTTAATCTTCCAGCTCGAATATGGCTGAAGACAACGGTGCAAGTTGCATCTGAACTAGTCCTTCAGCTTCCTTAATGACTAACTTCGCCGCATGATCTTCGAGTAAATCCTTAAGCGGATATACGCCGTCCTTTAATTGCCACTGACGGATGAGCTCTTTGGGGAGCTTGAGCTGTAAGGCTTTTGATTCGGTCTGACTGAAGTTACTGACCACAATCAACTTTTGAGTCTGCTTTGAGGTCCCAGATATCACCTCGAAGCGGGCAAAGGCGAAGGTGCTGTCGTCATAGCCTGTTTCGTTTGCAGAACTATTTTGAGTACTCATATTTTGAGTGCTGTTACTTTCAGTCGCATTCTTCTTGCTGCGATTCGCGGCATCGAGTGAATAATATTGGCCTAACAGTGCAGGCGCAGTTTGGCCTGTGCTTAGATTCAATAGCTTTTGATAGTAAGCCCGCAGCGATGTTTCCTGCGCCGTTGATTGTCCACCATCAAACTTGCCATTGTTCATCCAGCGCTGATGGGCAGGGACGCCAACATAGTCAAAAATACTGGTGCGTGATGCATGACCAAAGCCTGGATTATCGATGGCGGCTTCTCCCACTTCTTGGCCAAAATACACTAACGTCGGTGAAGTACTTATCGTTGCCGACACCACCATAGCGGGTAGGGCGTAGTGTGGATTTACGGCTTGGGTCTCTAGGGAGCTATTCGTTGGTTTATTTGTTTGTAGCGATGCTAAAAATGATGCATTACCAATACGTTGCTCGTCGTGGTTCTCTAAAAAGTGCAGCATGTGGGATTCAATATCCTGCACTTTTGCCTGATCCGCCGCGATATTAGCTGTGCTGGTTTTACCCGCCATCACGGCTTTTAGGGTGTCGTAAAGATCGACCTTATCGTACAGATAATCCATTTTTCCAAGCTGGATATAATCTCGGTACAACTTAGGGTTATAGACCTCGGCCAAGATAAAGGCATCGGGATTAGTGTGTTTTATCTGGCTGTTGAGGTAACTCCAAAACTCCACTGGCACCATTTCGGCCATATCGTATCGAAACCCATCGACTCCTTTTGCAAGCCAATATTGGGCAATCTGATTGAATTTAATCCAAGAGCTTGGGATCTCGGCTAAGTGTTGTTGCCAGAAAGCGTAATGCTGCGCTTCAGTAAAAGTGGCGAATTTAGCTGGCAGGCGAGGGAAGTCATAGGTGCCATCGGGGCGTACGCCGTAATTGATTTTAACTGTCTCGTACCAATCATTAGCATCGGGCTTGGCTAAGCGTGAGCCGTTGCCAGTCCACTTTGCGGGAAATTCATCGAATTTGCCGTCACTTAAGGGGGGAGCTTCTCCGCCAAGCGGTTTAAGTCCTGCGGGTAAGCTTGGCACTTCAAAGGCATGCGCTTGTCCTTTCGTTCCCATTAAATCCTTATTAACATCAACTTTATCAACGACGTAATAGAAGTTGTTGTTTTTGGCGTACTCCAGACTGGTATCATCATCTTCGCCAAAATCGCGCACGCCTTGGGGTTTACTGACGGATTTATAATGGCGCGCCACATGGTTTGGCACTATATCGATAATTACCTTTAAGCCGTGTTGATGGGTACGGGCAATGAGCGCCTCGAACTCGGCTAAACGGTTAGCTGGGTTGACCGCCAGGTCCGGGTTGACGTTGTAGTAATCTTTGACTGCGTAGGGTGATCCTGCGCGGCCTTTTACCACATCGGGATCATCTGCACTTACGCCAATCTCACTGTAATCACCAATCAATGCATGGTGCGGAACGCCTGTGTACCACACATGGGTGACGCCTAGGTCCTTGATGCTATTGAGTGCAACATCGTCGATATCATTAAATTTGCCGACACCGTTGTCGGCAATTGTTCCCCAAGGTTTATTCGTTGGATTTTTATTGCCATAAAGGCGAGTAAAAATCTGATACACCACAGGTTTTAGCGTCATAACCTCACTCTCAGATTTTGGCTGTAACTCATTATCAAGCGCCTGCGCCGAGGTATTTGCATTGGCCGATAAGCAAAAAAGCGAGGCAGTTAATAAAGCTGCACTAGATAAAGAGGCATTAAACAAAGACTGTAGACATAAATTGAGTGATGAATGCCGCGACTGTTGGCGCTGCGGGGCTTTCGCTGCTTTGGACAGTAAAGCCATTATGGGAAATTTAGCCGCTTGTTGGCTCTGAGTCACTCTGGAATCGATAGGCGATAAAAAGCTCAAGACTGAGTTCCTTTTTGAGTTGAGTTTTTCGCTAGGTTATTAGCGCTGTTGTTTGCACTGTTGTTAGTTTGAGCACGCGTTAAAGCGTTAGTTTGGTTCCTTGATCGTATTGAATCTTGGCTGCTCGGCAAGCCAATATTCAGCGGCGACTTTGTCTTAGTCTTAGACTTAGAATTAGGTTTAAGCTCGAGGATAGTAACCCCTGCGTGGGGCAATGTTATCGCTTGATTGAGTGAAACTATTTTGCCACTGATAATATCTGTAGCGGCGCCGCTATCGCCAAGTACACTGGCAAAGCGGTTTACATCTAGCGTGATTATCTTGTCATTCTTATTGTAAATCACCATGACTTTATCGGCCGAGGGCTGAGTGCAGGCATTGTGTTGGGTTAGAGAATTGTTTTGTATTCGTGACTTGATCGCTTCGGCTTTCTGTTCAGCAGATAATGGCGCATTTAATACGCAGCGAAATTGCACATAGACGCCATCCTGCGGCACAAAGTGCAGTAAGTCGCCCGATTGTAGCGCAGGGGATTGTTTACGGTAATTCAGTAGGGTTCTGACAAATTGCTGTGCTTGTCGCTGGGGTTCACTCAGCCCTTGGCCGGTAAAGGCGTTAGTGGCACTGTTGGCAAAACCGCCGGGGAAATCACTGCGCACAACGCCATCGTGACGGCCTTCTGTCGGGCTGCTCATTAACACTTCTGTACCGTAGAACAGCTGCGGAATGCGTTTGGCAGTCAGTACATAGGTGAGTGCCATCTTGTATAAGTCTATATTTTCTTTCACTAAACTGAAGATACGATTGGTGTCGTGATTGCCTTCAAATAGCACTAGTTTACTGGGATCGGCATACACAACATCGTTGGCTAACATCTCGTAAAGCTTGATAAAACCTGTGTCCCAAGTTTCTGGCTCATTAAGGCTGGCAATTAATTTTTCATATAGCGGGAAGTCCATCAAACTGGGTAAATCTGAGGTATAGCCATCGGCATTGATTTTGCCCTTTTGCCAATAGGACACTGTGATGGGGTTTGCGGTCCATTCTTCGCCCACAATATTAAAATTCGGGTACTCAGCCATTACGGCCTTAGACCATTTAGCGAGAAACCCTTTGTCGGCGTAGGAATAAGTATCTTCGCGGATCCCTGAAAGTCCTGCGTACTCGACCCACCAAATACTGTTTTGGATAAGATAGGTTGCCAGTTTGGGATTGCTTTGATTCAGATCCGGCATAGTGTCGGTAAACCAGCCATCGACAAAATCAATATGATCTTGCGCTGCCGCGTAGGGATCTTGCACTGTAGTGCGCCTATGGCTGGTGAAACGGGGGCTGGTAACGCTGGATTTAATAGCACTGGATTTAGTTTCGGCAGACTGAATCAAGTCAGGCTTGGATTCGCGATTATGTAGCTGCGTTTTTGTGGCGTCATTGAGCCAGTCTTGGCTAGGTAAATCGTTGAGCCACCAATGATTAGAGCCGATATGATTCACGACAACATCTTTAATTACCCCAAGACCAAGTTTGTTTGCCTTAGCGACTAAGGCTTTATAATCCTCGTTGCTGCCAAAGCGGGGATCGACGCGGTATAAATTGGTAATTGAGTAACCGTGGTATGAATACTGGGCTTGATTATTCTCAAGTAGTGGATTGATCCATAACTGAGTCACCCCGAGTTTTGCCAGATACGCTAAGTGCTGACTGATCCCTGCGATATCGCCGCCATGGCGAGCATCGGGATAATAGGGGTTGCTGGGATGGCTAGGAGAGTTAGCCGCGACAGGCTCTAGCATATCGGCCTGATTGTCATTACTGGTGTCGCCATTGGCGAATCTATCCGGGGTGATAAGGTAAATCACATCCTTATTGCTAAACCCTTGCCGCTCACGGCTGCCCTTAACACGCGCTTGCAACGTATAGGGCAGGCGATAAAGAGGCGTGTTGGTCTTTGAAGCCGAGTCCGTGCTGGAAATCACCAGCTCAAAGGTTTGCGGAGCAGCTTGGCTAAGATCTACATTAATAAACAGATAGTGAGGGTTATCAGTGTGATAAAGGCTTTTTAGCGTGATGCCGTGCCCTTGGATATCAACCTTAAGCTGTTGCGGTAAGCTAGGGAAATCGCGGCTATACAGCATCAACTGTAACTCAGGATTGTGCATCCCCGCCCACCAAAAAGCGGGTTCAAGTGTCAGGTCTTGAGGCTGGCTTGATGTGCCTTGAAGTGGTAAAGAGAGACTGCTTGAACTTGCCTGCGCTGTGTTGGCAGAGGCGCCTAGGCTAAGCATAATCACTAAGGAAGTGGTGAGAGTCCGCAGGTTTAATATCATATTCTTTCCTTGTTGATTCAAATTTAAACTGCAAGTTCAATTTATAAATCGATGAGTTAGTAAACTCTTAACGTCAGTCGTAACTCTTAAGCCGCATTTATGCTTTATGTGTCGATAAGTGCGCTAAATACTGGTCATGGGTTGGTAGCTTAGTGACGGTATTATCAATAATGGTGCGCATATTGAGCAGAAATTCACTTAGTGCTTGCGGTTGAATGGTTGCCGCTAATGGATTGAAATCCCGAGGCTTAATACCTTGCCCCAACATGACTTGTATCCATGCGGCTTCGGTAAAAAGTTCATCTTGATGTCTAAACACTGTGCCTGTGGCACGAAATAGGGCGATTTTTTGCTGCAAACTCTCTGGCAGAACCATGGTTCGGCATTGATGCCAAAACCCATTTTCCTGAGCATCTTCCCTTTGGTTTAAATGATAGTGCAAGATAATAAAATCGCGGATTTGTTCAAATTCAAGTTGGGACTGGCGATTAAATTCATCGACATTCGCTTGTGCAATTCCTTGATGTGGAAAGAGTTTACTTAAGCGAATAATCGCTGATTGGACTAAATGCAAGCTGGTGGATTCTAAAGGCTCTAAGAATCCACTCGAAAGGCCGATGGCGACACAATTTTTATGCCACTGTTTGATTCGTCGTCCGGTCGTAAAATTGATTTTCTTAGGTTCAGCCAAAGGTTTACCATCTAAATTACTGAGTAAAAGCTGTTTGGCGGCGTCATCACTGATATAGCGACTGCAATAGACTAACCCATTGCCTGTGCGGTGCTGCAGCGGGATCCGCCATTGCCAACCCGCATCATGGGCGATAGAACGCGTATAAGGCGTTATTGCTGGCGTTTTTTCGCAGGGTACGGCATAGGCGCTGTCGCAGGGGAGCCAGTGTTGGTAGCTATCGAAGCCAACCTTGAGCGCTTTTTCTATCAGTAGCGCGGCAAAGCCCGAGCAATCTATAAAGAAATCGGCTTTTACGGTTTGTCCTGTTCCTAAGATTACACTTTCAATATCGCCGTTTGGCGTGAGTTCAACCGCCGTAATTTTGCCTTCGATACGCTTTACTCCGAGTTGCTCACTGAAACGTCGTAAAAATTGGGCATAGAGCGCTGCATCGAAATGATAAGCATGAGTTAAGCCGGCAAGGGGAGAGTTTGGGATCTGCTGGAGTACTTGAAACTTATTGTGTTTTGCCGCTTGGTAATTAACCGAATAATCCCAAAACGAATTGACCTCTTTTGGGGAGGTGCTGAGCCAGTAATGATGAAATTGAGTAAAACCTATATCTTTACCTATATTGCCAAAAGCATGCATATAGGCTTCATCCGGTTTGCCCCAATTTTCGAATTGAATACCCAATTTAAACGTTGCTTGGGTGGCATTGATAAAATCGGCTTCGGAAATCCCAAGGACGTTATTGAATATTTGCAGTGGTGGAATGGTGGCTTCACCTACGCCCACTGTGCCTATATCTTCAGATTCAATCAGGGTGATATTCAGTGTTGATTTAAACAATCTTGCCAACATGGCCGCCGTCATCCAACCTGAAGAACCGCCACCGACAATGACGATATCTTTGATTTTATTCATGATATAAGCCTTTCATTTTATGATTAGTGGTGATCAATTAACGCAGATGAATGACTAGCCTAGTGGCTTGAAATGATAAAGTAAAAAAGCCTCTGTAACAGGTTACAGAGGCTTTAAGCCGTGCAGGATTAGAACTTATAGTTCGCGCCTAACATAAAGTTACGGCCATAGTTTTGGTAATCACGGACTAAACGTTGATCATCGCTAGTGTAAGAGGTGAAAGGCTCGTTGGTTAAGTTGTTCACTTGGAACTGAACTGATAAACCATACAGAGACTCAATACCACTTTCGCTAAAGTCATAACCGATTTGTGCATCAACCACAGTTTCCGCTTTGATGTTCACGTTTTCGCGTTGCAGGCTGATCTTTGTGACTTCACCTAGGAAGTCGCTGCGGTAGCGTGAGCTAATGCGTGCTTCAAAGCCTGAGTTTTCATAGTAGATCGTCGCGTTTAAGGTTTTTTCTGACAGACCTGGCAAGGTTGTTGGATTGCTGGTCGGGGTTTCCTTCACTTCACTGTCGTTGTACGAGCCGCTAATAACAGTACCAAAGCCACTTAACACATCGGCAAACATACCAAAGTCGACAGATACAGAGGCTTCAACACCTTGAACATAACCACCTTCACCGTTTTGTGGTTGGGTGACATCGCCAATTGGGTTATCAGTAGGCCCTTGTGGGAATAGGGTGCTGAAATCAAAGTCTGTATGTTGATCGTAAACGAAGTTTTCAAGATCTTTGTAGAATACCGCTACCGAGAAATAACCTTGGTCGCTGAAATAGTTTTCATAGCTTAAGTCATATTGACGGGCTAACCATGGGCGTAACTCAGGATTACCTGCGTTACCACTCCAGTTAACGTTGCCACCACTTGGGTTAGCTGAATAAGTGTAGTTTAGGTTGGCATTCATTTTGTCCATGCGTGAACGGGTTAACGTGCGCGCTGCGGCTAAACGAACCACTTGGCTATCGGCGACTTCGAAACTTAAGTTAACGCTTGGCAGCCATTCAACATAGGAATCACCCGCTGTGCGCGGTGTTAACACCACTAAGCCATTTTCAACCGTTGCCACTGTACCGTCAGAGGATTGATCGGTATGAACCGCTTGTAAGCCTGCGTTGCCAGTCAAAGGAATACCAAATACTTCGGATTCAAGGTTGGCCATCACATAGCCCGTTGTCACTTTTTCCTGTACAGCCCAAGAGTTAGTTGCGCGGGAAAGATCCACATCAGCAACATCAGTTTCTGTATAGTTACCGTCATTGTAGAAAGCCAACGAGTCGTAGCTTAATACATTACCCATACCAAAGAAGTCGAGTGAAGTTGGTGCAAGTAAGTATTGATCTGGTACTGCCATAGTGTAATTGGCAGAACCGTCATAACCTTTGAGTGTCAGGTAATAACCTTTATCTAATTTGGTTTTATCGCGATTAGTGCGATTGACACCAAACTCAACGCTACGAACGGCACCGCCATCGAGCACATATTCAGCGCTTAAACGGAAGGATTTTAGCTCATCCTCAATTTCAGGTTTGTTGATAAAGCCGTCTTGAGTGTTAGCGCCTAGCGGGCTACCCCAACCGAGTGGATCGCCAAGTTTGATCAGGTTTTTATCAGAATAATCGAGGTTATGGTCAAATACATAACCGCCTTTACCGTTGTAAGCAAAGCCTAAATCGTCAACCGCACCCACACCTGTACCGCGGCCAGTTCCTGAGTAACTTTCCATACCTATGTCAGTACGGTTAGCTCTAGACATGGAGATATCGGCTTCAACATTCCAGTTATCATTGATGTTGAATTTGTTATTCCAGCCAATAGACAGAGAATCCGCATCACGTTTGTTCACGTCGTTACGGATAACGACTTCAGCACCATTAATGGCACCTGCTGTCATTAATCCATCACTCACTGTAGGAGAAACTAGTCCACCATTAGTACCCCATGCACCAGGGATTTCAATGCCTCGTAGGCGCTGATCATCGGTAAATTTAGAGTAGTAAATGTCTAAGGTTGAGTGGAAAGTGGTATTTGGTGCATATTCAAATACGGCGAGCACACCATCACGTTCTAATTCACTTGAGCGAACGAAGGGCTTGGCTCCACCTAAACCTTTAAATCCAGCAGCTTCGCCAGGTACACCATTATAATCGGCATTGGCGTTATAAAACTCTTGGCCATTATCAATGTGCTTATATAAATCTGGGTAACCCCAAGCTTGCCAACGTTCTTCTTGGTTAGGTGACATCATGCGAGCATAACCAATGGCGACACCAATAGTGTCATCGGCGAATTGGTCAATATAAGAGATACTGCCACGGTAGCCTGTGTCACTTGAGCTGCTGTTTAATGAACCTAAATCGTTCATTTCGCCGCGTAACGAAACGGCAATCGTTTGTTCACCGTGGGCTAAAGGACTGATTGTTTGCATATCAACCGTACCGCCGATGGCTTGCGCCATAACAGAGGCATCGGGTGTCTTGTAAACCACGACGCGATTTAATAACTCAGATGGATATTGGTCGAATTCCACACTGCGGTTATCGTTCACAGAGGCCTGTTCGCGACCATTTAATGTGGCGGTAGTGAAGTCAGGGCCCATACCGCGGATAGAAATTACGTTGGCACGACCATCGAGTCGTTGTGCCGATACGCCAGGTAATCGTGCTAGAGATTCTGCAATACTGACATCAGGTAATTTACCTATGTCTTCCGCTGAAATGGCTTCAACGATAGAAGAAGATGACATCTTAAGTGATTGGGATTCTTGCAAGCTACGACGAATACCAGTGACTTGAATCACTTCAATATTTTCATCTTTAGCTGTCTTATCTGTCGCCGCTTCATCTGCCGCATAGGAGTGCATACTCGCACCAGCGGCAATGAGCGCTAAGGTTAGCAAACTGGGTTTAAATCGCATCATATCTCTCTTCCCCTTGGAGTCGCTTTATCGCTTTGTAGAGCGTTTTATCGTTATCACCGCGTTATTTTTGCGGCCTTTTTTTGGTATCTGGGCGCTTAATTGACTGCATAAGTGCTGCGTTTATGACCAAATTGTTATGCAACGGTGAAGATACTACTCCCGAGCTTCTTGGCGGAACAACAGAGTGCATACGTATTCAATGCCTCATTGAGTTAAGAATAGCCGTTAATTGAGGGAAATCTCATGGAGTAAAATGATTTTATTTTGCAATTAAGTGCTTGTTATTAAATGGTAAAGTGAGTTTTGGTTCAATGTGATTTATGGCGAGGTCTTCTGCATACGTATGCAGGTGTATTGAACCTTATTTCCCTCTTCACGTATGCTCGGTGACACAAAATAAGCCGCGATACCTTTACTCTGCAGTAACAAAACGATAACTGTTTGCGTGAGTGTGTTAGGGAAAGATCGCTGTAGAATAACGATAAAGGGGCAACAATGAGTGAGTTAACTTGGTGGCGTGGTGCGGTAATTTACCAAATTTATCCGCGTAGCCTTTTAGATACCAATGGTGATGGCGTTGGTGATTTGCGTGGCATTATCACTAAGCTTGACTACATTGCGAGCCTCAATGTCGATGCTATCTGGATTTCACCTTTCTTTAAATCGCCTATGGCAGATTTTGGCTACGACATCAGTGATTACCGCGAAGTTGACCCTCTTTTTGGTACTATGCATGATTTCGATGAATTGATTGAAAAAGCCCACGGCTTAGGCATTAAGGTCATTATCGATCAAGTATTAAGTCATACCTCTGATCAGCATGCGTGGTTTGTTGAAAGCCGCGAGAGCCGAACGAATCCCAAAGCGGATTGGTACGTGTGGGCCGATCCTAAGGAAGACGGCACAGCGCCTAACAACTGGCTCGCGATTTTTGGTGGTTGTGCTTGGGAATGGGAGCCGCGCAGACAACAATACTATTTACATAACTTCCTGCGTAGCCAGCCCGATATCAATTTCCATAACCCTGACGTGCGTCAAGCTGTGCTGGATAATGTCGAGTTCTGGCTTAAAAAAGGCGTTGATGGATTCCGCTTAGATGCGATTACCTTCTGTTATCACGATGAACAGCTCAGGGACAATCCGGCAAAACCTAAGGATAAACGTCAGGGCCGAGGTTTCAGTGAAGATAACCCTTACGCCTATCAATATCATTACTACAATAATGACCGTCCGCAAACTATCGCGTTTATCGAAGATTTACGAAAGCTTATCAATCGTTACCCTGGTGCGGTGACCTTAGGTGAAGTGTCGGCAGAAGACTCTTTAGCTGTGATGGCGGCTTACACTAAGGGTGAAGATCGCCTGCACATGGCCTACAGTTTTGAGCTATTAACCGACGATTACAGCGCCGCTTATATTCGCCAAACCGTAGAAGCATTAGAAGCGAGCATAGGTGATGGCTGGCCTTGTTGGGCTATCGGTAATCATGATGTGCAGCGCGTGGCGAGCCGTTGGGGGCAGGGCAAGCAGAATTCAGACATGGTCAAAATGCTCAATGCCATGCTAAGTTCACTGCGCGGTAGTGTGTGTAGTTATCAAGGTGAAGAACTCGGTTTAACCGAAGCGCCGATTGAATACCATGAGTTGCAAGATCCCTTTGGCAAAACCTTCTGGCCTATGTTTAAAGGCCGTGATGGTTGCCGTACGCCAATGCCATGGCAACAAGGCGCCGATTTTAGCGGTTTTAGTGAGGTCTCGCCTTGGTTGCCGATCGCCCCTGCGCATCAAGTGTTAGCGGTAGATGTACAAGAATCAGATGCAGATTCCATGCTTAACGGTTATCGACGTTTTCTTGCTTGGCGTAAATTACACCCAGTGCTGGTTGAAGGCGATATCCAATTTGTGGATACCAACCAGCCCATCTTGGCCTTTATCCGCACCTTAGGAGAGCTCAAAATATTCGTCGGATTCAACTTAGGCGATACCAATGTTGAGTTGGATTTATCACAGTTGGAATTGGGTGAAATATTAACGGGACATGGCCTGAAAACCGCACAAATAGAAAACAATCAGCTGAAGTTTTCGGCATTTGCCAGCTTTTATGCAGTTTTAAACTGAAAATGATTCATTTTTATTCGGCTGAGGTGTTATATACCCAAACAACTTGAAGATGCAGGATTCAGCGGGAATTTAACGCACTTTAGGCAAGGCCCTTTATTGCTCCTGCATAAATGGCATTCACGCCATCCATGGCGATTGCGGTTATTTGCAGACCTAGTGGGCTAAGTTAAAAATAACCAACACGGCATAAAGTGCGTTAAAACCCGCCGGGACGGAGCGCCGAGGGCACTCCACTTCGGTGTTGCATCAATTCAAAAGGTGGCCGATTCTGTCATTGATGCGCCTTGAATTGAAGCACCCTAGGCGCTCTGAAACTCGTATCTTCAGGTAGCTTGGGTATATACCCAAGCCCACTATTCGACGTAAAGCCGCCCACGGGCACCATGGGGAATGTAACCTTAATTAGTTCCTGATAATAAAAACATACAGAGAGAATAACTATGGCGTCATCAATTAATACCGGTAGCTACACGAGCAGCACTGGCGAAAATGGGTCGGGCAGTTATCGTTTTGCCTTGATCTCATTAACTTCACTGTTTTTTATGTGGGGTTTTATCACTTGCTTGAACGATATTCTGATCCCGCATCTTAAAGCGGTGTTTTCGCTGAATTACACTCAAGCCATGTTGATCCAATTTTGTTTCTTTGGAGCTTACTTTTTAGTGTCGATCCCAGCCGGTAACTTAGTCAAAAAACTGGGTTATCAAAAGGGGATTGTCACTGGTCTTGTGATTGCGAGTATTGGCTGTGCGCTGTTTTATCCTGCGGCCACGCTAGCGACCTATAATCTGTTTCTTGGCGCGTTATTCGTTCTGGCATCGGGCATCACTATCCTACAGGTGGCAGCCAACCCCTATGTTAACGCCTTAGGCAGTAGCGAAACTGCCTCGAGCCGTTTAAATTTAACTCAAGCTTTCAATGCGTTAGGAACAACAGTCGCACCATTTTTTGGTGCCATGTTAATTCTTTCTGTCGCCAGTTCTGTATCAAGCGATTTAGCCCACGCGAGCGCCGAAGCCGAAGTGGTAAAACTGCCATACCTGTTGCTTTCTGGTGCCTTGGCTATTTTAGCGCTGATTTTTGCGAAGTTAGATTTACCTGTGATCCGTGAGCATGATGAAAGTGTTCAAGGTGAAGTCCAAACCCATCTAGGTAAAACCAGTGCCTTGCAAAGCAAGCACTTAGTGCTCGGCGCTGTGGGTATTTTTGTGTATGTCGGTGCCGAAGTGTCTATCGGTAGCTTCTTGGTCAGCTTCTTAGGTGAAAGCCATATAGCCGGTATGCCAGAAGCTGAAGCCGCCCATTACATCGCCTATTACTGGGGCGGCGCTATGGTGGGACGTTTCATTGGCTCTGTGGTCATGCAAAAAGTGCCGGCTGGCTCAGTGCTTGCGTTTAATGCCTTTATGGCGGCGCTACTTGTGGTTGTGGCGATGACAACCAGTGGCAGCATTGCCATGTGGGCAATTCTTGGGGTGGGGTTATTTAACTCGATTATGTTCCCAACGATCTTCAGCTTAGCGCTGCGTGATTTAGGTCCACACACTTCACAGGGCAGTGGCATTCTGTGTCTGGCAATTGTGGGTGGGGCGATTCTACCTTTATTCCAAGGCATGCTAGCGGATAATCTCGGCGTGCAACTCGCCTTTATTCTGCCTGTGATTTGTTATGGCTTTATCCTGTTCTATGGCTCTAAAGGCTCAAAAATGTAATGGGTTAACTGGCTAAAACTAAAAAGCGATCCCTTTGGATCGCTTTTTTTATGGCTTTAACCTTAACTCAGCGCCAGCGTGCTTGCGTATTAGGGCCTGACCTCCTATGATCCTCCGGTTTTATCATTCATGGTGACCTTTTAAATGTTGAATTCTCCGCTTTCTGCCAGCTCGAACGAATTAGTGATCAGTATCTTAACTATGGTGCTGAGCCAAGGAAAACCCTTAGATCGGGCCTATTCTCAGCATTTTTCTGGGTTGCAATTGGTACCCGCCGAACAGGCGCGTATCGCATTAACGACGGGTGATATCCTACGTCGCTTAAATTTATATTGTTATCTGGCGGAAATCAGTCCAGATGAGATGGAGCGCTTTGGCTCTAAATTGCTTAATGCGTGGCATTTATTCCACGGGCTTGAACTGCCTAAAATGCAATATTCGTTGCAAGTCGATGAGGCGCGTTTAGCCGAGCGCACTGAGCAAGCGAAAACTAAGCCAGTATTATGGGACGGTTGTCCTGAGTGGCTAGATGCGATGGGCCGTGAGCAATTAGGCGAGTCTTGGGACAAGGAGCGCGCCGCGTTAAGCACAGCGCCGAAGCGTTTTTTACGCGCAAATGGCCTTAAAGTGACGCGTGAGGAATTGGCCGCTAAGCTTGCCGCTGAGTTTGTGAGCACGCTGAGCGTTGATGGGGTCGATTCTGCCCTTGAAGTGACCTCCGATTCTGCCTTGTTCCGTACCCAAAGCTTTAAAGATGGCTTATTCGAGCAGCAAGATGCGGGCTCTCAGCGCGTGGCGGCGGCGCTTGATGCCAAGCCAGGCATGAAAGTTATTGATGCTTGCGCAGGCGCGGGTGGCAAAACCTTATACATAGCCGCGCAAATGCAGGGCAAAGGGCGCTTGTTGGCCATGGATGTGGAGCAATGGAAACTCGACAAACTCAAAGAGCGTGCCCGTCGCAATGGCGCGCACAATGTCGAAACCCGCGTGATTGCCAGCAGTAAAACCATTAAACGCTTAAAGCTCAGTGCCGATCGGGTATTACTCGATGTGCCATGCTCAGGTTTGGGCGTATTAAAGCGTAATCCAGATGCAAAATGGCGCGATACTGTTGAGCGTTTACCTGTGCTAATGGAGCTGCAAAAGCACATTTTGACCAGCTACAGCCGCATGGTGAAAGTTGGTGGCATAGTGGTTTATGCGACCTGTTCAATCTTCCCCTGCGAGAACCGCGGTCAAGTCGATGCGTTTTTAGCCGAGAATCCTAATTTCCGCCTGATTGAGGATGAAAGTATCAGCCCAGCCGATAGCGGATTTGATGGTTTTTACCTTGCAAAACTTGAACGTATTCAAGAATAAAGCCTTGCAGTTAAGACTAAAGTAAGCCCTTTATTGAATTGATACAGGGTTTACTTAGTTAACATTAGTGCCTAGAATTTCCTATAAGTTATAAATATTTTAACATTGTGAATGTGTATTTATATTGCAACTTTTTTCTAAGGGAATTATGGCGTCCGGCGTTAATCTTCCAGATCTGCTCGACCATGCTGACGTTAAACTCGCCCACAATGTCAGCATAGCTTGCTATAGCAGTATTCTCTCTATGCTGCTTAATGGCGCACCGCTACATGAAATCTTGCACGCCTTAGTGCTAAAAATCGAAGCGCAAAAGATAGGCACTCGAGGGTCTGTATTACTGCTCAGCGGTGACGGCAAACGTTTGTTGTTAGGTGCTGCGCCCCATTTACCCGACAGTTATAACCAAGCGATTAATGGGGTTGAGATTGGCCCTAATGTTGGCTCCTGCGGAACGGCGGCTTATTTCGCAAAGCGGGTTATCGTTGAAGACATAGCTACTCATCCTTACTGGAAAAATTATAAAGAACTGCCATTGCGTGCGGGTCTTAAATCTTGCTGGTCTGAACCTATCAAAGATACTCAAGGTAAAGTGCTCGGCACATTTGCTATGTACTACGATACGATAAAGTCCCCAACCGAGCTTGATTTAGAGCTGATTACAGAGGCGGCACGATTAGCCAGTTTGGCCATTGAGCGCAGTCGATCGATGGAGTTTCAGCGTTTAGCAGTGAAAATTTTTGACCGCTTACCTTTAGCTCTGGTTATCTCCAATTCCGATGATTCCGTTCTCTATGCTAACCCCGCTTTTAAACACATCGTTCTTCCGCAAGATATTGATATCGCAAACTTTAACCCAAAGATGTTTTTATCTGCGTCTCAACCCAATGAGTTAGTCGGCCTATTTGAGCATTTAGCGCAGGATAAAATGTGGCAGGGGGAATTGGTTGGCTTAAGGGGCAATGGTGAGGAGTTTTATCTAGACCTTATCGTCACCACGTTTCGAGAGCCCAATGGATTACAACCTTGTTTTGCGTGGTTATTTTCAGATATTAGTGAGCGTAAAAAAGCGGCGCAGCTGATTAAGTATCAGGCCAATAATGACTCGCTTACTGGGCTTGCTAACCGTAATGCCTTGTTTAAACTGATCCAATCCTTCATTACCTCCGACAGTCTGACGCCCGGCTTTAGTTTTATGCTGATGGATTTAGATAACTTTAAACAAGTTAACGACACCCATGGTCACGACAAAGGTGATGCGTTATTAGTGCAAGTGGTGCGGCAGATTTGCGAGTGCCTCAATGACACTATGGTGTTTGCGCGCCTCGGCGGTGATGAGTTTGCCTTGCTGTTACCTGGGATAGTCAATCAGAAAGAGTTGGCGCAACTTGCTGAAACAATTAATAAGCATGTTGCTAAACGTTATGTGCTTGCCGATGGTAAGGGCGTTTATAGTTCGGTCAGTATAGGGATTGCGCGTTTTCCTGAAGATGCCCTCGATCTTGAGCAGCTGTTAAATTGCGCCGATCAGGCCATGTATATTTCAAAGGCTAACGGTCGTAATCGTTATCATTTTTTTACTGAGCAAATGCAGCTTAATGCCGAGCGCATTGCCAGCCTTCATAATCAACTCAAGCAGGCACTCGATCAACAGACCTTCGAGCTTTATTACCAGCCCATAGTGAATGCGACCACAGGTTTGATTGTTCGAGCCGAAGTGCTGCTGCGCTGGCAGCATGAAGGGCAATTCATTCCCCCCGATGAGTTTATTCCCATCGCGGAGAACAGCGGCTTAATTGTTGATATTGGTCGAGATGTGCGCCTTGGCGCGATGCAAACCATCTTAGAGATGCAGGCTCACAATTGGCCGATTAACTTATCGGTGAATGTGTCGACCTTTGAGTTTTGGTCCCATGAACTGCAAGATGCCTTTGTGGAGTCCTTTGCCGCGATTACTGAGCAACTTGAGGTGACAGATTTCCCCTATGATAGATTAACCCTTGAGATCACTGAATCTTTGCTGATGAAGCAACATACGCATCTTATTGATGTGCTTAATGGTTTACGGATTATGGGGATTAACATTTCATTGGACGACTTTGGTACTGGCTATTCGTCCTTGTCCTATTTGGCGAATTTCCCTATCGATCAAATTAAAATCGACAAGAGCTTTATCGACCGATTAGACGAAGGCAAGCGTCACGAAGCGTTGGTGGAGGCCATAGTGCGGTTAAGCCATGCGTTAGATTTAACCGTGACGGCTGAAGGGGTGGAAACTGAGTCACAGCTTAAGTTTGTGATGTCGAATCATATTCAAGAAATTCAAGGTTACCTTTTCTATAAACCTATGCCTAAAGCTGCCTTCTTTGCGCTGTTGGCAAAGCAAGCTGAGCTGCATTAGGGTTTTAACGTTGGACCTTGATATTTGACCTAGATGTGAGGGCGGCTTAATCAGCGACAGTCTGATTTATATTTCGGGTTTAGATGTAAGGTAAGAATCAAGAGTTAAGTATAACCAATTGAAATTTAATAAATAAAAAGAGCGCCGAGGCGCTCTTTTTATTACTGAAAACGGGTGCTTCACAAAGTATCTGCGTTCACATTGAGTCAGGTTGGCGAGCGTTAAGATTTAGCGGTTAGCTGACCGTTAATCACTAGGCTCAAGTATTCAGTAAAGTCATGACCGTGATTTTGCAGCATTTTAGGGAACATAGAAATCGGCGTAGAACCTGGGAAGGTATTGATTTCATTCAATAGAATTTCATTGTCCGCGGTTAAGAAAAAGTCGATGCGCGACAGATGACGCAGCTTCATTCCTTTGAATGCCTTGATTGCATAGGCGCGGATCTGTTCGCTGATCTCTGCTGAAACATGCTGCGCGACCACATCGGTGCGCGCTTTACTGTTTTTGGCGTATTTCTCATCGAAGGTGTAGAAGGTGTTGGTATCACATATGATTTCACCTGGCACTGTCGCTACCACTTCACCATTGTACTCGTAGACTGCGACTTCTAACTCGCGGGCTTTTATGGTTTTTTCAACGATCACATAGGGCGCATAGCCAAACGCATCCTTAAGCACGCCTGCAATTTTATCGCTGTCATCCACTTTGTAACAACCAACAGAGGAACCCTGTGATGCTGCTTTGACGAAGATCGATCCCCATTGTGCTAATGCTGCTTGGGTTTGCTCAATCGCCGCATCATCGAACTGATTCAGGAAAATATACGGCGTATTAGGAATACCTAAGGCCGAGAACCACATTTTAGCGGTGATCTTATTGAAGCAGTTGCTGCTCGCTTCGGATTCACAGCCAAAATAGGGCAGTTGGATCAGATTAAAATAGGATTGAATGTCGCCAGTCTCGCCGGGATAGCCATGAATGCAGGGAATGACGTAATCGACTGGCCATGGCGTTTTGGTCTCATCACGGAAGCGAATCTCACGGCTATTGGTCAGTTCACAGTCGTCACCTGCGGCGGTGCGGTACTGGCCGAATTTATCCAGCTCGACTCGCAACACGGAAAACTGCTCAGATTTTGCCAGTGAGGTTTCAAAATAGTTGGCCGACATTAATGAAATATCGTGTTCGGCACTTCCGCCGCCGCACAGCAAAAGCAGATTGATCTTAGACATTATGATTCCTCAAAGTGAGCAAAATCGGATGATATCGGCCTGTGGCAATACGAACATCATCCTATAGTACAACCGCTGTCATCTTAGTTTTCTTGTCCCTATGAGTGCAAGGTTTTGCTGACTGACGGCTATTAAGTGGTGAATTTTAACGCATTTAATCGCATTGCAAATAAGGGCTTGTGCATTTGGTGAGTTTATTTTGATTTTTGTGGGGTTAGCTGCCAATGTCTTGCAACTGTGGAGTCACTATTCGCTGCGATGAATAGCCGCGAAAAAATTAGCATTCGGGATGCGTTTCAACATGGCATTGTTGTAGGGAATACTTGGTTGAAAGTCATCGTAAAGCGTTTTGGCAAATTACGAGGGTAAAATCTGTATGATGAATAAAAACATTCGGTTAGCTCAGCTACACGATTCACAGAGTATTCAATTGCTACTTGAGCAGCTAGGTTATGTTTTACCTGTGGCCGCGTTAGCCAAGACGTTAACCGAGTGCCAAGATAATCCCCAGTCCCGCACTGATGAGTTACTGGTATACGAGCAACCCAATGCGCAGGGTGAGCCGCAAGTTGTTGCTGTGATGGCCTTTATGTTCTTTGATTATTTCCCCGCTTTGAGTCGTATCTGTCGCATTACGGCAATAGTAGTGGATGCCGATATGCGAGGTCAGGGCATCGGCACTCAGTTGATTGATTTTGCTAAAGCGCGGGGAAGACAAGAAGCCTGTCAGTTACTCGAACTCACAACATCGACCCAGCGCATTGCCACACAGCAATACTATGAAAGTATAGGGTTTACCAAAACCTCTTTCCGTTACAGCTTAGTCTTGAGTTAAACGAACCTAACTTAACCCCAAAGCCTGTCGGCAAGACCCGATGCGCGTTGAGTGGCTTGGCTACTGGCCCGCTCGAATACGTGCTGGGTACCTAAGCAGGTAAAGTGCACTTTAGCGCGGGTGATGGCGGTGTAAACCAACTCTTTAGTCAGCAGTTGCCATTGGGCTAAGCTGGGGCTCGGTGGCAGCACTAAAGCCACACGGCTAAATTCGCTGCCTTGGCTTTTGTGTACTGTCATGGCGTAACAGGTTTCATGGCTGGGCAAACGGGCTGGCAAGACTTTTAACAGGCTGCCATCGGCCTTGATGAAGTGCGCCATTAAACGTTCAGGTTTATCTTCATCCTGCAAAATCAATCCGATATCACCGTTAAACAGGCCTAAGTTATAGTCATTGCTTTGGATGATAATCGGCCGACCCAGATAAAACTCCTGCAGCGGTTTAATCAGCTTGGCATTGGCTAGTGCTTGAGTCACATACTGATTGATGCCTTCGACCCCATAATCGCCCGAGCGCATGGCGCATAAAATGCGGTACTGGTTAAAGCTATCTATGATGTCAGCCGTGCTTGGACGTGTGCCTAGATCACTATTACTTACATCATTGTTACTTGCATGGTTGTTCAAGGCTCTGAGATAAGCGCCATATTGCTGGCAGGCTTGCTCTAGCAGTAAATTGAGTCCCACATTATTAGCAGGCTCGCTTACTTTGGCTTGGGTTTGGCTTATGACCATACTGTGTTCTAACCAGCTCAATTCAGCAGGTCCTTGTTGCCATACCTGCAGTATGCCTTGAAGATCCGCGCGATTGACGGCGCTAGCAAGCAGTCCAATCCCCGCATCGCCTTTAAATCTGTGGCTGTGCATCAGCATACACAAACTATCGCCAAGTTTAGGAGCATCGTTGATATAGGGCGTTAACTCAAAACCCGTTAATGCACTTAGGCGCTCGGCTTGCTCCTTGGAATAGCGCATTTGCCACAGAGCAGGATTGTTAGATGCTATGTTGTTTTGTGCAAGGTTATTGGGATCTACTGACATTTTTAGGCCAGCACAAATATCGGCGAGCACAGCGCCGGCTTCAACCGAGGCGAGTTGGTCTTGATCGCCGAGTAAAATCAAACTGGCGTGCTCGGGCAAGGCGCTGAGCAATTTATACATCATGGGCAAATCGACCATAGAGGCTTCGTCGACAATCAATAAGTCGAGCCTAAGCGGATTACCTTGATGGTGGCGAAAGTGCGGCGAATTGGGGATCACCCCGAGCAGTCTGTGTAAGGTTGATGCCTCCTCTGGAATGCGCCCCAGTGCCGTTAAAAAGTCTTGGCGATTTCTATTGTGATCGTCATCAATAACATTAGCATGGGCGCTGAGTTCCTTTGCCAGACGCGCTTTCGAGGCTTTGATCGATTCGCTTAATCGAGCCGCGGCTTTTCCCGTGGGTGCGACTAAACGGATTTCCTGTTGTGATTCCATTTGTAACAATAACAAAAGCTTAGTCACAGTGGTGGTTTTACCTGTGCCTGGGCCGCCAGTGATCACCGACAATTTTTTACCCAGCGCTGTGGCCGTGGCTACCTTTTGCCAATCAATGGTCGCTGCGCTTTGTGTGCCTTCACTTTTAGTGATTACATTGGTAGTGATTGCATTGCGAGTGAGTGAATGGGGTTCGCTCACATTGGCAGGGAACAGTTGATCTAACAGTGACCTCAATTTAGCGGTTTGAGTTTGCTCTTGGTGGCTTACGTCTTCAGAGTGTTTAGATACGCTGTCTGACAAGCGGATTAAAGAAGCGGCCACTGAGGTTTCAAATTGATGATAACGCTGCAAATAGAGTCTGCCATTATCAAAAATAAGTGGTTTGTTACTGCCCGCTTGGCCAACGGCATCAAAGCTTTGTAAAGTCTCTGTGAGCGCTTCTAGGCTTAAGCTGATTTTACAATGGCTATTTTGCTCGGCCATAGGATTAAGCGGCACGATATGGGCGAGCACTAGGCAACTGTGCTGTGAAGATAATTGCTGGCTTAATAGCGCACACAGCAAAATAAACAAAGGATGTTGGCTGTCACTTGGATGCAAGTGGCTCATCTCGAGTGCGAAATGTCGATCGAGCGGTGTGAGCAGTCGTTCTTTCTCCCACTGTTTCAACAGCTCTGGCAGCGGCGCGCTAAGCTGAATTGCGCCATGATCTATCCATTTCGCGGCTGTGAGTGAATGTGCCTTTAGCCCTTGGGTTGAGCGCATCATGCCGTGACTCCTGTATCGATTGCACCAGCTAATCTGCTGTGAAATAAATTATCATTAAATAGTGAATCCAGCGCGAGAATAAGTGCCTTCGGCGGCTTGTCGTAATAAACACCGTAGCCGGGATACTGAGCCGACATTCCCCGTAAGAACAAGTAATAACAACCGCCGATATGGCTGTCGTAGTCATAACTCGGCAGGCGTAAACTCAAATACCTGTGTAGCGCCAATGAGTAGAGGATGTACTGCAAATCGTACCTATGATCGGTTATGGCACTTTGCAACGCGCTCTGATGATAGGCATTGATGTTGTCGCCTAAATGATTCGACTTATAGTCGGCGATATAATATTTTCCTTGGTATTCAAAGGTTAAATCGATAAAGCCCTTGAGCATGCCCTTGAGATCATCAAACTTAAGTGTCGACTCATAGCCAAACTGCTGCAGTAGCGCATTGAGCTCAGTATCCTTAAGTTCGCTTAAGGGTAAATAAAACTCCATTTCGACTAAGGTATCCTGTGGCGATAACTTGGCTAAGCACAAATCAGGATGCTCAGGTTTGGGTGTCTTGGAATGATTCTCTAAGGCCGATGTTGAAGGCATTGTCGTTGGCACTATTGTTGATGGCACTGTAGATGGCATTAGCCCAAGCGGCGCATGCAGTACATCCAGATACCAAGTGTGCAATACCGTTTGCCACTCGGGCGCGATACCGAATTTCAGCATGGCTTTAGGCAGTTGCAGCGGTAAGTCTCTGTCTGCCTGCGTAAAATCAATCTCTTCTAGCACTAAATGCATAAAACTACCGGCGTTAGCGCCGCGCTCAAAATTAAAGCGATTGAGCATGCCATCCTGCAGCTCATGGCTTGGCTCATTATGAATAGAGAGTGTTTGCGCAGCCATATATTCAAGCGTACCTAATGCTTCATCATCGGCACCCGGAGCGGCTTTGCCATGGCTGGTATTTTTAACTAGGCCTGAATAACTGCCGACTCGCCACGGCGTGCAGTATTGGCGGGTTAAGGTTTTCGCGCTCAGTATGTGTGCTACGTCTTGGCTTGAGGGCAATGGCCGCTCGTCTATGTCATCGGGCACCTTATCAATACTTATGGCTTCCACATCTTGTGCGAGCTGCTGCGCAGCATTGCAGATACGGGCAAAGTCACATTCTGAGTCGTCAATGCCCAATAGATAGCCGATGGCGGTTTCATGCAGCTGACTTTTAAGGCCATTTTTAAGCTGACGACTGTGATTGGCGATATACAAATAACACAAATACACAGGGCGAGTGAGCGCCACATATAACAGGCGCAAGTCTTCGGCCAAGGTTTCTTGCTTGGCGCGCTCCCAACCTTCATCCGTGCCTTCGATATCCCATACGAGTTCTTGCTCACCTGCATCGTTGGTTCTGTGGTACAGCATAGGCGTCGGGCGGCGGCGATTGTCGCGGGCTAGGCTGACAAAGGGCACAAAACACACGGGATACTCAAGGCCCTTACTCTTATGGATAGTAACGATCTGCACTAGATTCTGCTCGCTTTCAAGGCGCAGCTGCTGTTCATCGGTGCCTGTGTTATCAATCAGTTGTTGTTCATACCAATTGAGCAGGGCGCTAATACCATCAAGCTCGGTGGCCTTTTGCTGTAATAGCTCAGCAAGGTGGCGAAAATCCGTCAAACGGCGCTCGCCGTTGGTGGCATCTTGCTCCTGTGCATCGGTTTGCGTACTAGCGGAGTGCAGTAAACGGTCAATCAGCTTAGTGCTATTAGCAAGGCTGAGTAGCGCGGGCATGATGCCGCGTTTTTGCCACACTTGGTGCAAGTTAAAAAACTGCTCTAATAACAGCTGTCTGTGCTCTTCATCTTGGTTAAATGCATGAATTTGCTCGGCGCTATAGCCCAATAATGCCGTGGCTAGGGCGCTGCGCAGTGCCCGTTCATCCTTAGGATTCGCCAAAGATCGTAAAATTAACGCCATTTCCCGCGCTTCAAGGGTATCGAATACACTGTCGCGACTTAAAAACACTGCGCCTATGTGGCGTTTACTCAGTGCGGTTTTCATCACCGCCGCCTCGTTGCGATCCCGCACTAAGATGGCGATGTCTTTAGCGATTAAAGGCCCCTTCGGGCTGTGGCATTCGCCATTGGTTGCATCAGTGAGTAAACGGGTGATCTCCGCCGCGGCATCTTCGGCGAGCAAGTGTCTGGCGGTGGTTTTGTTGAGGCCGTTTTCTGCGCTTTCGCTTAAGAGTCTTAATCTTAAGGCAGCTGGATTGCCGGTTTTTTCAGTGAGGGTTTTCCCCTTGGCACTGCTGGGCGTTTTCACGCTATCAAAGGGGATCGACTGACTGATAAACGGATCATTATGCTGGCTAAAGAGATGGTTAACCCCAGCGACCATGTTTGCGCTTGAGCGGTAGTTGGTATCCAGATGATAGTGGGCCTGGGTATGATGACGGGCCTCAATATAGGTATGGATATCGGCGCCGCGAAAGGCATAAATGGCTTGCTTAGGATCGCCTATCATCAACAGACTGAGCTTATTTTCGGTAGTGTCTACACCTTGCTTTTCAAACGAGTAGCGGCCTTGGTAGATGCCAGAGAAGATCGCAAATTGCAGCGGATCGGTATCTTGGAATTCATCAATAAGCGCGACGGGGAAACGTGTCGCCACGGCTTTGGGCAAGGTTTCATTATTGGCATGTAGCGCGCTTGCTAATGTCGTGAGTAAATCATCTGGGGTCAGCACGTTTTTTTGCTGTTTTTGCTGGGCAAATCGCTCGCTTATACCAAGTTTCGCACTATACAAAAACGCCGGTTTAATGGCGGCAATCAATGTGGCAAGTTGCTCCATATGATCCATCAGCGGCGCTTCGCTCACGCTTGGGATCACGCCGCCCTTGTTGAGTTTTAACTCAGACAGCGATAAGGCTTCTAATTCTTTCAGTGGCGGCAACCCATGACCGAAGGCGAGCCAGTTATCCAACGCATCGAACATGGCGGCGAGCTTGGGGTATTTATCCGTTGCTTTGCCAAAGCGGGTGCCGTTCAGCGGCAAACCGTGTAGCAATGCCAATAAGCCATCGCGTTCCCGTGGCCAAGCTAATTTAAAGCGCTCTAAACTTTGGCGCAGTGATAGGGCCAAGGCATCAAACTTAAGCGCGGGTTTCAGAGGCTTTGCTTGACTGGCGCCAAGGAGCGGCCGCAACTGTTTGACTAAACCATCGGGCTCGCCAAATTCCTTGGCAATGATTTGCGCTAAGTAATCGGGCAGCGGATAACAGGCCTCACGCCAAAAATCCCGCACGGCATGGTGCAAAAATTCGCTGTCGTCCAAGGTAAAGTCCGATTCGAACAGTAAGGAAGACTCAAAGGCGAGATCCGATAAAATTCGCTGACAGAAACCGTGGATGGTAAAAATCGCCGCTTCGTCGAGGGATTTAAGGGCGAGATCGAACCGCCGCAGGGCAATGGCGCGATCACTCTCTGGGGTGTTGTCATACAATGCCTGCACAAAGGGGTCGGTAATCGTTAGTCCTAAGAAGCACTTAAAGGCGACTTGAATACGGCGACGAATACGATCCCTTAACTCTTCGGTGGCCGCATTGGTGAAGGTAACCACGAGAATTTGTTCGCAGGTGAGCGGCGCAGGAATGCCATCACCAAGCAATAAGCGTAAGTAAAGACCTGAAATGGTGTAGGTTTTACCTGTGCCAGCGCTGGCCTCAATCAGACGACTACCGCCAAAGGGCAATGTGAGTGGATCAAGCGCCTGCGCCACTGAATGTAACGCTGCTGCGTTTAACTGCATCGGTTCACTCATGCTTGCTCTCCCTGTGCGCTATTGCGGTTCAAATGTGCTGCAGTCGCTCGTGTGTCAGTCGCTTGTACATCGGGTGTTTGGCCTTGGGTCATGCCATCGTTCAGCGCAAATTCCTCAAGCTGAGCCAGCGTATCTTTGAGATATAAACTCACCATAGGGCGATAGATGCGCTCGGCTAATGCGCCAAAGCTATTCTCAGAGAAATCCCGCGGAAAACTGAATAAGCGTTGGTAATGGGGCTCGTTCCCTTCACCCAATTGACTCTGCTCATCCAGCCATTCAGGTAACGCTTGCTGCAAACGCTCATCGTGCTCACCTTCGCAGCTGACGTAGGCCAGTGAGGTGCGCGGCATAAAACACAGTGGGTATTGCTGACCTTGATAAAACAGCACCAGCAAATCTGCCAGTAACGCATGGGCGCGCTCAGCAGTGATTGGCGCTAAGGCGTGGAAATGCCCCATGTCGAGAAGATAGCTTGCATGTGTGTGGCCCATTGCCATTAAACACAGGTGGCGAAGGTATAATCTCAGCACATCGCGGCCGTGGGCGCTACCGGGACGGTAATTCACTAATCCCTTAGGGCTTAAGTCATCGATACGGCCTTGCAGTAACACTTGCTGGGATTTACCCGCCGTGATGGGCAAATCAAACAGGAGTTTAATATCCGCATGGCTGCTGGCTTGTTCTCCCTTGAGGAACAAGGTTCTACCAATCAAAGGTTTAATATCGTGCTGATATTGGCGTAGCAGCAAATCATCGAAGGGCTGCATCGGCAAACTACCGCTGGCTTTGAGGCGTTTAATCAGCTCGATATCGGGCTCAGTTAGGCCTTGGCCTATGGCATCGTCGAGTAACTGGGCCTGTAACATATAGCGCTCTAGGGCATTCAAGCTAAAGGGCTCGTCATTATCATCGGCCTGAATATTAAGGCTAAGATCGACTTTAAGCGTTCGGTTGAAGAAGTACTGCGCCGGATTTCGAAAGAAACGGATCAGGGCAGACACATCCACTTGCTTGCTTTGCTGTTGTTCGCGAACAGAAGCGGGCTGTGCCTCTGTATCTGGCATAGAGTCTTGCTCATCCGCTTCGAGCATGATGCGAGTTTGCGCGCCGATAAAGCGGCCAGCATGTGTGCCTGCCGCTGCCGCATTGGGCGGACACCATTGCTGGCTGTAACTTTGGCCTATGTTTGAGCTATTCTCGTCATCACTTTTTACTGCGGCTTGATACAACTTAGGATCGAAGGGTTGCAGCGGCTGGTGGCTGACAATCGCGTTATAGAGTGCTTTTTCAGCATCCTCTGGGTCTATGGGGCTTGAAACTTTCTGCGATTGAGCCAATAGCGTTTCAGGCAAATAGCACAGCTGACAATATTCAATCAGTTCAGAGACGAGCATAGAGGCGATACGCTCAGAGTTATCCCGTTCGCTGCGACCGATATAGCTGATATACAGTTGCTCACGCGCCGACAATAAGGCTTCTAAAAACAAATATCTGTCATCGAGACGGCGGGAGCGATCGCCTTTACGGGCACCGAAATGCGCCATTAAATCAAAGCCGACGGGATGTTGAACCCTAGGATACACCCCATCGTTCATGCCGAGTAAACACACGACCTTAAAGGGGATCGAGCGCATCGGCATCAAGGTACAAAAGTTCACGCTTCCCGCAAGATAACGCTGGCCGACCCGAGATTCGGTTAAGCGTTGATTAAACCATTGCTGCAGCACTTCGATACTGAGGTTCAGTCCGCTTATGCTCTGTTGGGCTAGCGTCTCGAACATACTTGTATCTAACGAGTTTGAATCTAATGGCTTGCCCGCCGACAGTAACTCTTGCTCTAGGGCGGCAATGGCATCGCGGATTTCCTGCAATTGTTCGCGCTCGTCTTCATCTGTGTCGTAGAAGGCATCCAGCAACTCAGTTAATTCAGCCAAACGCAGGGCGCCCACTTGCGGTAAGGCGAGTATTTTTGCCGTTTCATCGAGTACTTCAATAAAATTGAGTAACTTACCTAACGCCTGCGCCGATTGGCCTTCGATGCCAGTCACGATCAGATGGTCTTGGTACAGCGGCGCATCGTCACTCAAGGCGTAGCCTAAAATCAGCCTTTTAATACCAAAGGCCCAGGAGTTTTGCTCAAACGCTGGCACACCTTGCTTAAGGCGGCTTTGTTCATCGCGGCCCCAGCGCACGCCCGCTTCATCTAACCAGCGGCGGATGAGTTGCAATTCATCGTCATCGAGCTGGAAACGGCGCAAAATGGCGGGTACTTCGAGTATGCTTAAAATGTCGGTCAGACCAAAACGACTTTGATTAATCCCAAGTAAATTCAAAAAGCTATTGATGAGCGGTGATTCCTGCGCCGCGCCGCGGTCGGCAATGGCGTAGGGAATGTAATGCAGGCCTTGCTTCGCCGAGAAGACGGCATCGATATAGGGCGCGTAAGCGGCGACATCGGGCATCATCACCACTATGTCTTTGGGTGTCAGGTCGGCATGGTTGCTGAGTAACTCAAGCAAGTGATCGTGCAGGGTTTCGACTTCCCGCAGTGGGCTGTGACAACTCTTGACTCGAATGGATTCATCGTCACGCTTAAGCAGGCGTCTGTTCTCGACATTCTGATACAGCTCGGCATCAGGCCCTAGTACTCTGTCTAAGGTTTGCATCTCTAAAATATCGTATTGCACCCCGTTGAGCATGCTGGCATGACTGTGTGGCGAGTTGGGATCGTCGCAGGGCTCACAATACACATCGTCGCCAAAGTCGCAGTGTTCGGCGGGGAGCTCAAGCAGCATATCGAGTAATTCTCGGCCCATCTTGCCGTTATTGGCAAGCAGCGGATTACCCACTTCGAGTTTATCTTCCCACAGTTCGGCTAATTGGCGTTTACCTGCATATTGCACCGCCATGCGGGCACGATTACGGGGATCAACAATGTCACCCCAATAGTGCTGACACGGACTTAAGCCCAGCACGATCACATCGATACGGCCTGCCAGATGGTAAAGCACCTCTAGGGTTTGCGGCGCCATCGAGGAAATGCCAAACACAAATAGGCGTTGCGGTAATTTGGCGAGTGACGTGTCGGGATTATTCAGCGCGGCAATTAAGTCGCTGTGCAGATTGGCCCTGTGGTAATGGCTTTGATTAAGCTCATCACGGTTAAAGGCAATCAGCGCGCGCCATAAAATGGGTTGCCAGCGTTGGTCTTCATTCAGCGGTTTGGTGAGTGAGTCGGGGTGCTCGTTTTGCTCCCAGGCTAAAATCCAATCGGGGCGATACACTAAGTATTGGTCGAAGATATCGGCAATCCGACCACAGAGTTGGTACAGCTTAATATCGTCAGCCGTCATATCACGGGTGTTGTGCTGTTCACTCGTGTCGGCGGCATTTGTGCTGGATTGCTGATGACTTAGATAGTGTCTCAATGGCCCAAAAGCGTCATTTTGCAACATGCGCGGTAAGAGTTGCATCAGCTTCCAGGTCATCGCCGCCTTAGTGAAGGCGTTGTCTTTGGGCACATCGGGTAATAAGTCATGGCACAACTGCCAGGTAAAGCTCGACGGCAGCGGGAATTCCAATGCGGCGGCAATCCCATTTTGTTTGGCGATTTCGAGGCGCAGCCAAGTCGACATGCCGGGACTCTGCACCAAAATATGCTCGTTACTCAGTAGACGTGCAAAAGCAAGGGGCTGGGTCAGGTAAGCGGCTAAATGGGCGCAGAGCACTTCCATCTGATTGGACTGGATTAACTTTAGCATGTGCAACTCGGCATGGTGACAGTAAAACAATTCTATGTGTTTGATTTATAAGATTCAACACTATTGCTGGTTCTGTGGAATTAACTCGCAATTTTAGGCGTTTACTTAGCCTTAAACCGATGAAACTTGGCCGGCTAATGCTCAGCTTACCAATGCTAGGCTAGCGTGAACTTCTTTTTCACCTTTGCCCTGAGCAATAACCAATTCAGTTGCTTCGCCGCCGCTTTAAATTTTGTTAAATGCGCTTGATAGTCATCAGCCGGTAAATCTTGATACTTCAGCGCCACATAACTTTGGGTCAAGGTGTGCATTAGCGCACAAAGCTGTGGTGCTCTGTGTTGGTATTGCCCGATAATCTGCTGCGCAAATTGGTTTGGCCCATCACTGTCATTACGCTTAATACCATGGCGGGCGAGGCGATTGCAGACCTGTTGATAGCGAGCGCTGATAGGATCGCCCTGAGTGCTAAAATGTAATAGCCCCGCACTGTAGGCGATATAGAGCACGATAAGGCTGATACATAGCCCCATAAATACCGCGATTTTAGTGTTTGTCACATCACCTAAAATGCCGCTGAGCACTTGATTTTGTCTATCTTGATTGAAACCCAGAACCCACACGCTCCAGTAATAATCTATGCTGGCAAAACGTTGCCTTAACTCATTGAGCCAAGGCATGGATTTAAAGCGTAAGCTACTAAAAGGGCTTTCCTGCAGGTAACTCAGCGCGGGATCAAACTGGGCGTCGAATCCTTGTTCGATTCGATCGGGCGCCACCATAGCAGTCGGGTCGAAACGCACCCAACCTTCACCTTCGAGCCAAACCTCAGCCCATGCGTGGGCCATATATTGATACACGCTGTAGTAACCCGCTTGCGGATTCAACTCACCGCCCTGATAACCCGTAACCATACGTGCGGGTAAGCCTGTGGCCCGCGCCATAACAATGAAGGCTGCGGCATAGTGCACACAAAATCCGGCTTTGTTTTCAAATAGAAAATCATCCACTTGTTGCGGTCCAAGGGGAGGTGGCGTGAGTGTGTAGAAAAAAGGCTCGGTATTAAAGTGGCGCATCATGGCCCACAGTCGTGGCTTAGGCTCGGGATATTGAGTCTTGAATTGCTCGGCCAGCGCCCAAGTTCGTGGATTACTGTTACTCGGAAGTTCGATGTTAATCTGCCTTTGCCGCGCCGAGAGCCTGAGATCCATCTTCGCCTTGGGCCAAGACTCTACTTGATAACTCATTCGCTGATCGACATTGCGCAGCGCTAACAGCCGATAGTCGGGCATATTGACCACACTATCATCTTGGCTGTAGGCGACATCAAGGCCAAATAACCACGGCTGGTGGCTCGGCTCAGCAATCACTTGGTAACGAATACTCGGCTTGTTGTTTTGCTTGTCTTGTTTTGCAGCATCTTGATCTTCGCTACTTATCGAAGCGGGGTTCTTTGTTAAATCAGGATCATTGGTCATTAAATCAGGGATATTGTTCATAGCGTCAGGACTGGTGACCATCAAAGCTGGACTATTAAGCATCAAAGCGGGGCTTGGCCGTGATGGCGGAAACAGCAGCGCATCTTTTTGCAGCTTTTTAATGCCTTCCTCCTGACGCCAAGTCATACCGTCATAGTTTTCCATCACCAGCGCGCGCCAATATAACTCAGCATTAATGGGCGCTGCATTGGTAAAACTCGCCCTAAAGGCCAGTTCGGTCGAACGGGTGAGCTTGCCGATATCACCAATGGCCAGACTATCGGACAAGCCCGTTTGCGCTTCTTTCATGTTGGGCACTAACCAGAGCGGCGCAAAACGCGGTAACACTAAAAACAACAGCAGCGCGAGGGGCAAACTCTGGAGTAAAAATTTACTACCGAGCCACGCCGTGTGTTTTAGGGAGTGTTTATCTTGATACAGTGTCACGAGCACGCAGGTGTTGATCAAAGTCACCACGAGTAAATGCGCGGTATTGAGTAAGGATTGGTGATCAATAAAGGTCAGCGCGATAATAAAATAGCCAGCGAGGACGACAACGCGCACATCCCTTTGGTTACGCATTTCAATGTATTTTAAGGCGTAACCTAGCAGCAGCAGATTCACTAGCGCATTGAGTAAGCCTATTTCCTTTGAAACGAGTGCCAGTGTGGTTGCGGCGCCGATCGCAAGACTGGTCACCAAAAAACGCGGCGGCTTTGCCACTTTGCCGACATAAATCCCCACACGCCACAGCAAACAAATTGCGCAAATGCCTAAGGTCCAAGGCGTGGTCTTATCAAATAGCGGGCTCAGTACGGCGATATTGGTGATCAATAACCAAAATAAAGTCTGACGGCTGATGTTATCGCCAATTTGCGGTGTCGTGCTGCTGGCCGTTAATGTCATACCTGTTCCCTCGAGGTCGGGATATGACGCTGCTTGCTGGTGGTTTTAGCCGTTTTATTTGAGTGCTTTGCCGCTGCTGATGACGAATTAACGGCTGACGGTGCTAGCTGTGGATACAAGGCAAGGGCCTTATGGCAGGCGATTCTATGGTTATGACCGATAGAGGGCGCGATCAATATATCCTCGCCCATGGGTGTTTGCAGATGTAGGCCAAAATATTGCTCGAGTTGCGTGAGTCTATTGATTTGCCAGCTTAATTGACTCAACTGGGTTTCGAGCCGTTTAGCATCGGGTCTGAGTCTTAACCAAACGGGATCGCCTTGGGGCTGCTGAAACTCTTTACTCAACATACCGCGACCTTGTGCCCACTGCTTCCACGCCACTTGCTTAAGGGATTCGCCGAGCACATGGGGTTTAAGGCCTTTAAACTCATCGATACCCGACACATGTTTACCCGCCAGTAGCAGAGGATCTTGCTCAGACTGAGTATGATCAGCCTCAAGTTGCAGCGGCGCTTCAATCGGCTGGGCAAAGACTAAGTGACGAATGGCCAAATCCACATGGGACCATGCGCGGCAAAGCCCTAAGGGATAGAAGGATTCAATTTTGAGCCGACCCGGTGACACTTGGCCCCGCTGATGATATTCGAAGGGCACGAGCGCTTGCTGTTCATCTGTACCGACGTTCTGCACTGTATAAGTGTGATTATGCGGATAGTTAAGCTGAATATTATGGCCATTGTGATGGGTGCTAATGAGGACCGGAAAGGTTAAGGTTTCGCCCGCATAGACTTCGGGCGGCGTCATGGCGCGTAAATGTAGACCGGCCAGATTTTTGTAACTGTAGAGAATACAGGTATTAAACAGGCTTAATAGTAAGATGCTAAGGCCAATGACTAAGTTATTTTGATAGTTAGTGCCAAATAGATATAAGAGTAAAACCAACCCGAGCCAAACTAAGCCAAAACCGCTCGGCAAAATAAAAATGCTGCGATGGCTTAAGGTGATTTCAGGACTCGGTGGCAAACGCCTTGCTAACCAACGCTGCCAAATCGGTACTAGAGTCGGAACGAAAGTAGGGCGTATCAGTCGTTTCACTTCTGCATCACTTCCTTGATTGAATGGCTTGCTTTAACAGCTCGATTTTATTGCTCAGTTAATGAATGCCTTCACAATATTGTTCATGGCAGCGGTTCGCTACATGATGGGATTAACGCTCGCCAGAATTCGCTCGGATAGGGCTTCACCCTGTAATTGGCTACTGGTTCTGAGTCTATGTTCCGCCACGCAGCAAAATACCGCTTGCACATCTTCAGGGACTAAATAATGTCGCCCCTCTAAAAAAGCCCATGCCTTAGCGGCTTGCAATAATGCTTTGGTAGCGCGAGGCGATAAACCCACGCTGTCACTTTGGCTGCGAGAAAAATTCACTAAGGCCAGAATGTAATTGAGTAAGGCATCGGAAGCGCTGACCTTGTCGCACTGTTCTTGCAGTTGCATTAAGGCCAGTGGTGTCAAGCATTGGGGCAGTTGATCTAAGGTTAAGTGGTTATGATTGCTCTTCAGCATCGCAAGTTCGGCGTCGTGGCTCGGATAACCAATTGATAGACGCATCATAAACCGGTCGAGCTGCGATTCTGGCAGTGGAAAAGTGCCGGATTGATCGGTGGGGTTTTGAGTCGCGATCACAAAGAAAGGATTGGGCAATCTGTGGGTGATGCCATCGACGGAAATTTGTTGTTCGGCCATCGCTTCGAGTAAAGCACTTTGTGTCTTAGGGCTGGCGCGGTTAATTTCATCGGCTAAGATCATCTGCTTAAAAATCGGCCCTGGATGGAAGATAAATTGCGCCTGATGTTTATCAAAAATCGACACGCCGAGAATATCAGCGGGCAGCATGTCGCTGGTAAATTGAATTCTTTGGTAACTCAAGCCTAAGCTTTGGGCTATGCCATGGGAAATACTGGTTTTACCCATGCCGGGTAAATCTTCAATCAGCAGATGGCCGCGGGCGAGAATGCAGGCCAAAGCAAGCCGAATTTGCCTTGGTTTGCCCAGCAACACTTGTTCGAGTTGATGTAGTAATTCGCTGATCCCAGATTGTGCCACGGGCGACTCCTAATACATTTAAAAGCGTAACTGAAAGTGCATGCGAAAGCAGACAAGCTTTACCACTATGGCGGATCATCGCCTGCTTATCCAGTGGCATTTCTAGTGCGAAATCAATTACTCGACTGAATGACGTTTAGGCTTGCGTGTGCTCGTGGCACCAAGTCAAAGGTTAGCGCTTGGATTTAGGCAAGACACAGCGTTTGACTGCGGGTGGGGCGAATAAACCAAGATTTAAATAAAAATCCTTGGACTAAGTCGACGCCTATGTCTCGCGCAAACGCTAGCTGGGTTTCGGTTTCTATGCCTTCTAGAATGCACTGTTTATTGGTTTGTTTGGCAAAGTTAATCAGCGCTATGAGTAACTGGACGCCTTCAGGATGCGTGATGTGCGTTAACCAATGGCGATCGAACTTGAGATAGTCCACATTCATCATCAAATCAACACAAAGCATGGAGTGGGGCGCGCCAATATCATCGAGCGCTACTTGGATATTCGCTTGTTTAAATTGGCCGAATAACTGATTGGCCAGCTGAGCATCGCTAATGCAAGTGTTTTCAATGATCTCGACTGTAATTTGCTGGTATTGCGATAGCAGCTTTATAAGCTTGGCAGTATGTGGCCCATCGACTGCGTGGGGATCGACATTGATAAAAATACGCTGCTGGCTGGGCGCGTGAGCGAGTTGAAATGCCTTGGCTTGATATTCAACGGCGGCGAGCAACTCTGTGGATTCATGCAATTGCTCGAACACGATATTGGGTGCAACCGCATCGCCATTAGGTAGATAAAAACGCGCTAAGGCTTCATAGCCGTCGATGGCTAACGTATGGGGATCAACAAAGGGTTGGTATTCGCAGCTGAGTGTTAACGAGCTAAGGTTAATCATGGGTCTAATGGGAGTCTTAATGCATTAATACTAATTATTCGCATTTAATCACTCGCAGTGCAAACAAGTTTACGATAAAACGGCGTGACTGCTGAATAATTATTCGCTTTGCTAATGATTTGAATTTAGAGAATATCATTAAGAATTTTAGGCGGTTAAAGCATGAGCATTATCTTAGGGTATGCTGAAAAGTAGGAACTCGATACTGCTGAGTATCGAGTTCCATTTTAGGTTGCGAGTTAGTAAGCAAACTTAAGTTCAGCTTCGCTGAATAATGGCTGCGCTTTTTGCTCCTGCGCTTCATAAATCAATCGATAGCTGAAAACGGCTTGCACATATTCACGGGTCTCAGTGAAGGGAATGGCTTCGATAAAGCCCATAGCATCGAGTTTGCCATCTGAATTTGCTAACCAGCGACGTACCCGTGACGGGCCGGCATTGTAGGCGGCGGTCGCGAGGATACGGTTCTGGTTAAACTCCTTCAACAACTGGGCATAGTAAGCACTGCCAAGGTTGAGGTTAAGCTCGGCGCTATAAAGATCCTTAGGATCGCTATATTTAGCCCCATGTTTCTTGGCGGTTGCTTTAGCGGTTGCTGGCATAATTTGCATTAAGCCGCGGGCACCCACGCCTGAGGTCGCGTACAGATAAAACGCGCTCTCGCGGCGGCTGATCGCGCGAATCTCATCTATGTTGACTTTGTGCTTTTTACTGGCATGCTCAAAACCTTCTTGGTGCGCCATCGGGAAGCGCAGGGGAATGTCATCCCACAACTTACCTTGTATGCTGGCTTCGACGCCGAAATCATACCAGCCTTGCTCATGGGCATAACGGCCGTAACGGGCTCGCATCGTATTGTCACTGCGTTTTAGTAGCGAAATCCATTCATAGCGCGCATCGAAATAACGGTCCAGCGCCATTAGCTCTTGCACCCGCACAAAACCCAGATCATCGGTTAATTTTTGGCTGCTGGCGTCGACGATAGGCTCTGGGCTTTGATTCAGCGAGACGGGTTTATTTAAAAATTGTGCGGCGGCAAAACCGTAAAAATTACGTTCATTGCTGATTGTCGCAAGAGCCTTAGTGGCACTTTCAGGCGCATCTTTGGCATTGGTGCGATAGAGCCAATATTGCCAGCGTTCTTTAGCTAAGGTTTCTGGTTGCAGCAAGTTCAAGTAACGGGCAATGCTGCGCATGTCGTGATCGCGAATGGCCCATCTTAAGCGGCGTTCAAATAAGTCGTCACTTTTCAGCTCGGCCAGCACATTGTCAACATAGCTTTTATGGCTATCATCTTGTTCGATTAAGATACGGCGAACTAAGTATTTATCCAGCTGTTGGGCTTGTGCTGGCGTAAAACGATTGGCCTTTTGATACCGTTCATACAAATTGATGGCTTGGTCGAGATCCTTGCGGGCAAGGCGTTTTAATCCCGCTGCGACTATGTCACCCACAATCGGATTTTTATCCTTAAACTTTTCGGTATGGCGTAGGCTGTTTGGATCTTTATAGACAGCGACTAAACGCTTTGCTTCGTTGTTATGGGTGGTGATTTTCTGGGATAAAAAGCTCAGCAGACTGGTTTCGCCAGTTTCAAAACTCAGCATCATCCGCGCCCAGATCACATCTTGAGTGCGTTTACCTGCTTTGGTCCAAGCGTTGAACAGGGGATCACATTCCTTTGGCCGCGAACTACCAAACACCCAGAGTGATTGCGCCGCCGCGTAAGCCGTCTTTACATCGCCCTTGGCGAGTTTTGCCTCGTAGTAATAACATTGCAGGCGGATGTCGGTAGGAGCATCGGGACTTATCGCAAGATAATCATTCCAACGTTTTTGGGTTCCTGCATTGTTTAAGTATTTAGACCTTAACCTGTTGTACATAGGCGTTGTTTGATACTTATCAATCAGATTTTTTGCCGCAGCGCCATGCAAACCATTGAGATCGCCTATGTCGATATCATGGTCTAAATAAATCGCGAGCGGATAATTACCTAATTTTGCTCGTAGGGGTTTATAGACTTCATAGTCTTGTTTCTTTAAGGCTTTTTCGGCCTCAAGGAAAGTTTTTTGCGTTGGCGTTAACGCGAATGCAGAAGGGGCATTCAAGGCGCCTGCGAGCAATATTGCGCTGGATATAACCACATTCATCACGGCTTTGCACATGGAGCGTTTGCCTCCGGGCATCAAGGTATCAATCGACATGTCCGTATCGATTCAAGGTTATTGGTGAGTGTTTAACTCTATTAATCAATTAGGTTTTTCAACTTTGTAATCAACTCAGTCTCTCAACTCTCTATCTCATTCTGGATTTATGCGGGTTCGAGTTCTGTGTCCTTAGGATCGCGCGTTGGCGGCAGCGTCTGCTCCGCGTCATCCTGTGTATCGTTGTCGTCTTGGGCTTCATTAAGCGCTTTTTCTAATAGCATTTTATCCAGCTGCTTACTGGTATCGACCCCGAGTTGCTGCATTAAGTGGGCTTGACGCACTAGATTGCCTTTGCCCGATGACAGCTTGTTCATGGCGCTGTGATAGGTTTTTTCGGCGTTATCTAAGGCGCGGCCGAGTTTTTCCATGTCTTCAATATAACCACATAACTTGTCGTAAATTCGACCCGCTTGCTTAGCAATGGTTTGCGCATGTTGGTTTTGATATTCGTAGCGCCAAATGTTGTTAATGGTGCGCAGGGCTACCAGTAAATTCGTCGGGCTTACCAACATGATATTCTGCTCAAGTGCGAAATTCACTAGGCTAGGGTCATGCTCTAACGCCAGTAAAAATGCCGGTTCAATAGGAATAAACATCAACACATAATCTAGGCTCTTAAGCCCGTGCAGATTTTGATAATCCTTTTGACTTAAGCCTTTAATGTGGCTGCGAATCGAGATCACATGCTCATTAATCGCCTGTTGGCGCAGTGCCGGATCTTCACTGTTGAAGTAGCGCTCATAACTGACCAAGGACATTTTAGCGTCGATGACCACGTCTTTATTTTCTGGCAGATGCACAATCACATCCGGCTTAAAGCGCTTACCATTGTCATCCTTGAGTTCTTGTTGGGTATGGTACTCATGGCCTTCGCGTAGGCCGCTTTCCTGCAGGACGCGATCGAGGATCACTTCACCCCAGTTACCTTGCTGCTTGTTATCACCTTTAAGCGCTTTGGTCAGGTTGATTGCATCTTGGCTCATCTTCAAATTGAGATCTCGCAGGTGCTCAAGTTGATGTTTAAGGGCGCTGCGCTCGGACTGTTCGTGGGTGTAGGATTCACGAATTTGTTGTCTGAATCCTTCAAGCTGCTGTTTCAATGGCCCAAGCACGCCTTCGAGTTGACTGGCATTTTGATGCTTAAAGTTTTCGCTCCGTTCTTCAAAAATGCGATTAGCGAGGTTTTCAAATTGGGTCTTTAATCGCACTTCGGCCGATTCTAAGCTGGCAATTTTATCCTGCAGTGATTCTTGCTGGGCATCGGCCTTGGCTTGAATGGTTTGCTGCATGGCATTGGATTTCGACAGGGCCAATTGAATTTCTAACTGACGGCGCTGGCTGTCATTTAATTGCTGCTCTAAGGTGGGAACGCGTTCGGCTAGGGCCTCGGCTTTACCTAATTGTTCAATTTTGAGCTCAAGGCGCTGTTGGTATTGACGTAGTTGCGCTTCTTTGTCATCGACCAAAATTTGCTGCTGTGCTAAGGATAATTCAGCATCTTCATTCACTTGACGCATCTCTTGCTCAAGTTGGTCTTTATGTTGTTGCCAGCGTTGGCGGGTGAGTCTTTGGTTGAGCAGGGCACCGATCAACAGGCCTAAGAAGGCGATGGCGAGAAGGCCGATGATTTCGGCGACGGAAAAAGATTGAGAAAATGGCATGATCAATAGCACTCCTTTAGCTTTGGCGCTTAGGTTCGCATGCCCCCTAACAGGCTTCAAGCCCTTTAATCAACTATATCTGCGCTTAATGCTTGAATGAGCAAGTCTTATACGTTTAAGGTGAATTTATTCACGGGTGGAAAGTTTTTCTGGCTTTTACCTGTCTATATTAAGGTGAGCATAAAAGTGAGCGATACAGACGAGCGCCAGATAAGATTTTATCGCGACTCGGTGGCGTTAATCATTGGATGGTAGAGGTGTCAATTGGCTAAACATTCCCGTTTTACCCCAGGTATTCTTAAAAAAGCGCAGTGGCACATGCAAGACAACCAAGTAACACCCGAAGCGGTGTTTCGCTCGCGCCGGCAGATTGTGAAAGCCATGGGGCTTGGTGCTATTGGTGCCAGTGTGCCCGGTTACGTGCAGGCCGGATTGTTCGATCTATTTGGCGATCAGCCTAAGTCCTCATTTATCACGACACCATTGACCTTCCAAACTAATAAACAATACGGTGATGCCGATGTGTTAACCCCGCTTGATAAGGTGACGCAACACAATAACTTTTACGAGTTTGGCACGGATAAGCAAGATCCCTTCAATAATGCCCAAGGCTTTAAAGTTGATCCTTGGCAACTGCGTATTGAAGGTGAAGTCGAACGCCCCATGACGTTAGATTTTAATGATCTCACCAAAATGTTCCCGCTTGAGGAGCGTAATTATCGTCTGCGGTGCGTTGAAGCTTGGTCCATGGTGATCCCTTGGGTGGGATTTCCGCTGGCGGCATTATTGAAAAAAGTCGGTGTGACCAGCAAGGGCAAGTATGTCGCCTTCGAAACCGCTTTTGATCCCGAGCAAATGCCGGGGCAGAAGAGCCGATTAATGGGCGGTGGTATTCATTATCCTTATGTTGAAGGCTTGACGATAGCCGAAGCCATGAACGATTTAACCTTAATGTCGGTTGGCTTGTATGGCAAAACCCTGCTGCCGCAGAACGGCGCGCCCATTCGCTTGGTGGTGCCGTGGAAATATGGCTTTAAGAGCATTAAATCGATAGTGCGAATTCGCGTGATGGATAAACAGCCGCCAACAAGTTGGAATCAACTTGCTCCGCATGAATATGGATTCTATGCCAACGTGAATCCGGCGGTGGATCATCCACGCTGGTCACAGGCCAGTGAACGTCGTATCGGCGAAGGGGGATTATTCTCAGCAACCCGCATCGATACCCAGCCGTTCAACGGTTACGGCGAGTTTGTGGCTTCACTGTATGACGGCATGGATCTGAGGAAAAACTATTGATGTTTGGTTTGTTTGAAAATATGCCATTTAGTGGGGATGACCTATGTTGAGATTAACCGCTAAGCACTTGTTTTGGCTAAAAGCGTTATTTCATTTGCTGGGTTTAGTGCCCATCGTCTACCTAGTGCTCACTGTCGTGTTAGGCCGTGCGGGCGGCGATCCTGTGCAGCATATTATTCACTACACAGGCATAGGTGCGTTAAATGCTTTAGCGGCGACCTTGCTGATTTCACCCATTGCCAAGCTGACTAAGCAAGGGCTGTTGATGCAGACTCGCCGTTTAGTGGGCTTATATGTGTTTGCCTATGCCACCTTGCATATCTTGGCGTTTTTTAGTTTAGATCTGTTATTTGCTTGGGAATTACTGTTTAGCGAGGTGGTAAAACGGCCGTATATTTTAGTCGGCGCAGTGGCTTATCTTATCGTCACCGCTTTGGCGATAACTTCGTTTAAAGCCTTGATGCGTAAGATGGGGCGTCGTTGGCAAACCTTGCATAATGGGGTGTATTTAGTCGCGATATTAGCGCCAATCCATTTTTACTGGTCGGTAAAATCGGAAATCATCGAGCCAAGTCTGTATATCGTTGGTTTTAGTGTGTTGCTGCTGTGGCGCACGCCTTGGCTTAAGCGCATCCTCAGCCGTAAAGGGATGAGTAAACCCGTGAAAAAGACGACTAGTGGACAAGATAAAGCGTCGATAAGTCGATAAAATCAGCTTAAACGCATGGCGCGAGTGGTGAATTGCTGGCTTGTTTTATGTTTAACGCAAAATAAAAGTATAAAAACAAAAATGCCGAATTAAGATTCGGCATTTATAATTTAGCGAACAGTTCTGCTCACTTAATCTAGCTCAGTTAATCTTCTTGCTCAGGTGACAAGACTTAACCTAAACCTTGAGTCGCTGACTTCATTTGAATGAACTCAATTTTATAACCGTCTGGATCTTCAACAAAGGCAATCTCTGTGGTGCCACCTGCGACTGGACCTGGTGCACGTGTTACTTTGCCTCCGGCTGCGGCAATAGCAGCGCAACGGGCGTAGATATCTTCATCGCCAATTGCTAAGTGGCCAAAGCCAGTGCCTAAATCGTATTTGTCAGTGCCCCAGTTATAGGTCAGTTCAACCACGGCTTGGCCTGTGGACTCTTCACCGTAACCTACGAAAGCTAAAGAATATTTGTATTCTGGATTTTCAGAGGTGCGAAGTAGTTTCATGCCGAGCACTTCAGTATAAAAAGCAATACTGCGTTCTAAGTTACCGACGCGGATCATAGTGTGTAATAGTTGCGACATAGGTCCTCTCTCTAAATAGATTCCGGTGGGGAGTATATCAAAAATGTCTCTGCGCATGACCACAAATCTCATCCATGGTGTTTTTATCACACTTGATCAATTCGATTGGTTAGGATAGGAAAACGCTGGCTGTCGACGGGCTAATTTGCGGATTGTGATAAGAAAATTGCCGATAAATTGGCTGTTGCTCACAAAACACAGAGACAAACATGGGATTTTACCGCGAGGTTGACGATAATACAGCCATACCAACTAGGAGAGTGAATGATGAACACCGAAGTTAAAATGGCCTTAGGCACTACAGTTGTAATTGCTTTATTTTTCAGCGCGTTCTTTGTTTCAATGTTTTAACGACTAATATTAGTTTGAGTTAACCCAGCTCCAAGTTAAACAAAAAAGCCGCTATTGCGGCTTTTTGTTTGTCTGAAATCTAGTCTAATCAATGTGAAAACAATGCTGAAACGTCAATTTGCTCCACTAAGTTGATTCGAAGCTTACTCTTCAGGATAAATTTTTTCTTTAAATTCGCACAAGTCTTCAATGATACAGCTACCACAGCGGGGTTTGCGCGCAAGGCAAGTGTAGCGGCCATGCAGGATAAACCAGTGATGTACATCGACTTTAAATTCTGCGGGAACCACTTTTAGCATTTTTTCTTCCACTTCAACCACGTTCTTGCCGGGCGCAAATTTAGTGCGATTGGCGAGGCGAAAAATATGGGTGTCGACGGCGATGGTTGGCCAGCCAAAGGCGGTATTGAGCACTACGTTAGCCGTTTTGCGCCCTACACCGGGCAGGGACTCAAGTGCTTCGCGGTTTTCAGGCACTTCACCATTGTATTTCTCAATCAAGATCTCACAGGCTTTGATCACATTGATGGCTTTGTTGTTATACAGGCCAATCGTCTTGATATATTCCTTTAATCCATCCACGCCTAAGGCATAAATGCTGTGGGCGGTATTGGCTACAGGAAAGAGTTTGTCCGTTGCCTTGTTGACACTCACATCCGTCGCTTGGGCGGATAAGGTCACGGCGACTAAAAGTTCGAAGGGACTGGAAAAATTGAGCTCGGTTTCAGGTTTCGGATTGTTATCGCGAAGACGGGTGAGGATCTGGATGCGTTTTTCTTGATTCATGTACGATTCCTGCGCGGTTGTTGGATTCAACTGTTAATCATTTATTGTCAATTGGCCATTAATCATGATTGAACGAGCTAAAACCTAGACCCGCTGATTTCCTATGCTTTGAGTGCTTATGTTGAGTGCGTATGTTTAAAATTATATGGCTCAATTCCAGTCGCTTAATGTGCGCTGAGCGCACATTAAGCGGTGAACATAATACTCTTTTTGATGCTTGAATAGGAGGTGTTAGGTTGAAAGCCTAACCGACCTTAGTAATGCGCGCGCGGGTAACACTGGGTTCTGCGGCGACTTGAGGCTGGCGTTCTTTGATTTTTTTATCAATCACATTTTTCAATGCAATCAATAGTCCCATCACGATAAATGCGCCAGGTGGCAGCATAGCGAGTAGAAAAGGAGTGTCGACTTGCCATAAGTGGATGGTTAAGGATTTTGCCCATGGGCCGAGCAGTTGATCGGCGCCATCAAACAGTGTGCCTTGACCTAAGATTTCCCGCGTTGCGCCTAATACGGTCAGCACTAAGGTAAAACCGAGTCCCATCATCAGACCATCGAAGGCAGCGCTAAAGGCGTTATTACGCGAGGCAAAGGCTTCGGCGCGACCGATAATGATGCAGTTGGTCACAATCAATGGCAGGAAGATCCCAAGGGATAAATACAGACCGTAGGCATAGGCATTGATGAGCAATTGCACTGTGGTCACTAACGCGGCGATGATCATCACAAATACTGGAATACGAATTTCTTTGGGCACATAGTCGCGCACCAGTGACACTAAAATATTAGAGCCAATCAGCACCAACATAGTCGCTAGGCCAAGCCCAAGCGCATTCGTGATCGTCGCTGTGACCGCAAGCAGCGGGCACAAGCCTAATAGTTGCACTAGGCCAGGATTATTCTTCCACAAACCTTGCCAAGCAATTTCGCGATAATTAGCCATGGTTAGCCTCACAATTTAGTGGTTGGCTGAAAATTTGCGCTTGGTTATTATTGAAATATCCTACTGCGTTCTTGACTGCTTTGACATAAGCACGCGGGGTGATAGTTGCGCCAGTGAATTGATCAAAATCGCCACCGTCTTTTTTAACCAACCATTGTTTATCATCTGCCGAGCTTAACACTTTTCCGACAAATTGAGTGACCCAATTGGATTTACGCAGATCGATTTTATCACCAAGCCCAGGTGTTTCTTGGTGGGCTAAGGTGCGAACACCGAGGACTTCACCTGTTGTTTTGATACCTACAATTAATTTTATATTGCCGTTATAGCCATCTGGCGCGATGGCTTCAATGGCGATGGCCACAGGTTTGCCTGCTCGAGTGGCAATATAGGCGGGCATTGGGCTGTCAGTCCCTAATGCGTCTTTATCTAGCAGCAGAGTACACTGAGCCGTTAGCTCGTTATCGTGCATTTCATCAGGAATTAATTGATGTAACACTCGCATTAACTCTTGCTGTTCTTGCTGCTTAATTTTATCGACGGTTTGTTGATTGACTGCGGCGACGAGCCCAGTGCAAATCAAGGCAAACAATGCCAATAAAAAACCATTTTTAATCATCGGATTTTTCAACTCTTTTTCCTTAAGCTCTCGTTGCCCGCTGAATGATGCTATCGCTTAGCATGACCTTAGTTCGTTGAATGGCCATAGGTGCGTGGACGCACGTAATAGTCAATAAAGGGCGCGCAGAGGTTAGCCAATAATACGGCAAAGGCAAAGGCGTCAGGGTAACCGCCTTTCGTGCGGATGATATACACCAACACACCAATTAACGCGCCGAAGATAATGCGGCCACGGGGGCTGGTTGCGGCAGTAACGGGATCGGTGGCGATAAAAAACGCCGCTAACATGGTTGCGCCAGAAAACAAATGCAGCAACGGACTGGCTTGGTTATCGGGTGAGAGTAAGAAACCAATACTCGATGCCACAAAGAGGCCTAATAACACGCCAGTGCTGATGTGCCAGCGAATAGCTTTAAGTTTAAGCAACACTAACCCGCCAGCAAGATAAGCCAAGTTGACCCAGAACCAACCTACACCTGTGCTGCCATCAAAAATGGCTTTGGTGAGACTTTCTGTAGTGGTTAATCCCATGGATAAATCGGTTTTGAGGGTATCGAGTGGCGTCGCCATTGTCATGCCATCAATGCCTAAACGGAACTGCTCCATATTCACGTGCGCGCCAACATTGAAGATAAGCTGCAAGCTTTCAACAAGGCTTGGTGAATGCAGTGCAACGGTACTCGGAGCTATCCAGGTGGTCATTTGCACCGGGAACGAAACTAACAGCAGCACGTATGCCGCCATCGCAGGGTTGAACAGGTTATGCCCTAAGCCGCCGTAGAGGTGCTTGACTATCACGATCGCAAAGGCGGTGCCCATGACGATCATCCACCAAGGGGCGAGGGGCGGAATGGCAACGCCAATTAAGATGGCGGTGAGCATGGCGCTGTTATCGCTAAGGCTCGTTTTGATATCACGATTGCGAAGTTTCATCACAGCGGCTTCGCAGCTCAAGGCAACGAGGATCGCCAGCAAGACTTGCACAAGTGTGCCCCAGCCAAAAAAGGCACATTGCACGACAAGGCCCGGCAGTAAACATAAAATCACCCTTTGCATGACCGTTGAGGTATGCAAGTTACGCGTTACATGGGGTGATGAGGCTATTTTAAACGCCATTGTGTTCCCTTTTAATCATTCTGTTCTTAATCATTAGTCACACTTGAGTCGCTCGAAGCGTTGGCTTCTTGGGCGAGTGCCGCTTTTTTAGCTTTTGCCTTGGCGATGGTCGCAGCAATCCGCGCTTTTTTAAGTTCATCACTCGATAAAGGCGCCGTTTCAATGGGCTCTGCAGTGGGTTCCACCGATGGCAAAACGGCATCAGCTTCAGTTGTTGCAGTATCAAGCGTTGCTGCTATCGAGGGCGATGCCATGTTAGCTTCAGTTTGGATCTCGTCAACGGACTCTATTTCAGACTCAGTTTTAGACTCTGCTGATGCAGCCGCTATTTTCTTCGCTTTAGCACGAGCAACTGCGGCAGCCACTTTGGCCTTTTTAATCGCTTCAGCGTCGTTAATGTCAGTAGCGGCTGCTTCTGTATCATCATTCACATCTGCTTGAACGCTAGCTGTGGAATCAACTGCTGGAGTCGCGGTCTGGCTTAAATCGTTTTCAGCATTTGTCTCAGCTTGTTGCGCGGCTTTTTTCGCTTTAGCACGTGCTACAGCGGCGGCCACTTTGGCTTTCTTAATCGCTTCAGCATCATTAACGTCACTAACACTAACGTCATTAACGCTAACTTCAGTATTACTAACTTCAGTATCGCTAGCTGCGGTTTCTGCTTGCTGCGCCGCTTTTTTGGCTTTAGCGCGGGCAATCGCCGCCGCGACTTTATCTTTCTGGGATAACGGCGCTTCCTGCGCTATCACATTAGTGGCTGATTCAGTCGCATCAACATTCGCCGAACTGTCTATTTGAGCGCTATCTGTTTCCGCCCCAGGTGATTTAGTACTCTCGGTATTTGCTTGGGCGGCTTTTTTTGCCTTCGCACGGGCGATGGCGGCGGCAACGGCGGCCTTACCCTTTGGTGCTGCTGTAGTGTCAGTTGTTGTGGCGCTTGCCTCTTCGGTAATTGATTCGCCAGTGGCTGCTTGTGCCGCTGCGGCTTTTTTCGCGGCGATGCGTGCCATGGCCTCAGCAACGGCATTTTTATCTGTGCCAGTCATCGTCGCTTGTCGGCGCTCTGCGGCTTCTTTCGCTTTAGCTTCACGGGCCAGTTTTTCTTCTTCGAGACGCGCTAAGCGGGCATCGAAGCGTTGTTTAGCGCGCTCCGCTTGCTGCTTCTCATCGGCGGCTTGTTTAAGTGCTGATTTGGCAATGCGGTAATACTCGACTAAAGGAATATCACTCGGGCAAACGTAACTACAACAACCGCATTCAATACAATCCTTTAGATTGTAACTGGCGGCTTTGTCATATTCTTCGGCCTTGGCGTGCCAAAAAAGTTGCTGTGGCAACAAGAGTGCAGGGCAGGCAGTGGCACATTCACCGCAGCGGATACAGGCTTTTTCTTCTGGCGCGCTACCAATTTCTTGGCTGCTGGGTACCAGAATACAGTTAGTGCCTTTTAAAATTGGCACTTGGATATTGGCTAACGCATGGCCCATCATAGGCCCGCCAATAATCACCTTTTGGTCAGGCTCTGGCGTGAATTCAGTTGCAGTCAGTACGTGATCAACGGGCGTGCCTATCGGTAACCAGTAGTTCCCCGGTTTGCTGACATTTTTGCCTGTCACAGTCACAACGCGTTCAATCAGCGGCTTGCCTAGAGTGACGGCTTGATGAATTGCATAGGCAGTACCGACGTTATGTACCACAATACCGAGTTTGGCGGGAATGGCGCCCGAGGGCACTTCGCGGCCAGTAATGATTTGAATTAACTGCTTTTCACCGCCAGAAGGGTATTTTGTCGGGATAACCGTGACCCGAATGCTGCCCGCTGGGAGTCCGCATTGGCTGACAGCTGCTTGCATGGCTTTAGCCGCTTCAGGTTTATTGTCTTCAATGGCGATAACAATCCGTTTTGGCGTTAATAGCCGATGAATTATGCCAATACCCGCGAGGATATCTTGGCTATATTCGCGCATTAATCTGTCATCGGCGCTGATATAAGGTTCGCACTCGACGCCGTTGATGATGACTAAATCGATTTCACTGACCGGATTAAGCTTAATATGAGTCGGAAACGCTGCGCCGCCCATACCCGCAATACCGGCTGAGCGAACCTTATCAACGATTTGCTGATGGCTTAAGTCATCAAGTTGATGTTGTACCAACTCGCACCAGGTGTCTTTGCCATCGGCTGCAATAACGCAAGTGTTAACCGGCAATGCAGAGGCATGGTTGCTCGCCCTTGGTTCGATAGCAACAATAGTGCCCGATGTTGGCGCATGTACCGGTAAATGCCAAATCGAGGTACCTTGCGTTAATGGCGTGCCTTTTAAGACGCTATCGCCAACCTTCACCGCAAGCGTACAGTTTTCACCGACTTGAGGGACGGGCACTAAGTACGTCGAGGCTAATGGCAGTTGGCCAATAGGCGTCGCGTTGGAGAGGAATTTGACTTCAGGAGGATGTATTCCACCGGGTGATCGCCAAAGGGTTCCTTTATCTAATTGATCTAATAAAGTTAACACCGCTTTTCCTCTTCAGACTTTGTCTCTTGAATATTGGTTTCTTGAATAATGTTTTCTTGGATGAGCGTCACTGGGATAGCATTTAAGCGCCAGTTCCAATTTTTAAGATTTGGGGTGACTGGGATCATATCAATACAATCGACAGGACAAGGCTCAACGCAGAGATCGCAGCCCGTGCAGTCGGTTGTAAGCACGGTATGCATGAGCTTTCCTGCACCGATAATCGCATCCACAGGGCAGGCTTGAATACATTTAGTGCAGCCAATACATTCATCTTCGCGAATGTAGGCGACTTTTTTTACTTGAGATTGTGCTTCGGCATTCAGTGGCTCTGGCTCGACGCCCATTAGGGTCGCCAGCTTTTCCATGGTGGCTGTGCCGCCAGGGGGGCATTTATTGACTTTATCACCATTGGCAATGGCTTCAGCGTAGGGACGACAACCTGGGTAACCACATTGACCGCATTGGGTTTGTGGCAGAATAGCTTCGAGCTCATCGACAATCGGGTTGCCTTCAACCTTGAATTTAAGGGCGGCAAAACCGAGTAACACCCCAAAGACTAATGCCATTAGGGTCAACAATATGACTGCAATTAAAATTCCGGACATCTTACTTAACCAATCCTGTGAATCCCATAAAGGCGAGGGACATAAGACCTGCGGTGATCATCGCAATCGCGCCGCCTTTGAAAGGTAGGGGGACATCGGCGGCCGCTAAACGCTCGCGCATCGCCGAGAAGAGAATTAACACTAATGAGAAGCCTAACGCAGCACCAAAGCCATAGATAGCCGATTGGATAAAATCGTGCTTCTCGTTCACGTTTAATAAGGCAACGCCCAATACCGCGCAGTTGGTGGTGATCAGCGGCAGGTAAATCCCTAAGGCACGGTGCAGAGCGGCACTGGTCTTTTGCACGACCATTTCAGTAAATTGCACCACAACGGCAATCACTAAAATAAAGCTCATGGTTCGCAGATAACTCAGGTCAAAGGGTAATAACAGATACTGGTTGACGAGATAACTGAGAATAGAGGCTAACGTCAGCACAAAAGTGGTCGCCATAGACATGCCAATAGCGGACTCCAGTTTGCTGGAGACCCCCATAAAAGGGCACAGGCCTAAGAATTTCACTAAAACGAAATTGTTGACCAGCACTGTACTGATCAACAGGAGGAGATATTCAGTCATCCTAATACTTTTCTAAACGGATCTTGGCCGTATTATCGACTTTTCCGTATGCATAAACAACATATAGAATGCAGGGTTAACCATCTTTACTGTAAATTTTGGCGACGAATTAACCCGTTAAAGTATTAAATCTGATCTGTAATGGCCATAGCTTGTGGCTGTGCGATGTAATAGCCCTGTAATCCATCGATGAGGAGTTTTTCGAGGGTTAATTTTTCTTCTTGGCGTTCGACGCTGGTAGCGATGACCCGGATGCCAATCCGCCTTGCGACATCCACCATCATACGCACGAAGAACTTATTGTTGCTGTCTTCATCGATATTAGAAGTGTAACTACCATCGAGCTTGATGAAGTCGGGCCGCACTTCGCTGAAGAATTTGAAGGAGGTAAAGCTCATACCAAAACGCTCAATCGACACCCGCGAACCGACACTGTGCACTTCGCGGACAAACTTATAACTCGCCCCTAAGTTAGACTGCATGCCGGACTCGTTGATCTCAAATACTAAGCGCGAGGCGATGTATTTTTGCTTACCTAATATGTCCTTCAACCAAGCGACAAACATGTCTTGATGGGCCGAAAATGCGCTGATATTGATACCAAAGTTACCGGTAATGGTCGGGTTTTCCTTAAGTATTCTTAATGCACTGATCACCACCAGTTTATCTAACTCAGTGCTCATGCCGTGACGTTCAGCCATGGCAATCACTGTGGTGGTAGGTAAGAATTTGCCTTCGCTATTATAAAAACGGGCTAATAATTCGCGGTAAACTTCGACATCAGTACGACACGGCTGAATAGGTTGCTGGTAAAATTTCAATGCTTGGCGAGTGACTAAATCATTGATCGCCATCTTCCAGCGATCGTCTCCAAATTGTTCATCCCCATTGAGTTTTTCTTGGATATGATAGCTATTGGGCCCAAGGGTTTGCGCTATGCTGACCGCAGTATCGGCAATGGTCAGTAAATTAGCCGCTTCCACTCCTTGGTTGTAGGGGACTAAGCCTATATGGGCAACGGATTCCGCTTTTGTCATCTGCTGATATTCATCGAGGTAAATTTTTAGCTGGTCTAAAAATTTCGGTGCATCTTTGAGCATAACTTCGGGAATAAACACTGCAAAATCAGCACTCGCTACTCGAAAATATTCGGCATCAGGATAGCTGCTACAGGCTTTACGGATGCAATTGGCGACTCTTGCGAGATAATCATCTCCCGCAGTTCGCCCTTGTTTCTGGTTTATTTGCGCCAACTCGGTCGCTTTAACCATAGCCATCAAGCCCAATTGAGGAATATTTGGATTACTAATGGTTTCTAGTTTTTTTGTAAATCCTGGGCGGGTGCTAAAACCTGTCACTGTGTCTTGATAGGCGGCTTTATGTAGCTTTTCGTTTTCTTGATTGAGCTTATCGATTTGAGTTTTAAGTTGCAGGCGACATTCTTCAAGGGAAATACCAATAGGGGTGAGCTCGCCAGTCAGTTTCGATGCTGCGACGGCAGAAAAGCCTAACTCTGGTATTTTTGAAATATAATCAGCAGCATAACGTACTGCAGCCCTAAGCTTCGACATTAATAGGATAAACACTAACAGCAAAATAAGGTAAGTCGCTAGCAACATGGCACCGAGTTTTTCAGTGTTACTAATTGCAGTATCAATGGCTTGGTTTGCACTGAGCTTGACCTGTAAACGACCCGATGCCAATTTTTGTGTGTGGCTGAGCTCGATGGAAAATAAACTCGCTAAAGGGTGGGGATGTTGACTGTCTAAGCTTCCTTCGGTATGGCTCAGTTGGCCGTCGGTATCATCAATATATTGGAAGAACTGGAATGAGTAGTTTTCAGAAAGTTTTTTAAAGAGTTCTACACCGTTACCTTGCCATTCTTGGTAGCGGATTAAGCTGGATTTAAAACTATCGAGTTCTTGCTGCTGTTGGACTTGCAATTGACTGTTTTCACTTTGATACACCCAAGCAAAAAGACCTAAAAAAATAAGCAGTAAAAAAATTGGATATGATTTTGACATGGCCATAAAAATCCGCTCTAGATTTTGGTGAGTACGAACAGGATAAGTTTAAGTCAAGAATGCTTAAAAACCGCTATCTGTGTGAAGATACTCAGAAATTTGTTTAATAAGCTGGTAACAGTGTAACTGCATTTGCTTAAAAACAAAACGAAAAGAATAAGTTGCCAAGCAGGAGTGAAACTGAGGAATGGGTTGTTGAATTAGAAAATATGGCTCCCCTGACTGGACTTGAACCAGTGACATACGGATTAACAGTCCGCCGTTCTACCGACTGAACTACAGGGGAGTAGAGGGTGCGATATTGCTATCGACTTTTAAGAAATAACACTTTGAATATGGCTCCCCTGACTGGACTTGAACCAGTGACATACGGATTAACAGTCCGCCGTTCTACCGACTGAACTACAGGGGAATCGGGTGCGATATGACTATCGACTTTATTCTGTGTTTTAAATTGGCTCCCCTGACTGGACTTGAACCAGTGACATACGGATTAACAGTCCGCCGTTCTACCGACTGAACTACAGGGGAATCGTTTTAAACCAGCAGTGTCATAATGTAATTGGCTCCCCTGACTGGACTTGAACCAGTGACATACGGATTAACAGTCCGCCGTTCTACCGACTGAACTACAGGGGAATCGATTACATATTGTTACTGCTTGTTCTTACTTGCTTTTACTCTGCGTTAAATTGGCTCCCCTGACTGGACTTGAACCAGTGACATACGGATTAACAGTCCGCCGTTCTACCGACTGAACTACAGGGGAATCGTTTCACACAGTCGTAGCGACTCGTTGAGAACGGAGCGCATAGTAAAACGCTCTGTGGGATGAGTCAACTCGAGTTACTAAAAAAAGTGTAATTATGCTGTTAAGTGCTCATCTAATGTGCATCGTGGTGCAGAATTCGACATTTTTAGTGAAAAACCACTTAACAATTCGCAATATAGCTTTGAACGCCGCTACCGTTCGCAGGGTGAAATTGCTATAAAATTGAAATCACTCGTTAAAAAATAAGCACTTTTGGGAAATCAGTTGAGCTCAGAGTCAATAAATAGACTTAAACAATTTAAATATAAAGCGCTACCAAATATTGCTGCGGGTTTAATTCCTCTTTTCTACTGATTGATAAGCATTGGGTTAGTTTGGTAAGCCAACATAGTGGTGCAGTGTTAAGTTATCGCAGCATAAAGAGGGATATGGAGCTTTGGTAAACCTCAAGGCTTAAACCGTGAGGCACATTACTGTATGGTCGGCGATTAACGAACGCTTCTTTCTTCGGTATGGCATACGTCACCATGTCCGACTAAAGATTGGCTAGCAAGTATGCACCGTAAGCAAGTTAAAGGTTAAGCTGTCTATACGTCGTATGTCGTATATAGAAGACATTTACTGTAAAAGTGAACTATTAATGGCGTTGAAGCGTATCTTAGCTTCGAAAGTAGGATAATTAAGGAGTGCTAGAGTATTAATCACTGGTCTATGCTAGGTTTTAGCTTAGCGCCAACAAGTTATTCAACGAGATTTGATCGCCGTTCATTGCTTTTTAAACGTTAAAGTGTCCAATTCAACACGCAATATGTGACTGATTTTAATTTAGCTTTCATCAAATTAGCCGTATCTGTTACTCAAGTCGAATGGCTTACAACGCAGTGAAGAGTAAGGGTAGTTGCAATTAGTGAAATTGATACAAGTAGCAACATTTATCAAATGTAATTAAATTACCAAATGTTGACTGGCTGTTATTCAGTGGCATGACAGCCTCCAATCCCGCGTGGTTTCTAGGTTATTTCGACTTATCAACAAAATCTGTGGATAACCCTGTGAGTTGTCCTAATAAACGGCCGTCAAAGCCTTGGCGTATGGGCGGCGGACTTAAAATGCACTATTTTGGGGTTCAAAAATAAATATAAGTATTATCAAGTGCATACTAAAAGCAAGTAGTTTTTATTGAGGGGATAAATCAGGTTGCAATTTTGTAATCTAACGAAATTGATTTCTTGTGTATTAAATTGGCATTTTTGCTTAGTTTGCGGGTGTTTTGTAAGCAAAAATCGTTGAAAATGACTTGGTGTAAAAGTTTCATGTTGCTTCCACTAAATTGTCATCTGGCGGTGTTGCGGCGTAATGAATGGCGACAGTAAGGATAACTGTGGAGCTTAGTCGGTGACTTGATTAGAATGGGGCGACTCATTAAAAGGATATGTGCGCGTGTCAGAATCTGTTTTTCAGCTTGAATCGCAATTCGCCCCCGCAGGCGACCAACCTACAGCGATAGCCAAATTAGTCGATGGACTCGAAGCGGGTTTAGCTTGCCAAACCTTACTTGGGGTGACGGGCTCAGGTAAAACCTTTACGATTGCCAATGTGATCCAAAAGTTAGGTCGCCCGACAATTATCATGGCGCCGAATAAAACCTTGGCGGCGCAGCTTTATGGCGAGATGAAAGAGTTCTTTCCCCATAATGCGGTCGAGTATTTTGTCTCTTACTACGATTACTATCAGCCAGAAGCCTATGTGCCTGCATCTAATACTTTTATTGAGAAAGATGCGTCAGTAAATGCCCACATTGAGCAAATGCGCCTGTCGGCGACCAAGGCGCTGTTAGAGCGCAAAGATGTGGTGCTCATCGCCTCTGTGTCGGCCATTTATGGTTTGGGTGATCCTGATTCCTATTTAAAAATGTTGCTGCATCTGCGCCAAGGCGATGTGATGGGGCAGCGTGATATCTTAATCCGTCTCAGTGAGTTGCAATATACGCGTAATGATATTGAACTGCAGCGCGGCACCTATCGCGTGCGTGGAGAAGTGATTGATGTTTTCCCCGCCGATTCTGAGCGTAATGCCATTCGTGTTGAATTGTTCGACGATGAGATTGAGCGTTTAAGTGAGTTTGACCCGTTAACGGGCCATATTATTAAACGGATAGCACGTACGACGGTTTACCCTAAGACTCACTATGTGACGCCGCGGGAAAAAATTATCGCCGCCACTGAGTTCATTAAAGAAGAACTGCGTGAGCGTAAACAATATTTACTCGATAACAATAAGTTAATCGAAGCACAGCGTATTCATGAGCGAGTGCAATACGATGTGGAAATGATGGTGGAGTTAGGTTACTGCTCCGGTATCGAAAACTACTCGCGCTATTTGTCTGGCCGCGCTCCTGGAGAAGGGCCGCCAACCTTGCTCGACTATTTGCCCGCTGACGGCTTATTAATTATCGACGAATCCCATGTGACTGTGCCGCAAATCGGCGCTATGTACAAAGGTGATCGTTCCCGTAAAACCACGCTCGTGGAATACGGTTTCCGCTTACCGTCGGCATTAGATAACCGCCCGCTCAAGTTTGAAGAGTTTGAACAATTGATGCCGCAGACCATTTATGTGTCGGCGACGCCAAGTGCCTACGAGTTAGAAAAGAGCGAAGGCGAGATTGCAGAGCAGGTCGTACGACCGACAGGGTTACTTGATCCTGAATTAGAAGTGCGCCCAGTCGGTATTCAAGTGGATGATTTATTGTCCGAAATCGCCAAAAGGGTGGCGGTGAATGAGCGGGTATTAGTTACAACACTGACCAAGCGTATGTCGGAGGATTTAACCGAATACCTCGACGAGCATGGGGTGAAAGTGCGTTATTTGCATTCCGACATCGACACGGTGGAGCGAGTGGAGATCATCCGCGATCTGCGATTAGGAAAGTTTGATGTGTTGGTTGGGATCAACCTCTTGCGCGAAGGCTTAGACATGCCGGAAGTATCTTTGGTGTGTATTTTAGATGCCGATAAAGAGGGCTTCTTGCGTTCTGAACGCTCGCTTATTCAAACTATCGGCAGAGCCGCGCGAAACGTCAATGGTAAAGTGATCCTCTATGCTGACCGTATTACTAATTCGATGGCGAAGGCCATTGGTGAAACTGACCGCCGTCGTGAACGGCAACGCGCGCACAACTTAAAACACGGCATCACACCTAAGGGCGTGGTTAAACGGATCACCGATGTGATGGATGTCGATGACGGCCGTGACACTAAAGCTGTGTATGGCAAAGTGGCAGAGTCTAAGTCCGATTACCACAAAGTTGATGCAACTGAGTTGAGCCATCAAATCGATAAGCTTGAGAAGAAGATGCACGAACATGCGCGCAACTTAGAGTTTGAACAAGCGGCGGCGATGCGTGATGAAGTTAAACATCTGCGGGATCTGTTGTTCAAGGCCTAGATTGACCTCGGCACTCAAGATCAAAAAAAGCCGTCCAGCAATTATGCTGTGACGGCTTTTTAATCTGTGCTGGTGAATTAAGCGGCGACTTTTACGTTGCGAAAGTTCAACGTGATGAATACCGTTAAAGCACAAATCAGCCCACAGATTAAACCGACCAAATGCGCCTCGGTTGCCACGCGCGCGCCTATCATGGCGGTGACATCATTGCTGGCGCCATAAAGCTGTTCGTGGCCGACTTTGATGATAACGCCAAGTAACAGCAGATAGCCTGAGCGCAGCTTGCGGACAATATCCTGCACCACGCCGTAGGCGAATAGGCCATGCAACATACCGCTTAGGCCGACATAACCGAGCAATTGCGGATAGCCTAAATATAGGCCTATGCCTTCGAGTAAACATAATACGAGGAATAGTGCGCTTAAGCCTTTGAGATGGTAGTGGAAATGATGCAAAAACAGCACAACCCACAGACCCGCAAGATTCATCAACAGGTGCCACTGATTCGTGTGCAATAAATTACCGCTGATTAAGCGCCACCATTCACCATCAGCAATAGCACTGCGGCGATAGGCGAGCAGGTTGTCGACAGCAGGACTGGCTAAGCCTGCGACATACAAACCCGCACATATCAGACTCACCACCAGCGCGACCCAATAGGGACTGCGTGTCATGCATTTGGCTCGCTAGCGTCGAGTGAAGCCATGACAGCGGTTTTATCCTGCAGATAATCGTCCAGACCCCGTTTACGAAGATGACAAGCCGGGCAATCGCCACAACCATTGCCAATGATGCCGTTATAGCAAGTGAGGGTGTGGTGGCGAACCAGATTGAGTTGCTGATATTTATCCGCCAGCGCCCAGGTTTGAGCCTTATTGAGCCACATTAAGGGCGTGATGATCTTAAGTTGCTTATCCATGCCTTGAACTAAGGCTGATTCCATCGCTTTAACAAAATCGTTGCGACAATCTGGGTAACCAGAAAAATCGGTTTCACATACGCCTGTGATAATCGCTTCAGCGCCTAATTGATAGGCATAAATGCCCGCAAGCGTTAAAAACAGAATATTACGTCCAGGCACAAAAGTATTCGGCAGGCCATTTTCCATTAACTCATGTGAAACGGGAATCGCATCACGGGTCAGCGCTGATATCGCTAACTCATTGAGTAAGGTGACATCCATGACTTTATGGCTAGTGATCTTCAAGCGTTTGGCTAAGGATTTGGCGACTTCAATTTCTTCGCGGTGACGCTGACCGTAGTCAAAGGTGATCCCGTGTACTTCATCGTACTGGGTTAGGGCTTGGATAAGACAGGTTGTCGAATCTTGTCCGCCACTGAATACTACCACTGCTTTGGACGCTAAGGGTTTTGACACTAAGCTCGTTGACATAAAGATTTCACTTCACCGTAGAACACGCATAAATAGGCCGTTAGTGTAACTCAGGCCATAGGGCTTGCAAACTCTGGCGATCTAGATCAAATAGCTTTCTCGGCGCAAAAACTTGCAGCTCAAGCTAAAATCCACTATAAATGCCGCCCCAGAAAAGTGGAACGCCAGCATGAACTACCCAGTCAACGAAGTATTTGAAACCATTCAAGGTGAAGGTGTCTTTACCGGAGTGCCCGCCATATTTGTCCGCCTGCAAGGTTGTCCCGTGGGATGCGCTTGGTGCGATACGAAACAGACATGGGATGTGCTTGAAGTGAATAAAGTGACGCCAGAGCTAGTCATTACCGTAGACGGTACTATTGGTCGCTGGGCAGATCATACGGCGCAAAGTCTTATCGCAGCTTTTCATGCTAAAGGTTTCACTGCGCGCCATATCGTGATCACCGGCGGTGAGCCTTGTATATACGATTTACGCGAATTAACCGAAACCTTGCACAGTCAAGGCTTTGCCACCCAAATCGAAACCAGTGGCACCTTCGACATCAATTGTGCCGATGACACTTGGGTGACGGTATCGCCCAAGGTGAACATGAAAGGTGGTTATAAGGTATTAGCGCAGGCGCTGAACCGTGCCAATGAGATTAAGCATCCTATCGCCACTGAAAATCACATTGCTGAATTGGATGATTTACTGCAAGACATCGATATTTCGGCGAAAACAATTTGTCTGCAGCCGATTAGCCAAAAGCCCAGAGCGACTGAACTGGCGATGAAGGTGTGTATTGCCCGTAATTGGCGTTTATCGATCCAAACCCATAAGTATTTGAATATTGATTAATGCCCTTGGGTTACTCTACCAACGATAAAAAAACGCCTCACAACTGTGGGGCGTTTTTTATGACTGACGTTTAGCGGTGGACTTTAAAGCCATCGATTCAAGGCAAGGGATTTAATCGTGTCGATTAATCAAGCTCGCTTAGCTGACCAAAATGATTGAATGCCGCAAGTTGGCGCTGATAGGGCACAATATCGCCGACGTTAGCTGCAATCCAATCTGCATCGTAATAGGTATCGAGGTAACGTTCACCCGAATCGCAAATTAGGGTCACGATTGAGCCTTGTTCTCCGCGCGCTTGCATTTGTACGGCAAGTTGCAATGCACCGTAAAGGTTCGTGCCCGTCGATGCGCCGGTTTTACGGCCAATCAGTTGTTCTAACCAATGAATTGTCGCCACTGATGCTGCGTCGGGGATTTGCAGCATAGTATCCACAACGCCAGGAATAAACGATGGCTCAACTCTTGGTCGACCTATGCCTTCAATCTTACTGCCATTGCAACAGGTTAAGCTGGCATCGCCACTCTGATAGAAATCAAAAAACACCGAGTTTTGTGGATCAACTACGCAAAGCTGGGTTGCCAACCTTTGATAGCGAATGTAACGGCCTATGGTCGCCGATGTGCCGCCTGTGCCCGGACTCATCACTATCCAACGCGGGATAGTATGTGGCTCGCGCTCCATCTGATTGAAAATCGAATTGGCAATATTGTTATTACCGCGCCAGTCGGTCGCGCGCTCGGCGTAGGTGAATTGATCCATGTAATGGCCGCCAAGCTCTGCGGCGAGGCGTGCCGATTCGGCGTAAATCTCACTGGAATGGTCGACAAAATGACATTGGCCGCCATAGAAAGTGATCTGCTCAATCTTCTTTTTAGCCGTGCTTTTAGGCATTACGGCAATAAAAGGTAAACCGAGTAAGCGGGCAAAATAGGCTTCAGAAATCGCCGTGCTGCCCGATGAGGATTCAATAATCGGCGTGCCTTGCTTAATCCAGCCGTTACACAGGGCATAGAGGAAGAGTGAGCGGGCGAGGCGATGCTTTAAGCTGCCTGTCGGGTGGGTACTTTCATCTTTAAGATAAATATCTATGCCATCGAGCATAGGTAATTCAAGTTTAATCAAATGGGTATCGGCGCTGCGCTGAAAATCCGCTTCAATCTTGCCTATCGCATGGGCTTCCCACGTTGGGCAGAGTCTGCGAGCGCTGTGTGAGTCCACTGGCGGTTGAATTGTGTTAGATATCATCATAGTCACTTCGAAAGGGATCATTGTTAGAGCATATCACAGGGACGTGCAAAGCGGTTTTATTGGATCTGCTTGGAGTCACTAGCTTGAAGTCGCGCGAAGCGTGATTGATGTTAAAGACAAATATCGCGAACTAAAAAGATGGCTTCAAACAGAAGTGCAGTTTAATACAAAGAATGTAATCAGAACAAAAGGAATAGATGAAGTTATGGCAGATAAAACTTGGATAGACAAAACGGAAATTGAACAAGAGGGGTATAGATAATGAAAGAAATGGTGGAGGGAGAAGGATTCGAACCTTCGAAGGCTGAGCCGTCAGATTTACAGTCTGATCCCTTTGGCCACTCGGGAACCCCTCCACAAACTTTCTTTACTTTTAAAGCTGAACCAAACATTGGCCATGTTTGATACTTGAAAATGATTATCTGCGTTAGAGATAAAGATGGTGGAGGGAGAAGGATTCGAACCTTCGAAGGCTGAGCCGTCAGATTTACAGTCTGATCCCTTTGGCCACTCGGGAACCCCTCCACGAAAACCTTTAACGCTTTTGTAAAACTCTACATCATTTTCGAACAACACTCACAAACTTACAGTGCAAATGGTGGAGGGAGAAGGATTCGAACCTTCGAAGGCTGAGCCGTCAGATTTACAGTCTGATCCCTTTGGCCACTCGGGAACCCCTCCTCAATTGCGGCCGCCATAGTAGTCAGAAACCTTTTGCATGTAAATACCCAATTTAAAAATTTTCCTAAAGTTATGCATCAAATGGTCGATTAACTAACAACGAATTGTTTTGACGATGTTTTTTTATGCAAATTGATGTTCCTTTAGTCAACGAAGCCCAAATTGGCACCCGCTTAAACGCGGCGATAGAAAACGACAGACGGGGTGAATTCGCCCTGTTGCTGTCGTTACTGTCGGTTGACGCACGGGACATGGCGCAATTTCAATGGCAAAACGAGCTTGATATGGCGCAAAAATTACAGCGTCAGTTCGAATTACCACCGCAGCAAAGCTTAATGGCAGATTTATCTTCTGCCGAACCTGTTGTCGATAATAGCAGTATTTTTATGGCGCAAGGTCCGCGGGCATTTCAATTACAGCAGGCACTGCGACCGGAAGCCTTAGTGATCCGAGGCAGTGAGAGCGTAGCAATGGCCGAGGCCTTGAGTAACTGTGATCATGTCACCCAGCTTAGGCAGAGGGGCCAACTCAGCGCGCCTAAGGTTGAAATCATGCATTTTGCCGATCAATTGGCAATCCAACGTAATCTGGTGCCTCTGCTTGCTTCTGCCTAGTTACCCATTTCCAGCAAGTCCTCTTCAATACCAATAGCGTCAATCTGCGCCATTTCAGTAAATAAGCGTGAGCTAAAGCCAGTTATCTTGAGGCTTAATTACCTATAATTCTGATTAACCTATCGAGTTACCCACTTACCGCGCAAATAAATTAGCGGCATAGTTTAGTGATGTCGTTAATCAGTCGCTTTATAAATAAGGAATACAGATGAAAGGCATAAAAGAAGCACAGAATCCGGCAGTAAATGACACTTGCACCGATTGTGGCAGTTTTGTCGATATCGGCGCCGTCATTGATGAACACGATACCTTATTGACGTTAAATTTTGTTGGCGATAGCGCGCAAACAGATGCAGAAAGTATGGCGAGCCGTGCCCAAGCTCGATTTGCTGAAGTACAAACTGAGTTTGTGACCACGGCTGCGGGTATCGATTTACTGCTGACCTTTGGTGTGAGCGCCGAGAAAATGATTTTCCAATTGGAAAACGGTTTATAAGTTTTTGTGCAGCACTTTTAGCGGATAGATTTTAGCGGATAGAATTCGAACTTAATCGTTTTAACTGTCTAAAAATGCTGCAGTTGTTAACTGAATTGTAATAAATTGTGCCACATGTTGCTGCACTTACAATAGATAGTGTAATCTGCCTCCAAATAAGAATAATTCAATCAGCTTAATTGCACATTTCAAGCTACGTTTGCGCGTAGCAAAGACCTTTAGCCCAACACGAAGTTTTGTAGGGAATCAGCGTGAAGCGACGTCAGCATCAGCATTTATTGGAGTCTTTGGTTCAGTCAACTGCAAAACAGCAGGGCGATTTCACCAAGACAGCAGAGTTAGCCACAGAGTTGTTGTGCCAGAATTTAGCGGTTTCTTTGGTGTCAGTGTGGACGTTTTCAGCTGATCAACAAACGCAAACACTCGTTGCACAATTTGGTTCTATGATGTTGCAAGACATTCATAGGCCTAAACTATTACAAGCTTGTCCCCGTTATGTGCACGAGCTTAAAACCCTGCGCCATATCGATGCCGGCAATGCCCTGACCGATCCCCGTTTAAGTGAATTGGCAGAGTGCTACTTTATCCCGCGGCACATCAATTCAACTCTCGACATCGCCATTCGCATCAACGGTCGTCTCGAAGGTGTGCTCTGCATCGAGCGGGCGCAATTCACTCCCCATTGGCACGACAGCGAAATCCACCTATCGTGCCAGATGGCCGATCAATTAGCCCTGACCTTAGCGACAAAACACAGCTACGACAAAGAAGAAAGCTTGAGCTTGTTTCGCTGCGCGACTGAGCAATCCCGGCAGATCAGCATGCTCATTAATTTGCATACTGAAAAAGTCGAGTATGTGAATCAGGCGCACAGTGAAATCACTGGCATGCCCCGTGAGCAGATAATCGGCGCAAATATCCGTGAATTGGCTTTTTTTAAGCAGCATGCCCAATTAGCCGAGCAAACCCTAGCGCAGATATTTAGGGGCGAGATTGCCAAAGGCGAAGTGCAGTTTAGTCGTGCCGATGGCAGCCGCTATTGGCTGACATACGTCTTGAGTCAATTCATTACTGATCGCGGCAATCATTATGCCTTGGTCTCGTGTGAAGAAAATACCGATGAGCACAACTACAAGTCAGAGCTTGAACGCCTCGCATGGCGCTGTGGATTAACGGGGTTACATAACCGCACCCACTTTAATCGAGTGCTTGAACGTACCAATAAGGGACTATTGTTATTAGTCGATCTGGTTGGATTTAAGCGGTTTAACGATACCTATGGCCATGAGAATGGCGATAGCTTATTGATTGAAATCGCTCGCCGTTTGAAACATTTCTCCGAAATCAATAAAGCTACTGAAATTGCCCGTGTCGGCAGCGATGAATTTGCCGTGCTGCTGACCGATGATAACGCGGTATACGATCTCGATTATTTTAGTACGCGTCTGTATCAGCATCTGGCTATGCCTATCTTAATCGGTCGCGAACAAGTCGAGCCCAAGCCTGCCTTAGCTGTGGTGGATATTGCCTCGGTGGCGAGTTTGTTTGCGCCGTTAACCTGTGCCGATATTGCTGTTCAGTATGCTAAAAAGAAAAAGGGCACAGCAATCCAAGTGTTTAACAGCACTTTATTGAGCGCATTTAAAGAAGATGCACAGATAGAGCGCGATTTACACAGTGCCATTCGTGGCCGTCAGTTTGAGCTTTATTATCAGCCACTGAGGGATTTAGAGCAGAATACTTATATTGGCGCTGAAGCTTTAATCCGTTGGCATCACCCAAAAAGAGGCGTGTTATTTCCCGCATCTTTTATCGATATTGCCGAGCAATCGGGGATGATTAATTCCATCGGCAGCTGGGTGTTAGAGGCCGCATGTCGCCAGCTAAACCTATGGCAACACCATAATGCGGACATGACGATGCACGTGAATGTGTCGGCCCGTCAGTTTTTCAGTGGCAATTTATTCGAGCAGGTCTGGCAGCTATTAACTCGTTATCGATTGAAACCTAAAACGTTAATTTTAGAAATCACTGAAACTGAGTTGATGGGCGATATTCGCCATGCGACCTTGTTATGCCAAGAATTGGCTGAATTAGGCGTGGGGCTTGCGATTGACGATTTTGGTACGGGTTACAGCTCTATGCGGTATTTGAAGCAGTTCCCGATCAGTAAACTCAAAATTGATCGGTCTTTTATTTCAGATCTTACTGTGAGTCGTGAAAGCCGCGAAATTGTGTCAGCCATTATCGCCATGGCGAGTGCTTTGAATATCTCTTTGACGGCAGAGGGGGTTGAAACCCTTGAACAAGAAGCCTTTTTAGCGAAAAGTTTTTGCCATCAGGCGCAGGGCTATCTCTATAGCCCCGCATTGCGGGAGCCTGAGTTTGCACAATTTATTTTGTCGGCCAAAAGCCCTTCGGTCTTGACCCACTAGACTAGTGTACTTGTTAAATCAGAGGGATTTTAAGCAGCATTGTTTGAATTTTTTACCGCTATGGCAAACGCAAGGATCATTTCTACCGGGTAACTTCGCCGTCATTTGCTGGCCTTGGCTGTAATACCAGCGGCCCGTTTGATAGATGAATTCCGAACGTTCATAGATAGCATCTAGTTCACCTTCGAGTGTGTACCAAGCCTTAAATGTCACTGTGCCATGTCTTGGTTCATCTTCGGCTTGACTCGCTTGAGTGCTGTGGGCGGGTGTTTCACTGCTGCTGAGTACTTCTAGTCCTAACCAGTGTGGGTGAGGGCCAGTATTGAGACTCGCTAGGGTGAGACCGTTTAGATACTCGGGATGATGTGTTTTTAAAATATAATCAAAATTTTTCAACACAAATGCGCAGTAGCGTGAGCGCATGAGTTGCTCGGGCGTGCGCGCAACGACTTGCCCAGAATCCAGATGAATATGTAGTGGAGAGCAGCAATCTTGATAGCGTTTGCCACTGCCACAGGGGCAGTGTTGTTCAGTTGTAATCATGTTTTCTTTGCTACATAAATTAAATGACGATTTATTTCAATAGATTAGGCTTTTATTCTAACGCATTAGGCTGGAATCTGAATGCGTTAAATAGCGTCAGCACAAAACTTAGGGTAATTTTTTACCGACAGGCAAAGGCGGGAACTGGCGGCCATAATACAAATTAGGCACAGGTTTCGCATTTAGATAATAGCTAGGTTCTGCACGATTATTGGTGTCTAAACTTACTTTCCACTGAGTCGCTGAGACCTTTTCTGTACCAATGGCAAATTTGCCTGCAAATTCACTCACAGGTTCACCCGTTTCTTGTGCGGGATAAAATCGAACTAAATAATAGCCAGTATCTATGGCACCATTGCCGATAATTTTACGTTTAGTAATGCGGAAATCCACGTCGATAGTGGCTTTCTTAGCGCGGATTTTATCGAAAAATTTCTTGTAAATCGCAACGATATTATCTCGTCCATAGTAAATCTCTTTACTTTGACTCTCAGATAAGTAGCTCGCATCATCGGCATAAATTTCACGGGTCACTTCAGGGGATAATTGATTAAAAGCGCTAATAAATAAAGGATAATTAGCATTGATCAATTGATCATCTGTGGATTTTGTATGCGTTTTAGCTGGATTGGCTAAGCTTGGCAGCGACAATAGGCACATCAGGACTAGCGGCAAAAATTTCATTACTTTATTCTAATCTGGCAATCATGGCGTCACTATAATGGAGCCGCCCGCTGAACTAAAGCCTTGAATGATTACAAAGTGTGTTTCTGTACAAGAGTGTGAAGTAAAGGAGCTTGCTATGCTGGATGATGAATCAGCACTGTTTTTTGAGGAAATGGCTGGAGTTGTGCCACTGAAAGGCGAGGTGCCTGTGGTGATTTTTGCGCCCAAAGCGTTAACGGCGGAACAAATCCACAGACGTGATGCCTTACAAAGAGAAGCTTATTTAGCGTGTATGCCGCTGGATTTAAAAGCGTTTGTGCAGCAAGCGCCAGATGACATTGTAAGCTTTAAGCGTGAGGGGGTACAAGGCGGCGTTTTTAAACGACTCCGAATGGGGCAATACAGCATCAAGATGGAGCTTGATGTGCATGCTTATCGGTTAAACCAAGCTCGTGATGCCATCCTTAACTATTTACTGGCAGCGCAGGCGCATGGTGAACGCTGTGTCATGTTGATCCACGGTAAAGGCTATCAGAGCCAACCCTTTGCGGGATTGCTCAAATCCGCTGTGTGTTGTTGGTTATCACAGTTGGATATGGTGCTGGCCTATCATTCGGCGAAAACTGAGCAGGGCGGCACTGGGGCGCTGTATGTGATGTTAACTAAGTCCGAACAGTTAAAGCTTGAAAATCGTGAAGCCAATCGTAAAGGCATGGGCTGGCGTTAGACCAAAACAGGCCCAGTATTTGATAAAAAGTATTGAATAACAAGCAGGAATAAAAATGCCCAATCTCGTTGGGCATTTTGCTTTATGCAATTTGGCGATGACTTAACGCGTCATTACCAACCACATTGGCGATTTGCGGCGGTATTTTGCTCATCTAACCATGTTTTAAGTGGCGCGAAGTAATCGAGCACAGCTTTGGCATCCATAACTTCTTTGCCTGTGACTTCTTTCAATGCTTCAGGCCATGGCTTACTTAAACCTAACTCGAGCATCTTATTGAGTTTCTCTCCCGCAGCTTGATTGCCATAAATACTGCATCTATGAACCGGACCTTTATCGCCCACAGTTTCACATAGCGCTTGATGGAACTGGAATTGCAGAATATGCGCGAGGAAGTAGCGGGTGTAAGGCACATTACCTGGCACATGGTATTTAGCGCCTGGATCAAAGTCAGCTTCGCTGCGCTTCGTCGGTGCTTTTACGCCTTGGTATTTTTCCCTGAGATCCCACCATGCTTGGTTATATTGGGCAGGTGTGATTTCGCCGCTAAACACTTTCCAGCGCCACTGATCTATCATCAAACCAAAGGGCAAGAAGGCGATTTTATCTAAAGCTTGCTTCAGTAAGAGTCCTATGTCCTTAGAGGCATCAGGCACTTCATCTAATAAGCCAATCTGTTTTAAGTAGCTTGGGGTGATCGACAGCGCAATCGTGTCACCAATCGCTTCATGGAAACCATCGTTGGCGCTGTTTTTAAACAGGAATGGCTGCTGCTTATAAGCGCGTTGATAGAAGTTATGTCCAAGTTCGTGATGGATCACGCTAAAATCTTCGGCGGTCTTTTGGATACACATTTTTATGCGAATATCGTCGAGATTATCGAGATCCCATGCCGAAGCGTGGCAAACCACATCACGATCCTTTGGCTGAACAAATAGAGAACGTGCCCAAAAACTTTCTGGCAATGGTGCAAATCCTAGAGACGTGAAGAAGCCTTCGGCTTGTTTCACCATTTTACGCTCGTCATAACCATTTTTTGCCAGTAGCTCAGTGACATCGTAACCCGGGTCGGCATTGTCTGGGGCGACTAAGTCATACACATTGCCCCATTGCTGGGCCCACATGTTACCGAGCAAGTGTGCAGGAATTGGTCCAGTGCTCGGTGCGATGCTATCGCCGTATTCTTTATTGAGTTCACCGCGCACATAACAGTGCAATGATTCATAAAGGGGTTTCACTTGGCCCCAAAGACGATCGAGTTCCTGTGAAAAATCATCGGGTTTCATATCATATTGACTACGCCATAGCTCAGACAGGTTTGCATAACCAAGATCCTTCGCGCCTTCATTGGCCAGTTCCACTTCACGTTGAAACAAGGGACGCATGGGTTTGGCAATTTCACGCCAGCCTTTCCACGCTTCTAGTAAGGTTGCGGGATCCCGTGATTCGGCCATCAAGCTCGATAGCTCAGGCTGGGTCATACACTTACCGTCGGCAAAACAGTACTTTCCTTTGCCGTATAAGCCATTTAACTCTGAGCTAATTTGCGCAAGCTCGGCATTTTTCGCAGGATCGAGCGGGGCGGGCAATACTAACGCACTGCGAAGAATATTAAGCTTACGGGTATTAACGGGATCGAGTTGCACATTGGCGTACTTAGCCGCCTCTGTTGCAAATTTTACCGACGCTGCGCTGACCTTTTCACCGACCGCGGCAGACAGGGCAGCGGTATCATCGGTAATAAAGTTGCTGTAAATCCATTCGGCGCGATTAGACTCAATCGACAATTCAGCCATTTTGGCTTCAGCATCGTTAATAAAAGCAATGGCTTGTGCTTTATCTGGCGCGGTATTGATGACAGCCGCTTCAGTGCTAGCGGGCTTGTCGGTTTTGCTTTGTGCATCATTACAGGCCGTTAATCCCAGCGTTAAGGCGACTGTGAGGGCGATTTTACTGCGACGATTTAATGAAATAACCATGTCTACTTGTCCTTGTTGTTTTTGTGTTACACAGTTTACCTAAAGCTAAGGTGTATTGCACAAGGGTTAATGGGCTTGTTGGTTACACTTATTTCGCAGATGTTCCATATACGGCTTGAATGCAGGCTAGAAAGCGGCGAATTTGTCCAATTTTAGTTTGACATCCGTGGTGCCAATGTTTAATTTAAACGAGTGTTTTAAATTAATTCAAGGTCACGGAATGGCAAGTCGATCCGATACAAAAACTAGAATACTTGATGCCGCAGAAAAACTGTTCGCCGAACGGGGCTTTTCTGAGACCTCGTTGCGACTCATCACCAGTAAGGCTGAGGTGAATTTAGCATCGGTCAATTATCACTTTGGTTCTAAAAAAGAGCTGATCCGTGCAGTATTAGCGCGTTATTTAGACGTGTTTATGCCTGCGGCTTCAAACCAAATTAATCGCTTAAATGCCGCGCCAGCACAAGCAACACTCGAAGAAATTTTGTCTTCGCTGGTCGATCCTTTATTGGATTTAAACGCGCTACGTACCGAAGGCACCACGATCTTCCTGCAGCTTTTAGGCCGTGGCTATATCGAAAGCCAAGGGCATTTACGTTGGTTTATCACTACCCATTACGGCCAGCATCTCGATGCTTTTGTTAAAGCCGTGTCGGCCAGTGCGCCACATATTCCACCCGCTGAAATGTTTTGGCGTTTACACTTTACCTTAGGCACTATCGTATTCACTATGGCGTCCGCCGATGCCCTAAACGATATCGCTGCTGCTGAGTTTGGTGAGCATAACGATATCGAAGCCGTGATCCGTAAAGTGATCCCATACATGGCGGCTGGCGTATCAGTCCCCGTTTCTTCTTAATTAAAAGGTCTTGATAATGTTGACGATTATAATTCTTGCCCTGATAGCCATTATCGTGTTGTTTGCGGTGAAAAATATCCGGATGCAGTTTATTACCCGCCCAGTTTTTAGTTTTTTCAAGAAGGTCTTGCCGCCACTTTCAGATACCGAGCGCGAAGCGATGGAAGCCGGTGATGTCTGGTGGGAAGGGGAGTTATTCCGCGGAAATCCTAACTGGAATACCTTGCACAGCTACGGTAAACCGACGCTGACCGCTGAAGAAAAAGACTTTATCGATAATCAAGTGATGACAGCACTGACGATGATCGATGATTTCGACATAGTGCATAACCGTAAAGATTTACCGCCAGAGTTGTGGGAATACTTCAAGAAAGAAGGCTTCTTCGCCCTGATCATTCCGAAGAAATTCGGTGGTAAAGCTTTCTCTGCCTATGCTAACTCGACCATTGTCAGCAAATTAGCCAGCCGTAGCGTAAGCGCTGCTGTGACTGTCATGGTGCCGAACTCTTTAGGCCCTGGTGAGTTGTTGACCCACTATGGTACGAGTGAGCAGAAAGAACGTTGGTTACCTGCTTTAGCTAAAGGCGATGAAATTCCTTGTTTTGCGTTAACTGGTCCAGAAGCGGGCAGTGATGCTGGCGCTATCCCAGATGTGGGTATTGTGTGCCGTGATACCTTCAATGGCGAAGAAATGCTTGGGCTAAAACTCACCTGGGATAAGCGTTATATCACGCTGGCGCCTGTAGCGACGGTTCTGGGTTTAGCGTTCCAAATGCGCGATCCAGAAGGTCTGCTTGGCGATAAGAAAAATTTAGGCATTACCTGTGCGTTGATCCCAACGGATCATCCTGGAGTGGTTATTGGTCGTCGTCATAATCCGCTAGGTATGGCGTTTATGAACGGCACTACCCAAGGTAAAGAAGTATTTATCCCGCTGGATTGGATTATCGGTGGCCCTGAATTTGCCGGTAAAGGCTGGCGTATGCTGGTTGAGTGTTTGTCGGCGGGCCGCGGTATTTCATTGCCTGCATTGGCAACGGCTTCTGGTCACATGGCGACGAAGACGACAACGGCTTACAGTTATGTGCGTCATCAGTTTGGTATGGCAATTGGCCAGTTTGAAGGGGTGCAAGAAGCGCTGGCACGTATTATTGCCAACACTTATCAGTTGGAAGCCGCACGTCGTTTAACGACCACGGGTATAGATCTTAAGGTGAAACCTTCGGTTGTGACTGCGATTGCTAAGTACCACATGACTGAGCTAGGCCGTTCTGTGATGAACGATGCCATGGATATTCAATCGGGTAAGGGCATTCAATTAGGACCTAAAAACTATTTAGGCCACCCTTATATGTCGAATCCAATTTCGATCACAGTCGAAGGCGCGAATATTCTAACCCGCTCCTTGATGATTTTTGGTCAAGGTGCGACTCGCTGCCATCCTTACGTGCTTGCCGAAATGGAAGCCGCTGCGATGGAAAACCAACATGAAGCCTTAGAGCGTTTTGATGCGCTATTAATGGGCCACATGGGTTATGCCACGCGTAATGCTTTCAATGCGTTGTTTAGCGCGTTAAGTGGTAGCCGTTTTGGCAGTGCGCCAGTGAGCGGTGAAACTAAGCAGTACTATAAAGATATGTCGCGTATTTCGTCTGCGTTAGCCTTAATGACAGATTTATCCATGCTGATCATGGGCGGCGATTTAAAACGCAAAGAAATGCTGTCGGCACGTATGGGCGATGTGCTCAGCCAGTTGTATTTAGGCTCAGCAACCTTGAAGCTATTTGAAGACAATGGCCGTCAACAGGACGATTTACCCGCAGTACGTTATGTAATGGCCAATCGTTTGCACTTAGCGGCTAAAGCACTGGAAGACACGATTCGTAACTTCCCGAGCCGTCCTGTGGCATGGTTACTGCGCGGCTTAATTTTCCCGCTGGGTAATCACTTCAATGCGCCGAGCGATAAAATGGCGACCGATTTAGTCGGTGGCATGTTGAAGCCTGGACCTGCTCGTGACCGTATTACCTTCCTATGTCCTGAATTTGAAGGAGATAAGGGCGGTATTGCGGAAGTTGAACAAGCATTTGTTGCGCAATATGCCTGTAAAGATATTTATAAAAAGCTGAAGAAAGCGCAGCGTGCCGGTGAACTGCCAGCCAAAGTGCCTAATCTCGTCTTGTTTGCAAAAGCACTCGAGACAGGCGTTATCACTGCCGATGAAGAGCAGAAATTGCAGCATGCTGATAAGCTGCGCTTAGCGGCAATTAATGTGAATGATTTCGAAGCGTTATAGTGATTGCTAGTGTTTGATGTTAGCGTTTAATGTTAGTGCGGTCTGGTCTAAGCGGTATTAGGTTCGATGACTACTCCGCTTGGGCCACTTGCATTTACCTCAGCAATGAGAGAACGACAAATTAGCACCAACAGAAATCAGCAGTCACAGATAACAGCATTTACAGAGAACTGCAGATATAAAAAACCACCTTCATAAGGTGGTTTTTTATTGGCTTTTTTCTAACGCGCTTTAGTCGTTAGAAGAAGCTTAAGTAACTTAAGCAACGATCAACACTTTACAGGTGTTAGTGCCGCCAATCGTTTCCATTGCATCGCCTTTGGTCATCAGCACCATATCACCGCTGTTCAAATAACCTGCAGCTGTTAATGCTTCTAACGCTTTTTGCGCTAGCTCATCGGCTGGGTGGATAGTTGAATCGAAGTAGATTGGTAACACGCCGCGGTACAAAGCCATTTTAGCCAGCGTTGTCGCGTGACGTGATAAACCTAAGATCGGCAGTGCAGAACTGATGCGTGACATCAATTGTGGTGTCGCACCTGATTCAGTCAAAGCAATAATCGCCTTAACGCCTTCAAGGTGGTTAGCCGCATACATAGTCGATAGTGCAATCGTTTCTTCAACAGAAGTGAAACGCACATCTAATCTATGCTTAGACACAATCACACTTGGGTGAGATTCTGCGCCAACACAGACGTTTGCCATTGCCTTAACGGTTTCTTCTGGGAAGTCACCGGCAGCGGTTTCAGCTGATAACATCACTGCATCGGTACCATCAAGCACAGCGTTCGCCACGTCCATTACTTCGGCGCGGGTTGGCATTGGGCTTGAAATCATCGATTCCATCATCTGAGTGGCCGTGATGACGACTTTATTCAGTTGACGTGAACGGGCGATTAATTTCTTCTGCACCGCAACGAGCGCAGCATCACCAATTTCAACACCTAAGTCACCACGGGCAACCATAACCACATCAGACGCTAAGATCACATCGTCCATAGCCGCATCGGTCGCAACAGCTTCAGCACGTTCAACTTTAGCCACGATCAAGGCATTGCAACCGGCTTGACGGGCAAGATCACGGGCGTAATCTAAATCAGCACCACTGCGCGGGAAAGACACGGCTAAATAATCCACTTGGATCATTGCCGCAGTCAAAATGTCAGCTTTGTCTTTTTCGGTTAGCGCCGCAGCAGAAAGTCCGCCACCTTGCTTGTTAATACCTTTGTTGTTAGATAAAGGGCCCGCCACAGTCACTGTGGTATGCACTTTACGGCCTTCAACACGCTCAACGCGTAATTGAACGCGGCCATCATCTAACATCAGGATATCGCCAACAGTCACATCGTCTGGCAATTGCTTGTAATCGATACCCACTTGGGTCTCGTCGCCTTCACCTTTGGCTAACTCGGCATCAAGTATATAGGCTTGACCTAATACCAGTTGCACTTTCTTATTGTCTTTGAAAGTAGAAACGCGGATTTTAGGGCCTTGTAAGTCACCCAAAATAGCCACATGAACGCCCAACTCTTTAGCGATTTCACGCGCTTGAGTTGCTCGTTTTAAGTGATCTTCAGGGGAACCGTGGGAGAAATTAAGACGTACAACGTTTGCACCTGCCGCGATGATGCGGCGTAGATTATCATCACGATCGGTAGCGGGACCTAGAGTGGTGACGATTTTGGTTCTGCGGAACATAAGGATACTCCGTTAAAGTTAAAAAAAATCTTGGGCCTATATTACCATGCAATTCCAGATTATGTAGTAAAGTTACAATCAAATTGATCTAAAGTTATGTATGAAAATTGTGAGGTATCGCTGATATTTGCACGATAAATGGCTAGGTTAAGGATCAAAACTAGCCATTTTTAGAAAAGGAAGTGAGTTACAGTATCGGATCTTTATTGATGCGAGACTCTTTTAATACTTCTTTCACTCGTTTCAAATTATCGCGGAAACGTGGACCTCTACGTAAGGTAAAGCCGGTTGCCAATACATCTATAGTGACTAATTGGGCTAAACGCGAGGCCATAGGTAAATACATGTCGGTATCTTCTGGCACTTCCATTGTCACGGGCAGCGTACATTCCATCGACAAAGGCGAGTTGCGGGCGGTAATACCAATCACAGCTGCACCGTTTTCTCTCGCTAAACGTGCTATCTCAATCAATGACTTAGTACGGCCTGTGTGGGAAATTAATACAACAACATCACCTTCATTGCTGTTGATACAGCTCATGCGTTGCATTAGAACATCGTCAAAACAGATGACAGGCACATTAAAACGGAAGAATTTATTTTGGGCGTCATGGGCAACAGAAGCGGATGCGCCTAGGCCGAAAAAGGAAATAGTCTTAGCTTGAGTCAATATATCAACGGCTTTATTGATGGCTGAAATATCGAGACTCTGACGAGCGGTATCAAGCGAAGCCATTGAAGATTCGAAGATTTTTGTTGTATACGACTCAGTCGAATCATCTTCTTCAACGTGGCGGCTCACATAAGGAGTACCGTTCGCAAGACTTTGCGCTAGATGTAACTTAAAATCAGGGAAGCCTTTAGTATCTAAGCGGCGACAGAAACGATTCACAGTAGGTTCACTGACATCTGCCATCTTAGCCAGTGTGGCGATGCTAGAATGTATAGCTGTCTGTGGTGATGCTAAGATCACCTCTGCAACTTTGCGTTCTGATTTACTAAAATGGGTGAGGCTTTTTTGAACCTTTTCTAGGGTATTCATACGCGTATGTCCGCTAAATTGAGAATGTAATTTTATTTTTTTAGTTTTGTGGGTGGCAGATCAAGGCCGGTGGCCCACAAAGAGACTCTTTGTAGTAACTTTTCAGTACAATTTTGAAATAAGACTTTACTAGCTTCAGTAATTTAAGCACAAAAAGCATATCAGATTTATGCTGCAAGTGCCTAGTTAGCAAGAATGTTAATATTTATAAAAATAGATGCATTTAACAAATTCTGTTGTTATATTACAACAAAAGTGTGGATTTCTTCATCGACATGAAGGGACACGACATACAAAGGAGATCGTAACGCAATGGGCAAAACAACATCAGGCGCCAAAGCTTGTGACTTCGTACTCTTTGGTACTAAAGGCGATTTGGCACGACGCAAGTTGTTACCTTCTTTATACCAGCTAGATAAAGCTGAACTTCTCGATAAAGATACGAAAGTGATCGGTGTCGCGAAAGATGAGTTTACTCAAGATGAGTTTATCGAATTAGTCACGCTTGCATTAAACACCTTCGTGAAAGAGCCTTTGTGCGAAGAGACTCTCCAACGTTTTCTGTCCCGCTGCCACTATATAGGCACTAACTTTACCGATTCAGCGGGCTACAGTGCCTTCCATGATCTGCTCAAACCAGAAGAGCGTGTCATGGTCAGTTACTTTGCTACGCCACCTGCAATATTCGGCGACATTTGCCGTTGTTTGCATGAACAAGATCTTATCCACCCAGATTCACGCGTGGTGCTCGAAAAGCCCATCGGCTCAGATTTAGACTCTTCTCGCGTTATCAATGACCAAGTTTCCGCTTACTTCAAAGAACGTCAGGTTTACCGTATCGACCATTACTTAGGTAAAGAAACCGTACAGAACTTGATTGCCCTGCGTTTTGCGAACTCTTTATTTGCTTCTAAGTGGGACAACCGTACGATTGACCACGTCCAGATCACAGTCGCAGAAGAAGTAGGCATCGAAGGCCGTTGGGGTTACTTCGACAAAGCGGGTCAAATGCGTGACATGATCCAAAACCATTTGCTGCAAGTGTTAACGCTCGTTGCCATGGACCCACCTGTTAACTTAGACGCTGACAGCATCCGTGATGAAAAAGTTAAAGTGCTTAAATCACTGCGTCCGATTAATTCTGACAATGTGTATGAAAATACCGTACGCGGTCAGTACAGCGCAGGCTTCTTAAAAGGCAGCCCAGTACCGGGCTATTTAGAAGAGGAAGGCGCCAACCTTCAATCACACACAGAAACCTTCGTGGCGATTCGTGTGGATATCGACAACTGGCGTTGGGCGGGCGTGCCTTTCTATTTACGTAGCGGTAAACGTATGCCGTTTAAGAGCTCTGAAATTGTGGTGTATTTCAAAAACCCACCGCATAACTTGTATCGCTCAAGCTACCGTAATCTGCCACCCAACAAGCTGACTATTCGTCTGCAACCCCATGAAGGGGTTGAAATCCAGATGATGAACAAAGTGCCAGGTTTGGAGCAAAAACAACGTCTACAAACCACTAAACTCGATTTGAGCTTCTCCGATACCTTCAAAAATGAACGTATCGCCGATGCCTACGAGCGTCTATTACTCGAAGCTATGCTCGGTAATCAAGCGCTGTTCGTGCGCCGCGACGAAGTCGAGCAGGCATGGACTTGGGTGGATGGCATTATCCAATCATGGGAACAAAGCAACGAAAAACCAAAACCTTATCCTGCGGGTACTTGGGGTCCAGTTGCGTCAGTTGCTTTGATCACCAAAGATGGCCGTTCGTGGGACGAGTAGGAGACTTTGATGATTAAAGAAACCGTATTCAAATCTTTCGATACGCCAAGTGCGTTAGAACAGCAACTGGCCAGCAAGATTGCAAGCCAGTTACAGGAAGCCGTCGATGCCCGCGGAAAAGCGAGCCTAGTGGTTTCCGGTGGTTCGACGCCGCTTAAGTTATTTCAACTATTGAGCATGAAGTCCATCGATTGGAGTGATGTTTATATCACTCTCGCCGATGAGCGCTGGGTTGAAGCCGACGCCGATGCTTCTAATGAACGTCTAGTGCGTGAACATTTATTACAAAACCGTGCGTCGAATGCCAAATTCCGCGGTTTAAAAAACATGTTTTCGACCGCAGAAGCGGGCGCCGATATGGCTGCCGAGTCTTTGTCTAATTTCCCTCGTCCTTTTGATGTGGTGGTATTAGGGATGGGTAACGATGGTCATACTTGTTCTTGGTTTCCCTGTAGCGCTGAGCTTGAAAATGCGCTCACAACCCAAGCCCTGTGCGTGGCGACTAACCCCACCACAGCACCCCACGGCAGGATCACGCTCTCTAAGAGTGCGATTCTGAACAGCAGACAAATTTATCTGCACTTGGTCGGGGAACAGAAATTATCCGTATATCGTCAAGCGTTAGAAAGTGATGATGTCCATGCTATGCCTATCAGAGCCGTATTAGCGCAGCGTAAAACGCCCGTTGATGTGTTCTGGAGCGCTTAAGGAGTCAAGATGCACTCAGTAGTTCAAGCTGTTACCGACAGAATTATTGCCCGTAGCAAAGCGTCACGTGAAGGTTATCTCGCCGCATTGAATGATGCCCGTAACCATGGTGTACACCGTAGCTCATTGAGCTGTGGCAACTTAGCCCATGGTTTTGCCGCCTGTAATCCAGACGACAAAAATGCATTGCGTCAATTGAATAAGGCGAACATCGGCATAGTGACGGCATTTAACGATATGTTATCTGCGCACCAACCCTATGAAAGCTATCCTGAATTGCTGAAAAAAGCCTGTCAGGAAGTCGGCAGTGTTGCACAAGTGGCGGGCGGTGTTCCGGCCATGTGTGACGGTGTGACTCAAGGTCAACCCGGTATGGAATTGAGCTTACTGAGTCGTGAAGTGATTGCTATGGCAACGGCAGTGGGCTTGTCTCACAACATGTTCGATGGTGCTTTACTGCTCGGCATTTGCGATAAAATCGTTCCAGGTTTGCTTATCGGCGCCTTAAGCTTTGGTCACTTACCTATGTTATTCGTGCCTGCTGGGCCGATGAAATCAGGTATCCCGAACAAAGAAAAAGCCCGTATTCGTCAGCAATTTGCCCAAGGTAAAGTGGATCGCGCGCAACTGCTTGAAGCAGAAGCCCAGTCTTACCACAGTGCAGGAACATGTACCTTCTACGGCACTGCAAACTCGAATCAGCTGATGCTTGAAGTGATGGGTCTGCAGTTACCAGGCTCGTCATTTGTAAATCCTGATGATCCACTGCGTGAAGCCTTAAACAAGATGGCGGCTAAGCAAGTGTGTCGTTTAACCGAAATGGGTACCCAATATACCCCAATCGGTGAAGTGGTCAGCGAAAAGTCTGTGGTGAACGGCATAGTGGCACTTTTGGCTACCGGCGGTTCTACTAACTTGACCATGCACATCGTTGCCGCGGCTCGCGCTGCCGGTATTATCGTGAACTGGGATGATTTTTCTGAATTATCCGATGCCGTGCCATTAGTGGCGCGCGTGTATCCAAACGGTCACGCCGATATCAACCATTTCCACGCCGCGGGCGGCATGGCGTACTTGATTAAAGAATTGCTCGATGCGGGTCTATTGCATGAAGATGTGAACACAGTTGCGGGCTTTGGTTTACGCCGTTATACCCAAGAGCCAAAACTGCTCGACGGTGAACTGCGCTGGGTGGATGGTCCAACGACCAGTTTAGATACTGAAGTGTTATCTTCTGTCGCATCACCTTTCCAAGGCAATGGTGGTTTGAAATTACTGAAAGGTAACTTAGGCCGCGCTGTGATCAAAGTATCGGCGGTACAAGCACAACATCGTGTCGTTGAAGCGCCCGCTGTAGTGATTGACGATCAAAACAAACTCGATGCCTTGTTCCAAGCCGGTGCTCTGGATAGAGATTGCGTGGTTGTAGTTAAAGGACAAGGCCCGAAAGCCAACGGTATGCCAGAACTGCACAAGTTAACCCCATTATTGGGCACGCTTCAGGACAAAGGCTTTAAAGTCGCGTTGCTGACCGACGGTCGTATGTCTGGCGCGTCGGGTAAAGTCCCCGCGGCCATTCACTTGACGCCGGAAGCCTTAGATGGCGGCTTAATTGCCAAAGTCAAAGATGGCGACTTGATCCGTGTCGATGCGTTAACAGGCGAACTGAGCCTGCTCGTCTCTGAAGCTGAACTTGCCACCAGAACCGCCGGAATAGTCGATTTACATCGCTCACGTTATGGCATGGGCCGCGAGTTATTTAGTGCGCTACGTTCCAATCTAAGCAGTCCAGAAACTGGTGCGCGTTGTACTAATGCCATCGATGAACTTTATTAATACAAAGGAAGAATAACGCAATGCTTGAGAATAACTGGTCACTACAGCCACAAGATATTTTTAAACGCAGCCCTATTGTTCCTGTTATGGTGATTAACAAGATTGAACATGCGGTGCCATTAGCGCGAGCACTGGTTGCCGGCGGCATTAGCGTGTTAGAAGTGACTTTGCGTACACCTTGCGCACTCGAAGCTATCACTAAAATCGCCAAAGAAGTGCCAGAGGCCTTAGTGGGCGCGGGTACTATCTTAAACGAAGCTCAGCTTGATCTTGCGATTGCCGCTGGTGCGCAGTTTATTATTACCCCAGGCGCGACGGTTGAACTGCTCAAAGCCGGTATGCATGGTCCTGTACCATTGATCCCAGGCGTTGCGAGCATTTCAGAAGTGATGACGGGGATGGCGCTTGGTTACACCCACTTTAAATTTTTCCCAGCCGAAGCCTCGGGTGGTGTGGATGCACTGAAAGCCTTCTCGGGTCCGCTAGCGGATATTCGCTTCTGCCCAACAGGTGGCATTACGCCAAGCAGCTATAAAGATTATTTAGCGCTGAAAAATGTCGATTGTATTGGTGGCAGCTGGATTGCGCCAACGGATGCAATGGAACACGGCGATTGGGATCGTATCACTCAGCTTTGTAAAGACGCCATCGGCGCTTTATAAATCGAGCTTGAAATAGCGACAAAATAAAAAACCACCGCAAGGTGGTTTTTTGTCTTTCATCTTTAGCCTTTGATAAAGAATGGCTGTGATAGCTGGCGCTATAGAAAATCTAGCTTTTATAGAAACTCGCACATTTACAAACGGTCTGGCTTTATAGCAAGTCGGGCCACGCAATGTCTGCTTGCCTACATTTCCTTGCTCAGTTCCACATTTGAGCCGGCTTTTGGGCTAAATAGCTGTTGATACAGTCTGCCTGCAAACTCATCGGTCATTCCCGAAATATAGTCCGCCAAGACTCTGTGGCTGTTTAAGCCTTGTTGCTCACTTTCGCGCCAGCGCTCTTGGGTGTTCAGTGGCAGTAAACGTTCTGGATCGGAAGCGAAGGCTTCGAATAAACCCATCACAATTTGCTGGCCTTTATATTCGAGCATTTGGATCTCAGGTTTACGGATCACGTATTTATAAACCAGTTGCTTGAGCACATTGAGCGCAATGGCAAATTCCGGCTCTAAGGTCGCATTAAAGCGCAATAATGGTTCTTCAAACACGTCATCTTCTGAGATAACAATCGCGGTGACAAAGCCATTAACGAGTGTGCCTATGGCATCTTTACGCAGATGATGCTCATGGGAAAACAGCTTATTGCCAATATCGGCAAGCTCTTGTCGTATCCACGCATCGCCGCTGTTTGTGAGTGTCGGCGCCACATCTTGATGCCACTGCGATGCCGTGACTATACCCATCACAATCGCATCTTCGAGATCGTGCACCGCATAGGCAATGTCATCTGCCAGTTCCATAATCGAGCAATCGAAGGATTTAAACTGAGTGCGCAGATGCGGATAGTGGTGCAGGGCGGGGTGTGATCCTTGCTGCGTCGATGTAAAACGACTGCGGTCTGCCTCAGACAAAGGCTCAAGCACCCAAGCGAAAATGTCGTTATCATCGTCGAAAATGCCCTTAACCGGCGGCCATTGTGACGGCTTGAGCTGTCTATGGTTGGTTATTTCACTATGCTCACCCGCGACAAACAGCTTCGAGTGCGGCGCGGGGTATTTCAAAATCCCGAGCATGGTACGCCGACATAAGTTCATCCCAAAATCTAATGTATAGGGCTCAAGTTTCGATAAAATACGAAAAGTTTGGCCATTGCCTTCAAAACCGCCGTGGTCGCGCATCATGTAATTCAATGCGACTTCACCGCCGTGGCCGAAGGGAGGATGACCAATATCGTGGGCCAAACACAAGGACTCTAATAAGCTCATAGAGCAAAGCAGCTGCTTATGCTGTGGATATTTACGTCTTAGCTGCGCGGCTATGCCAGTGCCAATTTGCGAGACTTCGAGTGAGTGGGTTAATCGAGTGCGATAGAAGTCATTCATGCCAACGCCGAGCACTTGGGTCTTGGCCTGCAGGCGGCGAAAGGCGGCCGAGTGGAGAATACGCGCCCTGTCTCTTTGGTAAGGGCTGCGGTGATCGTTACGCCGTTGTTTATCTTCACCATGACGGCGTTCTTGCCAAACACTTGAAGTCATATGCATTCCTAGCGAGAGTGGAAAATCAAAGCATCTTGTTAATTTCGTCTAAATTCAAGGTGAAACTGGGCACAAAGCAGTTCATAAAATACTGTACTGCGGGGTCAGGATTTGTCGCCAGCATGTCTTCGAGACGCTTACGGGCGGTGTTGAACTCACTGTTTCCCGCGCGGTTTTCTTCAAGACATTTAAGATAGGCACACAGAGTATCAGCGGATTTCACTATGGTCTTGTAAACGGGATCGGCGTAATCACTGATGAACAGACTGCGATAATCTTCTTTAAATTCTTCTGGCACCATATCCAGCATGCGCTGCTCTGCAATCGCCTCAATCTTTTTATACTCTGCTTCAATTTCTTTATTGAAGTATTTCACCGGTGTCGGTAAGTCACCCGTGAGAATTTCACTGGCATCGTGAAAAATCGCCAGACTTGTAGCTTGATGGGGATCAAGCGTCGTGCCGAACTTTTTATTACTGATGATCACCAGTGCATGGGCCACCATGGCGACTTGTAGCGAGTGTTCCTGAACATTTTCAGTGCGAACGTTGTACATCAAAGGCCAGCGTTGGATAAGTTTCATTCGAGCTAAATGGGCAAATAAGTGACTCATAGTTTTCCTGTTAATTCGAGGGCCTGCGTTGGATAAGCGTCATTCGTGTTCTAAAAACGGCACATAAATGACTCTTAGTTTGCCTGCTAATGAGTGAGTAGAAAGGCGACAAGCTGCATTGGAAGACGTGACACGCGTTGAATAAGCAGTATTGACGCTAATGAAGTCTTAGATTATCACAGCCTCGGATGACACGTGAGTATGAGCGTGGAGGATTTGTCAAAATCACTAAAAATAAAGCGACCACTAGGATCGCTTTATGACTCAAACCGTTAGCCGAGGCTAAACCTACTGCCGATAGTTTTCGAGGAAGGCGCCAAACTCGGTAAATGCTTTTTTCAGATCGTCTTTATAGGGTAAGAAAACCACTCGAAGATGGTCGGGCTCAGGCCAATTAAAGGCGGTACCGTGCACTAACAAAATTTTCTTTTCTCTGAGTAAATCCAGCACTAAGCGCTCATCATCCCGCAGATTGAATTTCTTCATATCCAGTTTAGGGAAAGCATACAGTGCGCCCTTAGGCTTTTTCACGCTGACACCCGGGATTTGATTCAACAGCTCGTAACAGGCATCCCGTTGAACTGTCAGGCGACCCTTAGGTAAAATTAGCTCGTTAATACTTTGATAGCCGCCGAGCGCGGTTTGAATCGCATGTTGATTGGGCACGTTTGCACACAGGCGCATCGATGACAGCATCTCTAAACCTTCGATATAGCTCTTCGCGGCTTTAAGATTGCCAGACAACATCATCCAACCGACGCGAAAGCCCGCTGCGCGATAAGCCTTTGATAGACCATTGAAGGTAACAGTTAAAATATCGTCCGACAGGCCAGCCGCAGGAACATGTTTGGCTTCGTCATACAAAATTTTGTCGTAAATTTCATCGGCAAATAAAATCAAACTGTGTTCACGGCAAAGCTCAACCACTTGCAGCAGTAATTCTTTGCTGTAAACCGCACCTGTAGGATTGTTTGGGTTGATCAGCACAATACCGCGGGTACGCGATGAAATCTTACTTTTAATGTCGTTGAGATCGGGGAACCAGTCCGCTTCTTCATCACAACGATAATGCACCGCTTTGCCGCCAGCGAGATTGGCCGCCGCCGTCCACAGTGGATAGTCAGGCGAGGGGATTAAAATTTCATCATCGGTGTTAAGCAAACCTTGCATCGCCATCATTATGAGTTCTGAGACGCCGTTGCCTATATAGATATCTTCGATATCGACACCAAAAATCCCTTGGGCTTGATAATGCTGCACTATGGCCTTGCGGGCAGAGAATAATCCTTTTGACTCACAGTAGCCTTGCGCACTGGGTAGATTAAGGATCACATCGCGCACAATTTCCTCCGGCGCTTCGAAACCGAAGGGGGCGGGATTACCAATGTTAAGTTTGAGGATCCGATGACCCTCGTCTTCTAAACGTCTGGCTTCCTTGTGCACTGGGCCGCGGATGTCATAGCAAACGCTATCCAGCTTGTTGGATTTGATGATAGGGCGCATTTACACCTCGGAACATGCATAAAGTTTGGCTTAAGTTAGCGCACCATAACGAAATTTCACTGTAGATGAAAGGGGGGAACAGCACAGAATGGGACTTTTTTTATAAATACTGCTTAGTTAAATATGCTTTAACAGTCAATTAATGAAATAAGAACAAGTTTTATATTCTGACTTTTAGGGGCTTTTAAGAGTGTTTAGCTAATGCTGACGGTAAATAAAACCCGCTTTACGTGTTTTTGGGATGTAGGAAGAAAATAATAACGCTTGATGTAAATGCATTTTCAGTGGTTGACGGCTATTTCGTTTTATTTGTTTGTCCTATAAATCTTAGTAGGGGAAAAGTGTATTTTAGCAAAAGCTTAATGATTGATTTTTAATCACAGTTCCTCGATAAGATCAACTTATGCCAGCTGTATATGACCTTGTAATAAATAGGCATATTTATTGAATGCTTATTAAGCTGAAAGGATCATAAACGGTTTCGTTGCGAGTGAGTTAAAAGACTTTAAAGTCATGATGTTATATTGATTTTGTTTGTAGCCTTTAAAATTATTTTCTATCAAGTTAAATTTATAGTTGACTCAATATTCGATGCGCTTTATTTTCTGCGCGATGTTTTTGGCAAGGCACCTCAGATAGCAAGCAATTAGCGGGTTTTATCTTCAGGGTTAGTCATCATGAAGCAGCTGTGTTGACGTTCTAAATCGTGTTGATTTCAGACGTCATTCTAAAACCATTTGCCTTTTAGGCGATTTATTTAGAGGACCTAAGTGCATGTCTGAACCGACAGCGTTAAGTCTCATCCCACCTCTGGTGGTATTGGTGTTAGCTATTTGGTTACGCCGTCCCATTTTATCTCTGATCATAGGTGCGGTAACCGGTTTCCTGTTACTCGATCCCAGTCAAGTCTTAAACAATTTTGCCAGTGTGTCATTGAAGGTCATGGCCGATGAAACCATAGGTTGGTTGATTCTGGTGTGTGGTGGTTTTGGTGCGCTGATTGCGCTTTTGGTCCGCACCGGCGGCGCGTTAGCGTTCGGCCGTAATGCACTGAGATTTGCTAAGGGACCCAAATCTTCTCTGTTGATGACGTTTATTCTTGGGATCGTGATTTTTATTGATGACTATCTCAATGCGCTGACCGTGGGTGAAACCATGAAGCGTGTAACGGATAAATTTAAAGTATCCCGTGAGATGCTCGCCTATGTTGTAGATTCCACTGCCGCGCCTGTGTGCGTATTAGTGCCATTATCGACTTGGGCAGTATTCTTTGGTGGGTTATTGGTCGATAACGGTGTTGCGGCTGAAGGTCAGGGCATTGCTGTCTACATGCAAGCCATTCCTTACATGCTTTACGCTTGGTTAGCCGTGGCTATGGTGCTACTTGTGGTACTTGGCATAGTGCCTGCCATTGGTCCGATGAAAACTGCGCAGCTGCGCGCCGCCCAAGGCGAGCCAGCAGAAGCTCAAGTGGATTTTGACCAAGTGCAAACCTCGGACGAATATGCGGTTAAAGCTATCGAAGAGGAATTTAAGCACGCCGATAATCATGGCAAACTGCATAACTTTTTAGTGCCGATAGGTCTGTTAGTGGCTTTTACCGTGTACTTTGATATCGACGTGTGGAAAGGCTTGCTGGCGACTTTAGTGATCACTATCCCTTATTATGCTGTGCAGCGTTTGATGCCGTTATCCGAGATGATGGATCAGATGATCGATGGCTTTAAGAGCATGCTACCGGCGATTAGCACTGTGATTGCGGCATTTGTGTTTAAGGACGTATGCGATCAGTTATTACTGCCGCAGTACGTGATTGAATCCTTAAGCCCGTTTATGACGCCTAAATTACTGCCTGCTGTGGTGTTTTTATCCATGGCGATCCTCGCGTTTGCGACGGGTTCGAGCTGGGGCATTTTTGCGGTGACCATTCCTATCGTGATGCCATTAGCGCAATCGGTGGGCGCGGATATTCCATTAGTGATTGGCGCCTTGTTGTCGGCATCATCATTTGGTAGCCAAGCGTGCTTCTACTCAGATTCAACCGTATTGGCCGCCCAAGGCTCAGGTTGTAACTTAGTGAGCCATGCAGTGACTCAGTTACCTTATGCGCTGATCGCCGCTGTACTGGCGTTTATCGGCTTTATCGTGATTGCGTAAATACTTTCATGATTAGAATAAGAAACCAGCTGCGGCTGGTTTTTTTATGTCTGCCGTAATTGGGTTCAGCGGTTAAAGTGGGGAAAAGGCGAGTGGAGAGTGGCTAGGCTTGAACTAGGATAAACACGATTACACTCTTAAATGAAGACGCTCAGCTGATGTCAAATTATATTTTACGTAATTGTCATTTATATTTTACATATTTCATCGTTACCATATAGCTTTTCAAATCAAAGCCTGATTATACTTTGCATCCTTCATGGTGTTATTTTCAACATTAGTGGCAAACGAATCAAATGGACTCAACCCTTCTTACTGCGTTTTTCCAGCACGGCACAATACGTGATGTCGAATGTTTATTCCCTGATATCTCAGGCTATCCAAGGGGGAAGCTCATGCCAGCCCGAAGCTTTGCTCAGGGTGCTGAGTTACGTATTGCCCAAGCGATTTCGATGCAGGCGATTACCGGTGAGTATTCCTACGATCCTATTTTCCCCGATGCTGATCCTGATCTGTTACTCGTCCCCGATTACAGCACCCTAAAAATGATCCCGTGGAGCACAGTGCCGCGCGCATTTGCCATCCATGACTGTGTGTTGCTCGATGGCAATTTATGCCCATTTGCGCCGCGTTCTATTTTAAAAAATGTGTTGGCCCGTTACCAAGCCCTTGGGTTAACGCCCGTGGTGGCCCCTGAGATTGAGTTTTATCTGACTGAAGCCAATACCGATCCGAGTGTGCCGTATCAGGCGCCCATTTCAAAAAGTGGCCGAGCTGAAAACGGTCAATCTGCGTTTAGCATGAATATGCTCAATGAACTCGCGCCATTTTGGGATGAGTTTAATGCCGCCATCGATGCGATTGGGATCAAAGGAGATACTTGGATCCATGAGATGGGGCTATCGCAGTATGAAATTAACTTAGTGCATGGCGATCCGCTGGCTTTAGCAGATCAAGCTTTTATGTTTAAATACGCGGCGAAAGAAATCGCCATTAAACATGGCTTGAACGCGATTTTTATGGCGAAACCCATAGCAGGCCAACCCGGCAGTTCTATGCATTTACATCAAAGTGTCGTGGATGATAAAGGCAACAATATTTTCAGCCATGTAGATGGTAGCGATACTGAACGTTTTCACCATTACATCGGCGGATTACAGAAGTATCTACCTGATTTAATGTTGTTATTCGCACCCAATATCAATTCATTCCGACGTTACATTTCCGGCAGCCAAGCGCCGATTAATTTAAGCTGGGGCGTAGATAACCGCACTACAGGCTTACGAGTGCCATTGAGTGCTCCGGTGGCGCGACGGGTAGAGAATCGAATTGCGGGCGCCGATGCCAATCCGTATTTGATGATTGCGGCGTCACTTGCTGCGGGACTAGCGGGAATGGAAGAAAAACTATCCCCAAGCGCGCCAGAAACCGGTAGTGCTTATGAGAGCAGCCATGACTTAGCGCAGACATTTCTCGCTGCATTAACGCAAATGCGCCAAAGTGATTCGGCACGACGCTTACTCGGGGATGATTTTGTCACGGGTTTTGTGTCAGTGAAGGAGATCGAGTTTCAAAGTTATTTGAGTGAGATAGGTGCTTGGGAGCGACGTTTCTTAGGGCCGCAATGCTAGCGCTTATTTGCTGAGGGGATGTTGCTGGATAACGCCTTATTTCCTTGAGTGACTCGACATCCCACAAATACATCCCACAAATCACGCGACTAAAAAACAGCAACAAAAAAGCCAGTGCAAGCACTGGCTTTTCTTCGGCTGGAAACCAGAAGGGCGATTAAACGCGCTTCTTGAATTCGCCAGTACGAGTATCGATTTCAATCTTGTCGCCAACTTTCACGAAGTCAGCAACAGTAACAGTGCCGCCGCCAGTGATCGTTGCTGGCTTCATCACTTTACCTGAAGTATCGCCACGAGCAGAAGGCTCAGTGTAGATCACTTCACGTACGATAGTGGTTGGCATTTCAACAGAGATAGCTTTGCCATCGTAGAAAGTCACTTGGCAAGTTTCTTCCATACCGTCAACGATATAAGCCGCTGCATCACCTAAGTTTTCAGCTTCTACGTCGTATTGGTTATATTCTGCATCCATGAATACAAACATAGGATCAGCAAAGTAAGAATAAGTACAATCAAGACGATCTAGGATGATGTCTTCTAACTTATCTTCACCTTTGAAAGTCGTTTCAGTACCAGAGTTAAGCAGTAAGTTTTTCAACTTTAACTTAACGATAGCAGCGTTACGGCCAGAACGAGTTGTTTCAGTTTTCTGCACAACCCATGGGCTGCCATCTAACATGATCACGTTACCAGGACGGATTTCATGAGCAGTTTTCATTACACTATTTCCTATATTTAGATTTTTCTGTTTTCGCGCAGTATCTTAGCTGTTTTTAACGAACTGAACTAGTCGAGTAGCGAGATCTGCAGCATTTAATGCATTAATTGGCCATTGTTTAGCATGGTGCAACAAGGGCAAATTAACAGGATTAAGGTTTTGCCAGTGAAGGCTCACGGCAGATTGCTGTGCTTGGTTGAACGCAAGATTCAATTCAGACCAATAACAAGCAATTTTAGGTGGCAGATTATCGCAGTAAAGTTTGAGAAAAGCTTCTAATTTTACGAGGTGATAATCATCTTCTTGGGGATAAATGTGCCAAATGAAGGGTTTTGCGGCCCATTGAGCGCGTAAAAAGGAATCTTCACCGCGGACGATATTAAAATCGCAGCTCCAGAGCAGACGATCAAACCCCTGTTGGTCTGTCATGGGTAAAATATGCAGGGTTAAATTGCCATGATTTATCTGCTGACCCGGCACTAGCGCGGCAATATCACAGGGCAGTAAATGCGTCAGACTGTTTAAGCTGCGACCCTTGGGAATAAGCGCATGGATTTTCTCGGCCGATTGCTGCCATAACTCGCATAACGCCGGCAGTGCCTCGGTCTCATAGCTAAAGATGCTAATCACAGTATCTTTAGCCTCAATCCCCTTAAGACCTAACTGACTAAAAAGCTGTAATTTGTTAGCTGAGTTAGCTTGCCAAGCATCGCGCTCGACAAACAAATCTTGCTCGCAGATGAGCCCACCGGTTTTTGCGCCAAAGCCCGGGAAGTAAAAATACTTCTTTAAACCATTGGCTTGTAATGAAGGCAAACCATGGCAGCCTTCGACCCAACCCTCAGCGCTTAGATACTCTAAATTCAGCCAGATAGGTACAGATCTGGGGTCGTTCTGATGTAAATAAACCAACTGCGCTTTTACCTGTTCGGGTAATTCACAGGCAAAGGCTTCGATGAGTACTGTTCCTGCAACAAACGCTACGGGTAAAGGCCTATTCCAATGAAGAATATTCACACCATTGAAGCTTTGAACGGCTATTAGTGGATCGAGTGTCGGTAATATGTGCGAGAAGCTTGCGAGGTCGTCGACCCACAAATTAACGGGAATCTGGTACTCATTAGCCATTTGTTTGGCTAAACGCCAAGTGACGCCAATATCGCCATAGTTATCGACGACGGTACAAAAGATATCCCAATGGGTGGAGCGGGGTGTGTTGGTCATGAGTGTGGTATGTCGTTATTCTTAGTTACAACAAGTAGATAATTGAAACAAGTAGAAATATAAGCATAAAAAAAGCGGCGTTAAGGCCGCTTTAATCGAATAGTTAGCCCAATTAGTCTTCTAATTCAGCTAAGCACATTTCTTCGTAAATTTGCTTAACCCAAGCATCGACACGCTCTTCGGTCAGCTCTGGCTGACGATCTTCATCGATACCTAAACCAATAAAGTGGTCGTCATCAACTTGACCTTTAGAGGCTTCGAAGTTGTAGCTTGCAGTTGGCCAGTGACCAATGATGATACCACCACGCGCCTGAACGATATCGCCAACCATGCCCATGGCATCAAGGAAATACTCAGCGTAGTCTTCTTGATCACCACAACCAAAAATAGCGACAAGTTTGTCAGTAAAATCAATTTGCTCTAGTTCAGGGAAGAAATCATCCCAGTCACATTGAGCTTCGCCGTAATACCAGGTTGGGATGCCGAACAGCAGCAAGTCATACTCTGCAATCTGTTCTTTGGTACTTTTGGCGATATCTTTCACCTCAACCATTTTTTTACCCAGTTTTTTCTGGATCATCTTGGCTACGGCTTCGGTGTTACCTGTGTCGCTACCGAAAAAAAGACCTACAGTTGCCATTGTCTATCCTTTAATGTCTAGTTCACTTATTAGGTTAATCTTGCTGGTACTCGTTCAGCACTCAACTTGTTGCTGAAGAATTAATTCGATTAACTGGCTACGGCTGATGTTACTGGCCAATGCCTGCTCATTCAAGGCATCATACAAATCTTGTGACACCTTTAACTCTATTCGCTTTAATCCGTTGGCTTTATCGCGCTGGATTTGATTGCGTTTGTTGACCTTAAGCTGCTGGCTACGGGACAAAGGATTACTTCGTGGGCGGCCCCGGCGCTTTTCATTGGCAAAAAGGTCAATGGTGGTTCTGTCTGTCGCTTCTTTTGCCATGTTCTTATTGTTAACCGATCCCTGAGCCTTCCCAAGTGATCTGGATAATACCTTTTACAATAAACCCGGCGCAGCCGAGAAATAACACTAACCAAACAATAAATCGACCAAATTTCGGCACGTTACCTTGTTTAAGCACATCGTGGATGGCCATGCCGATAAAGAAAAATATCGAGGCAAAAAACAGGTTCAGGCCGATGGTTTCAATTTGTTCCATGTACTGAGATAACATACTTTCTTAGTCCTCGAGAGTGTTCTAAGGCCAAAAGAGGCGCGAATATATCACATCAAGATGGCGGCTGCCATATGCTTTAGGTCGAGTTTGCTGCTGATTTACATTGCTTGTTTGTCAATAAATTCAGACACAATCCGGTTAAAGATGGCGGGTTTCTGTGCATGTAACCAATGACCACAGCCTTCGAGGGTTTTCGCCTGCGCCGCAGGGAATTGCGCCATGATAGCGCTTCTGTGTTCACCAGTGACATAATTTGAGTCACCACCACGAATAAATAGACTCGGGCCGCTATAGCTTTGTACTGGATTTGGCGCCTGATTGTGCCAACCAATAATATTGGGATAACAAGCCTTTAGCCCAATTAAGTTCAGCTTCCAACGAAAGCCAGTATCGGTACGCTGCAGGTTTTTGAGTAAAAACTGCGCCGTGGCTTCATCGATACCTTTGTCTATTAAGTGGTTAAGGGCAAAGCGTCTGTCGGTATGACCTTCTAAGGGCAGACTTTCTAATGCGGCAAACACTAAGTCATGTCTGGGCTCATAGGCGACGGGGGCAATATCTGCTGCCACCATGCTGATAATGCGCTCTGGATGAGCTAACGCCGTCGCCATGGCAATTTTACCGCCCATGGAGTGACCCACAATATGGGCGCGTTCAATAGCCAGTTCGTCGAGTAATGCAACCATGGCCGTGGCGAGGCGAGGGTAATCCATCTCATCCCAATGTTCACTTAAACCATGATTGGGCACATCGACACGAATAACCTGATACTGGCTTTCTAATACTTGCCCTAGGCCTTTAAGGTTATCTAGGTTGCCGAACAAGCCGTGGATCAAGAGTACTGCGGGTCCTTGGCCTGTAGAAACAAAGTTCATGGTGATTCCTGTTGAATATGTTTAGCTTAACGTGGCGCGAATTGTGCCCTTAATGCCGTTGGCTTGACAAGTCAGTTGCTACTTTAGCGTATATGCGGCGATTAACTTGGGCGCTTTTTCGGCAATTGTCGATTATCTGCTAGTTTGCTGTGCTATTTCACGCATTTTTAGAATAATGGCGCTTTATCAGATTGATAGACATGGATACACTGGTAACCGATCGCAATGATCTGCCCCGATCGCTGTGATACACTTTTTTCGGTTAAGCCTGTCGAATAACAAAGGATAATTAAGGTTATGAAATATATCGAAGTTGATGAAGAGCTCTATCGTCATATTGCCAGCAAAACAGAACGTATTGGTGAGAGCGCCTCTGACATTCTTCGTCGATTACTCGGCCTGTCCGTCGATGCGGTCGAACATCCTCAGCCTTTGGCGATAAGCCAACCAAGTTTAGAGGCTGAGCCGATTCAAGCTGTGGCGGTGCAAGCTGCACCTGCTGTGAATGACTTCAGTCGCTTAGTCGATGAACATCTGTTATCGCAACAAAAAGGCGCGGTAGGGCGTTTCCTCTTTTTGCTCGAAAGTCTGTATCAATTAGCCCCAGAGCAGTTCTCGCAAATTCTGCAGATCCAAGGGCGCGATCGTTTGTATTTTGCCCGCTCTAAAGAGCAATTACTGGAAGCGAGCGCATCGGCGAATCCTAAAGAAATCGGTACCAGTGGTTTCTGGGTGACAAGCAACAACAATACCGCCAAGAAACGCACCATTTTATCTGAAGTCTTAGTGCAATTTGGCTGTGATGCAACGGTTGCAGCTGGCATCGCCGAGCGCGTTTAATCCGCGGGTGAGCCGTTTCATCAGCTATTGAGCTAAGTTTAACCATTGTTTTTAATTGTAATTGAGTGCAGGAGAGCCATAGGTGGCAATACATCAAAGGGCAGGACAAATCGCTAATCAGACGGATCTGGTCAATATTCCAAAACTGATGAGCCACTATTACAGCATCACGCCAAATATGGATGACGTACAACAACGCGTTACCTTTGGCACTTCTGGGCACAGAGGCTGCGCTTTTAATGGCAGTTTTAACCAACAACACATTTGGGCGATTACCCAAGCTGTGGTGGATTATCGCCAATCGGTGAATATCAATGGGCCGTTGATCCTCGGGATTGACACCCATGCGTTATCCTACGCCGCTTATTTATCGGCCATTGAAGTGCTGGCGGCAAATAAAGTCACTGTGCATATCCAGCAGAATGATGGTTTCACGCCAACGCCTGTGGTGTCCCATGGAGTGATTTGCGCCAATCGCGAAGCAAATATCACAGGTGCGCCTCTTTCCGATGGTTTGATTATCACGCCTTCCCACAATCCGCCTCAAGATGGCGGGATCAAATACAATCCACCCCATGGTGGACCGGCCGAAGGTAATATCACGGCTTGGATTGAGTCGCGTGCCAATGATTACTTACGCCAAGCGTTAGCTGGCGTGCAAAAATTAGCGTATGCCGAAGCGCTGGCCTCAGGCTATGTCAACGCCATTGATTTGGTAACGCCCTATGTGGCTGATTTAGAAAATGTTATCGATATGCAGGCGATTGCCAACGCTAAGCTGCGTATCGGTGTTGACCCGCTCGGTGGTTCAGGGATTTTCTACTGGGCACCGATTGCCGCGCGTTATGGGCTCGATATCACCTTAGTCAATGATAAAGTTGACCCAAGCTTTAGCTTTATGCCGCTGGATAAAGACGGCAAAATCCGCATGGATTGCTCGTCTCCCTATGCGATGGCAGGGTTACTCGCCCATAAAGAATCCTTTGATTTATGCCTTGGCAATGATCCTGACTATGACCGCCACGGCATTGTCTGCCCAGGTACCGGCTTGATGGATCCTAATCACTACCTTGCGGTCGCTATCGATTATTTACTGACACACAGACCGGATTGGAGCGACACCTTAGCCATAGGTAAAACCTTAGTATCGAGTGCGCTTATCGATAAAATCTGTGCTTTCCACGGCAAAAAATTACTCGAAGTGCCTGTGGGATTTAAGTGGTTTGTCGATGGTTTAGCCGAAGCCACCATCGCCTTTGGCGGTGAAGAGAGCGCTGGCGCGGCATTTTTACGCCGTGATGGCACTACGTGGTGTACAGATAAAGACGGCTTTATTCTAGGGTTACTTGCCGCAGAAATTCTTGCGGTGACAGGTAAAACTCCAGGTCAACGCCATCAAGAGCTAGTAAAACAATTTGGCCAAAGCTTTTATAAGCGTATCGATAGCCCAATTAGTCTTGAAAACAAGGCCAAATTTGCGTTATTGAATGCAGAAACCTTAAATGCCACTGTGCTTGCGGGTGAGACAATCGAAAACGTGTTAACCCATGCGCCGGGCAATAATGCGGCCATTGGTGGCATCAAAGTGACTACGGCGAATGGTTGGTTTGCGGCGCGTCCATCGGGCACGGAAGCGTTATTTAAGATCTACGGTGAGAGTTTTATCAGTGAGCAGCATTTAGCTGAAATTATCAAAGATGCGCAGGCATTAATTGATAAGGCGCTGAACGCTTAATGCAGCAGTAGGTTTATAAAGTATCAAAAAACAAACGCACTCAGTTTTGAGTGCGTTTTTGTTTGTGTCTAATGTCAGTTATGAGTATTAAACTCATGCTGATTTGACTGTATTTAGTACTCGATATGACAACTCGGTAAATTATTCTTATCAATGTAATTTTGGTGATATTCCTCTGCCACATGGAACTGCTGCAATGGCACTATTTCAGTCACGATATGGCGTAATCCCCAACGACCTGATCGGGCAAAAGCTAATTTTGAGGCTTCTGCTGCGGCTTTTTGTTCACTGTCATGGAAGAAAATCGTGCTGCGGTATTGAGTGCCTATATCTCCACCTTGCATGTTTAGGCTGGTTGGATTGTGGTTTTTCCAAAATACCTCGAGCAAGTCTTCATAACTGACCAAGGCAGGGTCAAATTCCACTTGTACCACTTCGGCGTGGCCCGTTTTGCCCTTTTTGACTTCTTCATAGGTGGTCGCGCTATTATTGCCGCCCATATAGCCGCAGGTGGCGTTCGATACACCATTCACTTGTCTAAAAAAATACTCTACGCCCCAGAAACAGCCGGCACCAAAGGTTGCTAACGCCATAATTAAATCCAATAGAAGTCTAGATGGCTAAGAATTGTGATAAAACTCGCGCGCAAAAGCAAGCCTCTAGCAGGAATATTTATGCAGGACGATTTTTCGATAAGGTGATGGAAAATTTACACTCGCCGTAGCAAAGCGCCGCGTTGATCTTATTCCGTTCAAAACTGGGTCCTATGGCGATAAATGTCTGAGAACAGCATTAAAAACATGTGTTAGTATTGAAGCCGCTTTTTAAGGTGCGAGTCAGCCTAACCGCGGTGAGATGAATGCTTGAGTGGTTATTGCTATCTGCACTGATGCTATTGCGCCGTTACTGTTACACACCATTATAAGGAGAATTCTGTGTTACAAGCTCTGTTAGATTCAAAGGATTTTTTAGCGCTCACCTTAGCCCATCCTGAACAGTTCGATGGCGAGTTTACATTTAGCTTAGGCGACCATACCCAAGTTGAAGTGTGGGATACCGGCGTTATCGTTTTTGAGCCCGCCCAGAATGAAGGAAAAGATGTTGTCCTTTCTTGCGGTGTTCACGGTAACGAGACCGCGCCCATTGAACTCTGCAATGGCTTAATTAAGCAGCTTTTACAGCAAAAGATCATCGCGAAACAGCGCACTTTATTCCTGATTGGTAATCCATTAGCGATTAATAACGGCACGCGGATTATCGATGAGAACATGAACCGTCTCTTTAGTGGTGAGCATTCCAATCCTCCGGGATTAGTCAATCCTGAGCGAGTGCGCGCCAAAAAACTCGAAGCCTATGTCGACCGTTTTTATACCGCGGCTGCCGATGGTCGTCAGCGCATTCATTATGATCTGCACACGGCGATGCGCGCCTCGAAGCATGAAAAGTTCGCTATCTATCCCTATCGTCCAGGGCGTGCCTTTAGCGGCGAGCAAATCATGTTTTTAGCCGCTAGCGGCGTTGATACGGTTCTTTTTCACCACGAACCGACCACGACCTTCAGCTATTTTTCCTCCGAACACTACGGCGCCGATGCCTTTACCATTGAGCTTGGCAAAGTCTATCCCATGGGGCAGAACGACATGACGCGTTTTATCGCGACCCATGAAATGTTTATGCGCTTGATCACCGCTAAGCCGTTGGAGCTGGATGCATTTGATGCCGATAAGGTTAACTTGTATCAAGTGTGCCGGGTCATCAATAAACATTTCGATGATTTTGAATTTACCTTCGCAACCGATGTCGAAAACTTCAGATCTTTCCCGAAGGGCTTTGTCTTAGCGCGGGAAGGTGGGCAAGAAATTAAAGTGGAACATGAGTTTGAGTCTGTCGTGTTCCCTAATGCCAAAGTGCCTATTGGCAATCGCACTGTGATTTGCCTGATCCCTGCGGTGAATGCGGACGTGCGTTAGGCTTGTAAAGCAATATATACATGCGAGGCAGGGATAACTTGTGGTTTGAGCTATGCCAATGGTTGATAGGTAGTTTACGTTAACGTAATGTTCGTCGGGCATATTCGTATAAACAGACGCATCAAAACGCTTTGGTGCGTAATGAGATAACAAGAGCACAATATGAGCAAAGCAACACTCAACACTGATACAGTGCACCGTGTCGGCTTCTTGGATAAGGCATCGCTACACATTCCTATCCTTCGAATTCTACAAGCCGACGGCACCACTTATGAAACCGCGGTTTTGCCTGTGATAGATGAAACCTTAGCCACTAAAATTTACGATACCTGTGTATTCACTCGGGTACTCGATGAACGTATGTTAGGTGCCCAGCGTCAAGGGCGCATCAGCTTCTATATGACCTGTACGGGTGAAGAAGCGGCGATTGTCGGCAGTGTGGCCGCTCTCGATCAAGAAGATGTGATCCTCGCGCAATACCGTGAGCATGCGGCGTTGCGTTATCGCGGCTTTACCACTGAACAGTTTATGAATCAGATGTTCAGTAACGAGAAAGATCTCGGTAAAGGTCGCCAAATGCCAATCCATTACGGCAGTGCGGCATTGCATTATCAAACGATTTCTTCACCCCTTGCGACACAAATCCCGCAGGCGACGGGTGTGGGCTATAGCTTAAAAATGCAAGGTAAGCGCAAAGTCGCGGTTTGTTATTTTGGCGAAGGCGCTGCATCGGAAGGGGATTTTCATGCTGGCCTAAACATGGCCGCGGTACTGAAATGCCCAGTGATTTTCTTCTGCCGTAACAATGGCTACGCCATTTCAACCCCAACTGAAGAGCAGTTTGCCGGTAACGGTATTGCGAGTCGCGGTGTGGGTTATGGCATGCACACCATTCGTGTTGACGGCAATGACATGCTGGCCGTGTTAGCGGCAACTCAGCAAGCCCGCGCCTATGCGATTGAGCATAATGCGCCTGTGCTGATTGAAGCCATGACTTACCGTCTCGGTGCACATTCATCATCAGACGACCCATCAGGCTATCGCTCGAAAGATGAAGAAGCCAAGTGGCAGCAACACGATCCGGTTAAACGCTTCAAATTATGGCTTATCAACAAAGGTTGGTTGGCTGAAGCGGATGATGTGAAACTGCATGAAAAATATCGTGAAGAAGTATTGGCTGCGGTAAAAGTGGCTGAAAAAATTCCTGTGCCTATGCTGGATGAAATTATTAAAGATGTGTACGACAAGCCGACGCCAGTGCTGAAAAAGCAACTCGCCGAGCTTAAAGAACATATCAAGAAATATCCGCAAGCCTATCCAAAAAGTGCAGGGAGACTATAAGCCGTGGCTGAAATGAATATGTTACAGGCCGTCAATGAGGCCTTGTCGATTGCCATGCAAGCCGATGAACGCATGGTGGTTTTTGGTGAAGATGTGGGCCACTTTGGCGGGGTATTTCGCGCCACCTCCGGTCTTCAAGAAAAATTCGGGCGCGATCGCTGCTTTAATACGCCGCTGACAGAGCAAGGTATTGCCGGTTTTGCCAATGGTTTAGCCTCAAATGGCATGACTGCTGTGGCTGAAATCCAATTCGCCGATTATATCTTTCCGGCATTTGATCAAATCGTCAACGAGTCGGCTAAGTTCCGTTACCGTAGCGGTAATGAATTCGATGTCGGTGGATTAGTGTTCCGTACGCCATATGGCGGCGGCATTGCTGGCGGCCATTATCACTCGCAATCACCTGAAGCCTATTTTACCCAGACACCGGGATTAAAAGTCGTTGTACCACGTAATCCTGAGCAAGCTAAAGGCCTGCTGCTGGCGTCAATTCGTGACAAAAACCCAGTGATCTTCTTTGAGCCTAAGCGTTTATATCGCGCATCGGTTGGCGAAGTGCCAGCGGGCGATTATGAAATTGAACTGGGCAAGGCTGAAGTGGTTCGCGAAGGTAAAGACATCACCTTAGTGGCGTGGGGCGCGCAAATGGAAATCCTTGAAAAAGCCGCCGACATGGCCGCTAAAGAAGGGATCTCCTGCGAAATTATTGATTTACGCACCTTGTCACCTTGGGATATCGATACCGTTGCCGATTCAGTTAAAAAGACAGGACGTTTGCTGGTTAACCATGAAGCGCCATTAACAGGTGGTTTTGCCGGTGAAATTGCCGCGACAATCCAGCAAGAATGCTTCTTGTATCTCGAGTCGCCCATCAGCCGCGTTTGTGGTTTAGATACCCCGTACCCACTGATTCATGAAAAAGAATACATGCCTGATGCGTTCAAAACGTTTGAAGCCATCAAAGCATCAGTGACCTTCTAGGAGTCCGGTATGATTAAAGATTTTATTTTGCCGGATATTGGCGAAGGTGTAGTGGAATGTGAATTGGTTGAATGGTTGGTCAAAGAAGGCGACACAGTCGTTGAAGATCAGCCGATTGCCGATGTCATGACAGACAAAGCCCTAGTGCAAATCCCTGCGCCTTTTGCGGGTGTGGTCACTAAGCTGTATTACGCTAAGGGCGATATTGCGAAAGTGCATGCGCCGCTCTATGCCGTACAAATTGAAGGTGCCGTTGAAATCGCGGGTGAAGAATCTGCGACTGAACCTGCTGCGACGACTGCAAAAGTGACTGAGTCTGTGGCGGCAACAACTGTCAATACGTCATCCAGTTCATCCGTCAGCATAGAAGAGTTCTTACTACCGGATATCGGCGAAGGCATTGTTGAATGTGAACTCGTTGAATGGTTAGTGAGTGAAGGTGATTGGGTTGAGGAAGATCAACCGATTGCCGACGTGATGACAGATAAAGCGCTGGTGCAAATTCCTGCCATTAAAGCGGGTAAAATTGCCAAACTGCATTATCGCAAAGGTCAGCTAGCTAAAGTGCATGCGCCTTTATTTGCCATTGAAGTTGAACTAGCGGCTTCTGCACCTGCAGCAACAAACACTGATACTGTGGCCAATGCGGCACCAACAGCGCAGACTGTGAATGCAGAACCTGCTCGCCAAGGTAAAGCTTTAGCCAGCCCTGCGGTTCGTCGTATGGCGCGGTCGTTAGATATCGATTTGAGCCAAGTACCTGGCACAGGAAAGCACGGCCGTGTGTATAAGGAAGACATCACTCGCTTCCAACAAGGCGCGAGCAATGTTTCTGCTCCAAGTGCGACTCAGGTAAAAGAGGCGCCAGTTCAAGCGACGCAAGCATCTCAAACCCAAGTCCAAACATCTACAGAGACTCAACGTGCTGACACGATTGAGCCGATTCGTGGCGTAAAAGCTGTGATGGCACGCATGATGGTGGAATCTGTGTCGAGCATTCCGCATTTTACCTATTGCGAAGAGTTTGATTTAACAGACTTAGTTGCACTGCGTGAAAGCATGAAAGTGAAGTATTTATCCGATGAAGTGAAGCTGACCATGATGCCTTTCTTCATGAAGTCGATGTCACTCGCGTTAAGTCAGTTCCCTGTGATGAATAGCCAAGTGAATGCTGATTGCACTGAGTTGACCTACAAGGCGCGCCACAATATCGGCATGGCGGTGGATTCTAAAGTTGGTCTCTTGGTGCCCAACATCAAAGACGTGCAGGATAAGAGTATTTTAGAAGTGGCGGCAGAAATCACCCGCCTGACCCAAGCCGCCCGCAGTGGCCGTGTGGCACCAGCGGATCTGAAAGACGGTACCATTTCCATCTCTAACATTGGCGCCTTAGGTGGCACAGTGGCAACGCCTATTATCAACAAACCTGAGGTGGCGATTGTCGCCTTAGGTAAATTGCAAACCTTGCCGCGTTTTAACGCGAAAGGGGAAGTCGAAGCCCGCCAAATCATGCAAGTGAGCTGGTCTGGCGACCACAGAGTGATCGATGGCGGCACCATTGCTCGCTTCTGTAATCTGTGGAAACAATATCTGGAGCAGCCGCAAGAGATGTTATTAGCCATGCGTTAAGCCGCTGGCACGCAGATTTGACAGTAAAAGGACGCTTTAGAGCGTCCTTTTTTATTTGCTTTGCATAAATGGGTTAATCTTTTGATCCCAATTACGTATAATTCCCGGACGTAGTTATCCTGATGGATGTGTTATGAGTCAGTTTGCCCCCAGCCCATTTGCTCCAACAATAGAAACCATTGATTACCCGTTTCCGCCTAAGCCAGTTCCTTTGTCCGATGCGCAAAAAGCCGATTATAAGGCGCGTATCAAACAACTGCTCATTGAAAAAGATGCCGTTCTGGTTGCCCACTATTATACCGATCCTGAAATCCAAGCCCTTGCCGAAGAAACCGGCGGCTGCGTTTCAGACTCCTTAGAAATGGCGCGCTTTGGCCGCGATCACCCAGCAAAAACCTTAATCGTTGCTGGGGTCAAGTTTATGGGCGAAACCGCCAAGATTTTGAGCCCAGAAAAAACCATTTTAATGCCGACCTTAGAAGCCACTTGTTCATTGGACTTAGGTTGTCCAATCGATAAGTTCAGCGCTTTCTGCGATGCGCACCCTGATCATACTGTGGTGGTTTACGCCAATACTTCGGCTGCCGTTAAAGCGCGCGCCGACTGGGTGGTGACCTCTAGCATTGCCCTCGAAATCGTTGAGCACTTAGACAGCGAAGGCAAAAAGATCATTTGGGGACCAGACCGTCATTTAGGCAGTTATATTGCTAAACAGACGGGCGCCGAAATGTTGATGTGGCAGGGCGATTGTATCGTTCACGACGAGTTTAAATCGAACGCGCTGCGCGATATGAAAAGCGTTTACCCAGATGCAGCTATCCTTGTGCATCCTGAGTCACCAGCCAGTGTGGTGGCGATGGCCGATGCCGTTGGCTCGACCAGTCAGCTGATCAAAGCGGCGCAGACTATGCCAAATGAGCGTTTTATCGTGGCAACCGATCGCGGCATTTTCTATAAAATGCAGCAGGCGGCGCCAGGTAAAATCTTAATCGAAGCGCCAACCGGCGGTAACGGTGCAACCTGTAAGAGCTGTGCCCACTGTCCTTGGATGGCGATGAACGGTCTACAGGCCATTGAAGCGTCACTCGCCGACAGCGATAAAACCACCCATGAGATTTTTGTGGATGAAGACTTAAGAGTTAAAGCGCTGATCCCGCTGACGCGCATGCTGGATTTTGCCAAGACACTGAATATGAAAGTGAAGGGTAATGCCTAAGCCCGTTCTTTAGCTTTTTCTCTGTTTGATAAAAATCCCCGCCATAGAGTGGGGATTTTTTATGGCTGTTGTTTTTATTAAAACTAAGGCAATAAAAAGCCCCGCAAATGCGAGGCTTGATTGAGTAACGCAGGATCTAGTGACTAGATTACTTTGCGTTCATCAGTGCAACCGCGTTATCTAACATACGGTTACTGAATCCCCACTCGTTATCATACCAAGACATCACTTTCACTAAACGGCCGTTTACACGGGTTTGAGTGGCGTCAAAGTTTGAAGAGAACGCATTGTGGTTAAAGTCGATAGACACCAATGGCTCTTTGTTTACTGCTAATACTTCGCTCAATGGCGCAACGCTGGCAGCACGTTCGATAATGGCATTCACTTCTTCAACTGTCGTATCACGGGCAGCGATGAAAGATAAATCCACCAGTGATACGTTAACTGTAGGTACACGAACCGCTAAACCGTCGAATTTACCTTGTAATTCAGGTACAACCAAACCTACAGCTGCTGCTGCGCCAGTTTTAGTTGGGATCATTGACAGTGCTGCAGCACGAGCACGACGTAAATCTGTGTGGTATACGTCAGATAAACGTTGATCGTTGGTATAAGCGTGAATCGTGGTCATCAGGCCTGATTCGATACCAATCTCGTCATTTAACGGCTTAGCAAAAGGCGCTAAACAGTTAGTGGTACAAGAAGCATTTGAAATCACTGTCATGTCCGACGTCAGTACGTTGTTGTTCACACCGTAAACAACTGTGGCATCGACGTTTTTACCTGGAGCAGAAATAATCACTTTCTTCGCGCCAGCGGTTAAATGCGGTTGAACAGTTTCTTTAGAAGTGAAGATACCGGTACATTCGAACACCACGTCTACTTGCAACTCAGCCCATGGTAGTTTTGCAGGATCACGTTCTTGGAAAGTGAGGATCTTGTCGCCATTCACATAAATAGCTTCGGCATCATGGTCAACTTTGGCATTGAAACGACCGTGAACAGAATCGTATTTTGTCAGGTGAGCGTTGATTGAAGCGTCGCCTAAATCATTAATAGCGACAATCTTGATTGGATAAGCTTTTTCGCTTTCGTACAAGGCGCGTAATACGTTTCTACCGATACGGCCATAGCCATTTATTGCTACACGGATAGTCATCTCATATCCCTCTGGTGATTATAAAATTCAACTGGTAGTAAAATTACCAAACTGACAGCTATCGTCAAGTTAAATCGGCATTTTACCGCTGTCTTGATTAACAAATTAGGTATTTTTTTTACATCGGTCGCGAAATCGCCATTTTTTACGCGTTAATTGGGTAAAAAATTACAAGATGGCAAACATTTTGCCATCGGTTGCTTAGTCTGTTTCTTCGACAAGCGCAGGTGGTACAGCCTCGGTTGCCGTAGGCGCTTGGTCAACCGCGTGAGGATCAAGCCATTGTCTTACTGGACTCTGAGAATAAGTCCCGTTTTTTAGCGCATCAATAAGAGCTTGGGCTTTTAAATCGAGTTCAGTCGCCAGCGTTTTATTGCCACCGAGCAAGGCTAGCATTTTTTCCTCTGAATACTTCTGCTGCGTAAGTAGTAAATTTGCCTTCGTCAGCATATAGGCTTTATCGAATACCTGCTGCTGGCGATAAGCTGATGCGAGCCCAAGTAACCAGTTAACGTCGAAATTATCGTATTGGATGTCTGCAAAGACCTTAAGATAGAGTTGTTGCGCTTTGATGGCATTTCGATTGCTGTAGTAAGTTGCGACTTGGGCAAGTAGGAAAGGGTCAGTCACTTCGCCGGCGTTTTCATGCTCTAATAATCTATTTAGCGCTGCGGTATCGCCAAAGCGAGTCCATTGGTAATAGGACATGAAAGGATCTTGTCGCTCGCGGGTTTGATCTTGTAGCAAGCTTAAATTCTGGGTGCTTAATCTAAAGGCTCTGGCTCTATCAGCGGTGCGATTGGTGTGGATGATATGCTGCACGCCAGAGGCGAGTTCAATGCAGCGGCTGTAATCCTCAAGATAGGTCAATTGCAGGTAGAGTTGTTTGCCTGTGGGGTTTTCGTTGTCTTTTAATTCGTAGCGGTTCTGGATAAGTTTGGTTTTTTCGGCCAAACACCAGCCATCCTTATGCAAATCGGCACAAATTTCAGGATTATTTTTACAAATTGCTGAGATATTTCGGTCATTATCACAACCGAAAAGACCAAAAAGGCTCATCCCTAAGGTAAATGATGTAATTATTACTAGATTTTGTCTCAAAACACTCTCCAAACGATAATTTTTCTAATAAAATTACAGATTTACAGAAAATATCTTACTGGCAACAAAGCGCGACTTTCATTACAATGGCGCCGACCAAAACAGGGTTTTCCCTAAAACCCGCATTAGATTATTGGTCTTTTCGTCATGTTACTCAAACCTTTCAGTACATTTTATTGAAAAGTGAGATAAAGGATCTGTAAATGAGCGCTGATAAACACCTACAAAGTTGGCAAGAACGTTTTGAAATGGCAGAGGCAATGCAGCCTTTGTTAGGCAAGTTGTACCGTAACCAAGGCGTTGAAGTCGTGGTCTACGGCAAGCCGTTACTCAATGCTTCTACGATTGAAATCATTAAAGCGCACCGTTTAGTTCGTCGTCATGTCGGTGAAAAATTACGTTTACGCGAGAGTTTCCCCTTCGTTCAAGCTTTGAGCAAACTCGCAGTTAAACAATGTAAAGTGGATATTGGTAAGCTTGCAGTCAATTACTGGCGCGATCACACCGATGTCAGCGAAATTGAAAACTATATGGCAAAAGAGTTGGCCGATGCCATCGACCATGCTGATGATGTCGCACCGCGTGATGTCGTGCTGTATGGTTTTGGCCGTATCGGCCGCTTATTAGCACGCCTGTTGATTGAACGCACAGGTCGCAGCAATAAGTTAAGATTGCGCGCTATCGTACTACGTGGCGGTAAGAAAGGTGATTTAGAGAAACGTGCCAGTTTATTGCGCCGTGACTCAGTCCATGGTCCTTTCAATGGCTCTGTAGAAGTTGACGAAGAGAACAATGCCATCATCGCCAACGGTACCTATATCCAAGTGATTTACGCGAACTCGCCTGATGAAGTGGATTACACTAAATACGATATCAGCGATGCACTCGTTGTTGATAACACAGGTATTTGGAAAGATGAAGCGGGTCTTGGTTTACACCTTAAGAGCCCAGGCGCGAGCAAAGTGTTGCTTACAGCTCCTGCAAAAGGCGCAATCAAGAACATCGTTTACGGTGTGAATGAAGGCGACATTACCCCAGAAGACATTATCGTTTCTGCGGCAAGCTGTACGACCAACGCCATTACGCCGGTACTGAAAGCCGTGAATGATAAATATGGTATTGAGAATGGTCACGTTGAGACGATTCACTCTTATACCAACGATCAAAACTTGATTGATAACTATCACACCGCTGATCGCCGTGGCCGCAGTGCACCATTAAACATGGTAATCACTGAAACAGGCGCCGCTAAAGCCGTTGCTAAAGCACTGCCAGTCTTAGCGGGCAAGTTAACCGGTAACGCGATTCGTGTGCCAACGCCGAACGTCTCTATGGCCATCATCAGCATGAACTTGAATGCTGAAACCAGTAAAGATGAGCTGAACGAGTACCTGAAAGATACGGCGTTGCAATCACCACTACAAAATCAAATCGATTACACCGACTCTACTGAGATTGTATCGAGCGATTTAGTGGGTTCTCGCTACGCGGGCGTGATTGATTCACAAGCGACTATCGCAGAAGGCAAGCGTGCCATTCTTTATGTATGGTATGACAACGAGTTTGGTTACAGCTGCCAAGTAGTTGGCGTAATGCAAACTATGTTAGGTTTAACGACGCTATCTCTACCAGCATAAGTTAGCTGTGTAAATCACCAGCGTAAGTTATGTGGAGTCTTCAAAACTGCGCATAATCTTCACATAAAGCGCCCAGTAGGGCGCTTTTGTTTTTCTATACTCAGGCAATTTAATTGAGTTCGACTCAATCCTCACAATCAACCACAGCTTTTCTGCCTCACTTAATCATCTGCCGCATCGGCGTCAGTATCGGCAAAAAAGCCTAAATTGATGAAGGAAACATCAACTTTGCTGACTTGTGGCGGTTTATTGGGCAAACGATGCGGCTTAGATCATTTTTTAAAAATTGTTGATTGACTCTGAGGTCTAAATAGGTAGAATGCCAATCCGCAGTCAGGGGAAAGCATGCCTAGCATGGCTTCTAATGATTAAGCGCAATTATAGGCGACATTAGCTCAGTTGGTAGAGCGATACCTTGCCAAGGTATAGGTCATCGGTTCGAACCCGATATGTCGCTCCAAATTTTAATAAATTTGGCAGTTTGGGCGCGATGGCAGAATGGCTATGCTGCGGATTGCAAATCCGTCGATCTCGGTTCGACTCCGGGTCGCGCCTCCATAGATTAACGTATTAATGACACGATTCCCGTCGTTAATATAAAGAGTTTGCCCGAGTGGTGGAATCGGTAGACACAAGGGATTTAAAATCCCTCGCTGGTAACAGCGTGCCAGTTCAAGTCTGGCCTCGGGTACCAAAAAACAGAAAAGCCCTGACTGATGTCAGGGCTTTTTTGCTTTATAGATCCTCAAAGCCGAATGCCACTGGCTTACTAAGTGCCATTTAAGATGATTACTCGGCTAAGTTAGAATTTGCTATAGATCCCGCTCACATTTTATTCATTCAGTATTGCGTTGTCAGCGCGATTCTTTTCTACAAGATAAAATTACAGGATTTTGTGATCTAGATGTTATAAATAACTTTATTCAAGCAATTTCCCATTTATGCTTATAATTACATAAAAAAATAGAACTTTTACTGTTAAATCTACAATGGCGTAAGAATTTCCCTGAGAAGGTGCTTAAGTCGCTATTCCCCCCTTAAAGACAGTGGTATAAATAAGCCGAAATTTCCCCTACACGCGCATAATTAGGATACGTAGTCATGATTTTCTCTCAAGTATTACTCGCACCCGCAGATCCCATTCTTGGTTTAACCGATACCTTTAAGGCTGATCCCCGTCAGGATAAAGTTAATCTGGGTGTCGGTATTTATAAGGATGAGGCTGGACAAACTCCAGTGCTGGCTTCAGTGAAAAAAGCCGAGGCTATTTTACTTGAGCAAGAGAAGACCAAAAACTATTTAGGCATTGAAGGCGTGCAAACGTATAACCATGTTGTACAAACATTGTTATTCGGTGAGGGCAGTGCATTAATCACTTCTGGCCGTGCTGCCACAGCGCAAGCCCCGGGCGGTACAGGTGCACTGCGTATTGCTGCTGAGTTTTTACTGCGTAATACCGATTCGCACACTATTTGGGTCAGCAATCCAACGTGGGCCAACCATCAAAATATTTTTGAAACCGCGGGTTTAGCCGTTAAAGAATACGGTTATTACAAAGCAGAAGCCCATGATATCGATTTTGATACCATGATGACGGACTTGTCTCACGCGAGTGCAGGCGATGTCGTGTTGCTACACGGTTGCTGCCATAACCCAACCGGTATCGATTTAACCTTGGCGCAATGGGAACGCGTAGCCCAATTGTGTGCCGATAAGAAACTTGTGCCATTGTTTGACTTTGCATACCAAGGTTTTGGTGCTGGAATTGAAGAAGATGCGGCAGGTCTGCGTTTAGTTGCATCAAAAGTGCCGGAGCTGCTGGTTGCTAACTCTTTCTCTAAAAACTTTGGTTTGTACAACGAACGTATCGGCGCCGTAACTGTGGTGGCTGAAGATGCTGATGCTGCCGTGCGTGCCTTTAGCCAAGTGAAACGTACCATACGTGCAAACTATTCTAATCCGCCAGCACATGGCGCGCTGATCGTCAGCACTATCTTAAATGACGCAGCCCTGAAAGCCATGTGGGTGCAGGAAGTCAAAGAGATGCGTGAGCGTATCGCCGAAATGCGTACCCTGTTCGTTGAAAGCTTAAAGGCTGAAGGCGTGACTCAGGATTTTAGCTTTATTTCTCGCCAAAATGGTATGTTCAGTTTCTCTGGTTTGAACAAAGCCCAAGTGGCGCGTTTGAAAGACGAGTTTGGGGTTTATATCGTTGGTTCAGGACGCATTAGCGTTGCAGGCATGACTAAGACCAATATGCCTGTGATCTGCAAAGCGATAGCGCAAGTATTGTAAGGCTTATTAGGTTATAGAATGAGGTTAAAGGAATTTCTCTTTAGCCTTAAACATAAAGGACAGCATTTGCTGTCCTTTATGTTTTTCAGAATGTGCGGGCTATTCAGTGATTAGCAGCTAAGCGCGAGAGGCTCCTGCGATTGCAGCGTGAGCTCAGATTTAATTCGCAGCAGGGCGCTTAATGCATCTAATAGGTTCGCTTGATCATGTAAATTCGGGTTATGGCGATTCTTCAACGGAAAATAGTTAATGAGTGGTCCTAAACGCGTTTGTTCGCCATGACGTAACACTTTGTGAATGATGGGCTTGCCAATCACTTGATGGCACCAAGCGATACGTTGCTCAATACTAAATCGACCCGCGGGTGAGGCTTCCTCTGCAAGGTTATCGATAAAAATCACTTGAGCTTTAGTAGCGGCTAGGCTTTTTGCAAACTTAGGTAATAGCAGCGGCGGCATAATGCTGGTTAAGAAGCTGCCAGGGCCTAAAATGATTAAATCTGCGTGTCGAACGGCCTCACAGGCTTCAAAAGTTGCATCGACCTGTGGCTCAAGGCAGAGCGCGATAGGTGCTTCATCCATACTGTCGACATTGATCTCGCCAAACACTTTACTACCACAGGCTTGCAGAGCCACTAAGTGTGTGGGTTGTTCAGACATAGGGATCAGCCGGGTTTCAATCTTGAGTAAATTACGGATGAGATTAACGGCTTCTAATGGACGAACGCACAGCTGATCAAGCGCCAGTAAAATAAGATTACCCAGATTATGGCCGCTGAGTTCAGTTTCACCTTGGAAACGGTATTCGAATAGTTGTGAGCCGACGGAAGGGCGATTGGCTAGATGGGATAAGCAGTTGCGTAAATCGCCCCAGGCAATACAATCCTGCTCGGCTCTGAGTCTACCGGTCGAGCCGCCGTTATCTGTGGTCGCGACAATTCCCGTTAAACGGCTGCCTAAAAAATCGAGTGACGATAATACTCGGCCTAAACCATGGCCTCCGCCAATGGCGACGACACGTTCAAATTGATTTAACATCAAATGCTGCATCTGGGTTCTTCCTTCCTGAATACCCGAAAATATGAATGTTACTGTCATCACTGATTAAGTACAAAGCGCAATGACGTAAGCGCTACTGTGCAATTTAACTGCGTTAAGGAACCTTAGTATAAAAGCTCAGTCGAAAGCTTGCATCTATTATCGACTGTCATACGGCAAGCACGTATACACGGATTCAGAATCGCGACTTAGGCGCAATATTGTACCTGAGTTAATGAGCCAGATGCGTGATTAATGACAGTGACGGCGGGCACATTTCGTTAAATCTGACAAATAGCTTATAATCCGCCCTTTATTTGCCCAATACGGGCGTCATACTTAAGGTGAACTATTGAAAACGGGTAGAATCGGATCGTTTACATTGGCATTAGCCATGGTCATAGTGGCGATTTTTGCATTGCGCGTTTGGATCATTCCCAACACGAATGATTCATCTAGCATTGCGACCCAACTCGTTGACGCTGTCGATCCTGTTACGCAAGTTCCTGACTTTTCTGCGATCAACGATATCACCGAAAAGAAGAAAGCCTTTTTTGATTTTCTGCGGCCGATTGTGCAGCAGCAGAATGCCATCATCTCGATGGAACGCGAGTTTGTCAGTGAAATGCTCGCTTTGGTTGATAATGGCAAGAGTTTATCTGAGACCCAACTCGGGCAACTCAATACGCTATTCGACAAATACCAATATGCGGCACGAAACGTCGATGCTAAATCCTTAGCAAGCTTACTAAAGCGCGTCGATATTGTGCCTGAATCTATGGTGCTGATCCAAGCCGCGAATGAATCCGGTTGGGGCAGCTCACGTTTTGCCCGTGAAGGCTTTAACTTTTTTGGTGAATGGTGTTTTACTGCTGGCTGCGGCATAGTGCCATCTTCACGGGGATCTGGTAAGAGCCATGAGGTGAGAGTGTTTTCATCGGTCGACGAGTCCGTTTCGTCCTACATGCGTAATTTAAATTCCAATACAGCCTATGCGCTATTTCGTTCTATCCGTGCCGATTTACGCTCACAGGAGCTAGAGCCGACAGCGGATCAATTGATTTACGGACTCGTGAATTATTCTGAAAGACAAGAAGCTTATATTGATGAGCTGCTTGATATGTTACGTCATAATGAAAAATATTTGGTGAATGTCGATGTATAAAAAACTGTTGTTTAGTGGCCTCTGTTTACTGGCAACTAGCGCCGCTGCTGAAACTGTATCCCTTGAATATAAAGGTTTTTATGATAGGTTAAAACAAGTCAACAAGGGCGGTTATCAACTCGTAGAAGTGGCTTTTAGTGTTCCAATGCAAAAGAACTGTTTGATCCAAAGCGGTTCTATTTCCAGTGAAAAAACCTCAACGCCACTGACGTATACCTATGCTCAGCGGTTATTTATTCCCTTAGATGATGATTTAAAAGATCAGCGTGCCTTGGTTAATCTCAATTTTGCTAGCAGTGCTGAGGGATGCGCTATCGCGATGCAAGTCAGAGCTAAGCAGACATTAGCCGAGTACGATAAAGCGCGTTTACAGCAAATTGTGACCGAAATGGACACGCTGCTTGGCGCCATGCAAGGCTTCCCGATGCGTTATTTTAGGGAGTCCATTGCCGGCCTTAACTTTGAATTCCAACCCGAGCAAGAAGTGTATGTACACCTTAATGGCCGTGAACAAGCCGTTAAGGGCAGTTATAAATTAGCCGCGAATGAGCTTGAAAACATCACTACGCTAAGCTTCAGTGCCCAGCCATTAGTGTTGAGTCCTTGGGTGAAGTGATCCTCTTTGCCTCGTTGAATTGGCATCTTGAAAAAATCGATTCAGAAGCGCGGGCTCAAAGATAGTGTCGGCAGTCTTAACTTATTTTGTAGCCATAAAAATGCCCACTTAATGTGGGCATTTTTGTTTAGCTAATTTATCTTGCATACTTTCGTTGGGTTAACTTCTTTTACTGACTAAGGCGCTAATTCACACTTAGTTAGACTTCATAAGTGTTAACGATATCAATGCGTTTTGCCGCATCCAAATCAATACGGCCGCTGTTGGCGATATCAAGGAAATCGAATGCGGGCAGATTGGCTTCGGCAACATCACCACGCATAGGTGCATCTGGGTCACGTGTTAATGACACAAAGTCGAACTGCTCACGGTCAACACCCTGTGATGGTGCGGTGTTTTGCATTGCTGTGAAAATCGTTTCAATACGACCTGGGTACTGTCTATCCCACTGATTAAGCATGTCTTTGACTGCGGCGCGCTTTAAGTTTTCCTGCGAGCCACACAAGTTACAAGGGATGATCGGGAATTCTTTTAAGTTGGCATATTCTTCGAGATCTTTTTCACGGCAATAGGCCAGAGGGCGAATGACCACATTAGCGCCATCATCCGACAGTAGCTTTGGCGGCATAGCTTTCATCTTACCGCCAAAGAACATGTTCAAGAACAAGGTCTCGATAATGTCATCCCTGTGGTGGCCTAGGGCGATTTTAGTGGCGCCGATGCGCTGGGCAAAGCCATAGAGCGTGCCGCGACGCAGGCGAGAGCACAGGGAGCAGGTAGTTTTACCTTCAGGGATTTTATCTTTCACTATCGAGTAAGTGTCTTTCTCGAGGATGTGATAAGGCACATTGAGCTTATCTAAATAAGCGGGCAGCACGTGCTCTGGAAAGCCGGGTTGCTTTTGATCTAAATTAACCGCAATGATTTCAAACTGAATGGGCGCGCGTTGCTGCAGATTCATCAAAATATCGAGCATCGCATAGCTGTCTTTACCGCCACTGAGGCAGCACATGATCTTATCGCCATCTTCAATCATATTGTAATCGGCGATTGCGCTACCCACTTCACGACGCAGACGTTTCTGTAATTTATTCAGACGGGTAGTGTGTTTTTTTGATAATTCTTCAGACATAGGATTTGCCGTAACTTCAGATATAGCTTCAAGCATAAAAAGCGCCCAGTAACTCAGTTTCAGGGCGCGTATTATTCCAGCTATCTTTGGCGGGGTAAAGTGCCGCGTATCGCTTAGGCTTCTTCTAACGGTGATTTGTAGCCGTCGGGTTTGATGGCCAGTAAATCGCAGTTGATACTATCAATAACATGCTCTGCAGTATTACCAATCAGTGCCGCTGAAAAACCGGTGCGACCGACAGTGCCTAAGATCACTAATTCGGCATCGAGTTTTTCAGCAAGCTCAGGGATCACATCCTCTGGCAAACCTTCTTTCACATGGCAATGATTTGGATCGATATCATAAGCGCCAGCAAGGTAACTCACGCGCTGCTCATGCTGCATGCGAATGGTTTCGTTGTAGGACTGGGCATCAAAGTCCGGCAATTCAATGGCTAAGTTTACCGGCGTACCGGGATAGCCATTGACTAAATGCACTTCGGCAGAGAACTTATCCGCTAAATCTTTCGCATGCTCGATGATTTTACCGTTAAGCATTTGATGATCGGTATCTTCGGTTGCCACATTCACAGCGCAAAGGATTTTGCCCGCCGCTGGCCAGTCATGGGCTTTCACCATCAACACAGGCACAGGGGCTTTACGCATTAAATGCCAATCGGTTGGGGTGAAGATCACCGCTTTGAGTTTGTCGTGGGCATGGGTGCCTTTAACAATCAAATCGTATTGCCCTGAAATTGCATGATTAATAATGCTTTCGAAGGGGCGGTTATGCCAAATGACTTGGGTATCGATATTGAGTTGCAGATGAGTATAAGCGGCGAGTAAGTCTTGGATCCAAGCGAGACGTTGATCTATGACGCCTTGACGCATGGCTTCGCGCTCTTGATTCGACAGAATCGAAGTCATCTCATAGGAAAAGTCGAAGATAGAAAGAAACACAGTGACTTGAGCGTTGCATTTACTGCCCAAGGTCACCGCTCGTGCGAGGGCAACTTGATTCTCTGTGGTAGGGTCAACCACAACCAGTATTTTTTGATAATCCTTCATGGGAGGTTCCTTTAGTCATAGGCTCAATATCATCATGAGCCTTTGGCAGTTAGCTGTATTGTTCTAGATCAAACTCATTCGAAATTGATTAAAACTCGCTTAAAAATCATGCCTTAATCTGTATGACATGTCTAGCCAGTCCCGGTTTTTCAACTGAATTGTTCTTGCCATTCATGACAAGGACCTAGCGCGTAACTCTCTTGCACTTAACTATTATTATGCTGCACTTAACTTTCTTGCAGCAAACACTCTTGCGGTGAACTATCTCGCTATGCGCGAATTACCCGCTAACAGATTCAGCTCTTGCGAGTCGAGGATAGTAATATATTTACCCTTAACTTCAATCAAGCCTGATTTTTGGAAACGCCCAAGTAAGCGACTGATGGTCTCTACGGTCAAACCGAGATAATTACCAATGTCACCGCGGGTCATGGTTAAGCGGAATTCTTTGGGCGAGAAGCCACGGCTACCAAAACGATTAGCCAGATTACTGATAAAGGCTGCCAGACGTTCTTCGGCATTTTTCTTGCTGAGTAGCAGGATCATTTCTTGATCGCTCATGATCTCATTGCTCATCAGACGCATGATCTGCTGACGCAATTTAGGCATAGTGCCTGAAAGTTCATCGAGGATATTAAAGGGGATTTCACAGACCATGGAGGTCTCGAGTGCCTGTGCAAAACTCTGGTGCAACTGGGCGTGGATACCGTCAAAACCAATCACATCACCCGCTAAGTGGAAGCCGGTGATCTGCTCATCGCCTTGCTCAGTAATAGTGTAACTTTTGATGGTGCCAGAGCGGATCGCAAACAGGGATTTTAACGCATCACCCGATTTAAAAATTTGCTCGCCTTTTTGAATAGGCTTTTTACGCTCGATAATATCATCGAGCTGATCTAGCTCACTTGCATTGAGGGTAAAAGGAATACAAAGGGTACCCATACTGCAATCGTGACAATGGATTGTGCATCCGCTAGCGGCAGGACGACGATTCTTATTTTGTTCAATTGTCATGTTGATTCTCAAGTTTATCCACTGCAGCCATGTTAAACCAATTCACTCACTTGGGCTAGTTTAGCTGCGCGAGTGCGATATATAAAGTTTGACCACCAAACGCAATTAACAGTAAGCCGCTCAATAGTCTAACGGTTTTCTGTTGAACCCAAGCAGCGAGTCGTTTTGCTGCCACGCCAGCACTCAATAGGGCGGGTAAAGTACCTAAGCCAAAGGCCAACATAATTAAGGCACCTTGGCTAGCAGAACCAGATGCGACCGACCAAGTTAAGGTGCTATAGACGAGGCCGCAGGGGAGCCAGCCCCAAATGAATCCCGCCATGACCGCTTGGCTCGGGTTTTTGATAGGCACAAGGCGTTGCGCTATGGGTTTTAAATATTGCCATAACCATTGGCCAACGCGCTCAATCTGCACGATTCCAACCCAAATTTTGGCGATATACAGCCCAGTTGCGATCATCATCAGTCCAGCAATGATGCGCAGCACAATCAAATACGTATCCAGTTCGAATAAGTGACCAAGACCTGCCGCAGAAGCGCCCACTAAGGCGCCCGCTAAGGTGTAACTCAAAATACGACCAAGATTGTAACTCAGTAGATACTTGAGCTGATGCGCCAGCAGATTACCTGTTTTGCCATTGGGGATTTGGGCTGAGAAAGCGCCCACTAAACCGCCACACATGCCAAAGCAATGTGCGGCGCCCATGAGACCTACCATAAAAGCCCCAGTGACATTGTACTCAATCACAGCGGCATGCCTTTTTCTTGCGCTGCTTCGGCTTGCTCTTTCTCAGGCACGGGATGGTTGTTTGGTTTAACAGTATCTTCGTCGAATAATATCGACACACTTTGGCGGTCTAAATCGTCAAATTGTTCGGATTTCACCGCCCAAAAAAATACCATTACAGCGATGGCGACAAAGATCATGGCAATGGGGATAAGCACATAAATAATTTCCATAATGACCTCTTACTATTCTGGTTTTACTTTTATTGTGATCACACTTTAACCCGCAATAATCTCAGGCTATTACCGACCACAATCAAAGAACTCGCCGACATGCCAATGGCGGCGATATAAGGTGCCACATGGCCGGTAACGGCTAAGGGCAAGATCAGGGCGTTGTAACCCAGCGCCCACGCTAAATTTTGTCTGATAATCTGTGTCGTCAGTTTCGCGACGCTAACGGCTTGGGTGAAGCGGGACAGATGATCCCCCAATAAAATTAAATCGGCACTGTTTTTCGCGATAGCACTGCCGCTGCCCATAGCCACCGACAAATCGGCGCCCGCAAGCACAGGCGCATCGTTGATGCCATCGCCAAACATGGCAACCCTTGTATGCTGTTGTAATCGGGTCACGAGGGCAAGTTTATCTGCAGGCGTTAAGCCGCTGTGCACATCGTCAATCCCCAGCTCTTTTGCCAGTTGATGTACGTGTCCTGAGCTATCGCCGCTGGCAATACTGATGCGGCAACCTTGCTGCTTTAACATCTCAATTGTAGCTTTGCTGTCTTGGCGAATATTGTCTTGAATTTCAAAGCTTGCCAGTACTTCAAGCTGATTATTGGCTGAACGTGCTAACCAAATCTTTTGGGTTGGATCACGACTATCAATACTCGCGCCGGTAAATACTGCATTGCCAATGAAGTAATCAGTGCCATCAATACGGCCTCTAACGCCAAAGCCAACTTCATGGTGAACCTCTTCGGCAACCAGTGCATTATCGGCAAACATGGCAAATGCCGCGGCAATCGGGTGGCGAGAGCCTGCTTCCAGCGCTGCTCCAATGGCTAAGGCTTGCGTATTGGTTAAATCGGCCATGCACTGCGTTTGCCCGATAGAGAGGGTACCACAGGTGAGGGTGCCGGTTTTATCAAAGACAACATGTTTGATCTGTGGCAGTTTTTCAAATACACCGGCTTTGCGAGTAATAATCCCAAGGCGAGTAAAAATAGCTGTCGCGCAGGTGACAGCGGTCGGTGTGGCAAGTGCTAAGGCGCAAGGACAGGTAGCAACTAGAACCGATAGCGTTACCCAAAAGGCATCCTCAGGGGAAATTTGATGCCAAACCAAATAGGTGATTGTCGCTATGGTCAGAATTGTGCCCGAGAAATAGCGCGATAATTTATCGGCTAATAGCGCAATTGCAGGTTTAGTATTGGATGCAAGCTCCTGCAGTCTAATAATCTCAGCCACGAGTTGGTCTTGCCCCAGCGCTGTGACGCTGACTTTGATGGGCTGGTCGACGTTGATTGTGCCTGCGTAAACTTGGCTAGCAACAGTTTTTTCAATTGGCATTTGCTCGCCGGTGAGCATAGCTTCATTGATGCTAGTGTGACCTTCAATCACCACACCATCGGCTGCAATCATTTCCCCCGGTTTGACGAGGATCACATCATTGAGGCGTAATTTTTTGGCGGGAATTTCTTCCTGACCATTGTCGTTCATTAAGTGCGCCGTGAGCGGCACTAACTTATGCAAATTACTCGAGCTGACCGAGGCCTTTTGCCTAGCTTTTTGTTCGAAGTAGCGCCCGAGTAACAGGAAGAAGGTAAACATGGACACAGATTCAAAATACACTTCGCCTGTGCCATTGACTGTGGCAAAACAACTGGCAACGTATGCGCCGCCAATCGCAATGGAGACAGACACATCCATATTGAGTTTGCCGCTGAGTAGGGTACGAATAGCACTGAAATAGAAGGGCTGCGCCGAATAAAGCACTACGGGGGTGGCAAAAAGCATGCTGACCCAACGGAAATAATCCCGATACTGCACATCTAAATCGGTGAAGTAGCCTGTGTAGAGGGCGAGGGCGAACATCATCACCTGCATGGTCGCAAAACCCGCTAAGCCTAAGCGCAATAAAAACTTACGGCTATTGAGTTTGTTGTTGAGCTCTTGCTCATCGACTTGATAGGGCGCGGCTTGATAACCAATACGGCTAATTTGCCCGAGGATATCGCTGAGTTTTACCGTGCGTTTATCCCAACTGATCATCGCCCTTTGGGTGGTCGAGTTGACGAGCACTTGGCTCACGCCCGTTAGTTGTTTTACTTTGTGCTCAATTAACCAAGCACAGGCCGCGCAGGTGATGCCATCGATAGAAAGTGACACTGACTCGATATTGTCCTCAGAATGGACAAAGTCTTGCTGCACTTCGGGTAAATCATAGGCACTAAACTGCGTTAAGGCTTCGGGGACTAGGGCGTTCTGCTTACTGCCGGGTTCAGTGCGGAACTTGTAGTAACTGAGTAATCCCGCATCCACAATCGCCTGAGAAACCGCCTGGCAACCAGGGCAACACATGAGTTCATCACGATCATTAATGCGAGTCACAAACTGCTGGCCCGTCAGCACGGGCTCTTGGCAGTGAAAACAACTTGGATGTGTCATAGCAATTCTTATTTAACTAAATCAATTCAACCACAATCAGTTCAGCCAAAGTTGGACATGATCTTTTAATTCAACGCGTTGGTGAATGCGCCATTTGCCATCGTAACTTTCAAGACGCACTTCCCAAGGGCCGAACAGTGTGGCAGGCACGGTAATGCGATACACATTACTGGCATCGGCTGTAGCGGTGAGCTTGATGTCTCTGTCGGCAATGGTTGGATGGTAGAACTCGACTTTCAGCGCAGCTTGAGAAGCGGGACCACCTTGTTGCGTCAGCAGAATTTCATTATTAGTTTGTTCGAGTAAAAAATTCATGCCTATTTGTTTGGCATACTTTACTTTACTTAAGTCCATATTAATGGCTTTGCCATCTTTGTAGTAATCCTCGGCGACTAAAGAGTCCGAGTTCGTAAGGGCAATTTTTAGTGTGGTAAAACTTGCGACGACGGCACATAAAGGAAGAATAATTAAAAACCAAGGCCAGAACTGCTTATACCAGGCTTGTTGTTCGCTCATGTCAGATACCCATTCAAAAAATTTGCGCCATTTTACCGTTAAAAGACGGTTTTAGCACTTTAAAAAAAAGGCCTCGAAGTCTTCGAGGCCTTAGCATTACTCACATCTAATTACTTGTTTGACAAGCTATAAACATAAGCTGCGATCACGTGAACTTTCTCTTCACCGAGAACGTCTTTCCAGGCTGGCATGACACCAGCACGGCCGTGTTTGATCGTTTCTTCGATCACGCCGCGGCTACCGCCATATAACCAAACATCGTCAGTTAAATTCGGAGCACCCATGAACTTGTTGCCTTTAGCGTCCATACCATGACACGCGAAACAACCTTTCATGAATGAGCCTTGACCTTGAGCGGCGAGTGTTTCATCGTGCTCACGACCAGACAATTTAACAACGTATTCAGCTAAACCCGCAATTTCGCTGTCATCGATTGGCAAACCACCTTTTGGCGGCATCATGCCATGACGACCACCCATGATAGTGGTTTTAATCGTGGCTAAGTCGCCACCATATAACCAGTCACCATCGGTGAGATTAGGGAAGCCTTTGCTACCACGTGCGTCAGAGCCGTGGCACTGTGCGCAGTTTTGTAGGAACAAACGGCCGCCCACTTTTAATGCCTCTTGGTTTTTCACTAATTCTTCTAGTGGTGTAGCCAAGTAAGCCGCGAAGATTGGGCCATATTTTTCATCAGCGTGTTTTACTTCTTGGTCATACTGAACATAACGGCCTTCTTTTGCGGCAAGCTCAATGGCTGCGGCAGAGTCGGCTTTAATACCTTGCTCAGTACCAATGCTTTGGTTAGAACTCGTCCAGCCTAAAAGGCCTTTGTAGTTACCTAAACCAGGAAATAAGGCTAGATATATCAAGCCAAACACGATAGTGATATAGAACATATAACTCCACCATTTTGGCAGTGGGTTATTGAGTTCTTCAATACCGTCGAAACTGTGACCCATGGATTCGCCTTCTTTTACGTCCGTGGTGTTCTTAGAACACACACGCAGTAATAGAAAACATCCCGCGATCACAATTAACGAGAGTACGCTAATCCAAACACTCCAGAAGCTACTCATCACTTATTCTCTCCTGAGTCCTTCGATACCTTGCTGACTTCCTCATCGGAAAACACAAGGTTAGCTGCTTCATCAAAGGATTTTTGACGACGCGAGCTATATGCCCAAGCAAATATACCGACGAAGGTCAGCATCACAATGATGGTTAAAATGCCTTGTAATGTGCCGTAATCCATATATTGCCTCCTTATTTGAGTGCGTGACCCAAAGATTGAAGATATGCAATCAAGGCTTCCAGCTCTGTCTTACCTGCAACAGCTTGCTGTGCGCCTGCGATTTCTTCATCGGTATAAAGATCATTACCTTTGTAACCGCCTTTATGCATGTTACGTAGGATAGTCATCTTATCGCCCGTCAGTTCGCCGTCTAACTTGTTTTCGGCTAACCATGGGAACCCTGGCATATTCGATTGAGGTACTACAGCACGAGGATCGATTAAGTGAACTTCATGCCATTTATCGCTGTAACGACCGCCAACACGGGCAAGATCAGGACCTGTACGCTTAGAACCCCATTGGAATGGATGATCCCAAACCGATTCACCCGCAACAGAGTAGTGACCATAACGTTCAGTTTCTGCACGTAAAGGACGGATCATCTGGCTGTGACAGTTATAACAACCTTCACGAACATAGATGTCACGGCCTTCAATTTGCAGGGCAGTGTATGGCTTTAAACCTTCCACTGGCTCAGTCGTATCTTTTTGAAAAATCAACGGTGTGATTTCAACCAGACTACCGAAACTGATAGCGATAACGGTAAAGATCGCTAACAAACCGATGTTTTTTTCAACTATCTCATGATTAAATTTCATCGAGTTTGCTCCTTTAAGCCGCTGTTGGTTCAGCCAATGCTGGCAATGAATCTTTAGAGGCTTTCACAGTACGGATCACGTTGTATGCCATGATCAGCATACCGGTCAGGAAGAAACAACCGCCAAGGAAACGTACAAAGTAGAAAGGATATGAAGCTTCAAGACTTTCAACAAAACTATAAGTCAAAGTACCGTCAGCATTCACTGCGCGCCACATTAGACCTTGCATTACACCTGAAATCCACATAGATACGATGTAAAGCACAGTACCAATAGTCGCTAACCAGAAATGGACGTTGACTAACTTGATGCTGTACATGCGGCCGTGTCCGAATAATACAGGGATCAAGTGATACAGAGAACCAATAGACACCATTGCAACCCAGCCTAGCGCGCCGGAATGAACGTGACCGATAGTCCAATCTGTGTAATGTGATAATGCGTTAACTGTCTTAATTGCCATCATCGGGCCTTCGAAGGTAGACATACCGTAGAAAGACAGAGAAACGACTAAGAAACGCAATACAGGGTCAGTACGCAGTTTATGCCAAGCACCAGACAAGGTCATGATACCGTTAATCATACCGCCCCAAGAAGGTGCGAATAGGATCAGTGACATCACCATACCTAAAGACTGAGTCCAGTCAGGTAAAGCTGTGTAATGTAAGTGGTGAGGACCAGCCCAAATATACAGTGCGATCAAAGCCCAAAAATGGACGATAGATAGACGGTAAGAGTACACAGGACGACCCGCTTGCTTAGGTACGAAGTAATACATCATCCCCAAGAAGCCTGCGGTTAATAAGAAACCTACCGCATTGTGACCATACCACCACTGCACCATAGCATCGACAGCGCCGCTATACAGAGAGTATGACTTGAACAGACTGACTGGTACTGCCATAGAGTTAACTATGTGTAGTACAGCAACGGTAATAATAAAGGCACCAAAGAACCAGTTCGCCACATAAATATGCGAAGTCGTTCGTTTGATAATAGTACCGAAGAACACAATAGCGTAGGACACCCAAACGATAGTAATTGCGATATCGATAGGCCATTCTAATTCAGCGTATTCTTTACCTTGAGTGAAACCCATTGGTAAAGTGATAGCTGCTGACAGAATGATGGCTTGCCATCCCCAAAACGTAAATGCGGCTAACTTAGGTGCAAATAGTCGGGTTTGACAGGTGCGTTGTACGACATAATAGGATGTTGCAAAAAGGGCTGATGTACCGAACGCGAAGATCACCGCATTGGTGTGTAATGGTCGCAAGCGACTATACGTTAACCAAGGAGTGTCAAAGTTCAGCTGAGGCCAGATTAACTGAGCCGCAATTAATACGCCGACTGACATACCAACAATACCCCACAAAACTGTGGTTAAGGCAAATTGGCGGACAATGGCGTAATTGTAATCAGCGCCTGTTGGCTGGGAATGGTTCATCATAATGCTTCCACTGCTTATTACTTTTACTTTTAGTAAAGACAAGCTTTACCTGTTATAAAATGACATAAAACTCAGCTTCCCTATTAAGGTTGCTGAGCTATGTCAATGCGTTACCCTGCATATTTTTGCTCAAATATGAGGTTTCGCAATGATACTTGAGCAATATCAAAAAAGATACCAAAGAAGGGGTGTAGAAAGTTGATCTAGATCAACCTACGCCATAGAATGTTAACATATTGCGTCATAAGGTTAATCTTTGTGCTAAATCGTCCTAATCTCTATTTATTCATCGCGTTAATTCTCATCAATCTCACAGCTTGTACTGAAGATGCCAAGCAAGTCACACATAAAAGCAGCTCTGATCCTTCTCTCTGTCAATTTTCGACAGGGGATTGCGTTAAACAAGTGGACGATATCAAACTTGCTATTAGCCTATCGCCAGCGAATGCACCGAGCGAAAAACCATTAACATTAAGGCTGTTAGCTTCAACGCCTATCAAAAATGTGCAAATTCGTTTAGAAGGAAGAGATATGTTTATGGGGGTTATTCCTGTAAATGTGAAGCAAACCGATGAAATGACCTATATTGGTCAGATGGTATATGGCTCCTGCAGCAGTGGTTATATGGTTTGGCGCGGTTTTGTAAGTTTTGAAGCAAATGGCGAAACCAAAGCGACAGTGTTTGATTTTCTTGCGGATAACAATGGTTAAGACTGGCTAGATATTTATTCGAATCGTCCTCAGCGTATTATTAGAGAGTATTAACTCGGGTGATTAAGGATTAACTATCTTTCCAACTGTCTTTTACTTTGACAAAAATATCCACATTATCAATAAAGAGCTGTAGTAAGTGCGGGTCAAAGTGTTTCGCAGCGCCTTTACGCATTTCAGCTAACACTTCTTCTAAAGGCCAGGCCGTTTTATAACAGCGGGCATGGGAAAGTGCATCAAACACATCTGCAATGGCAACAATGCGTGCGAAAATGTGAATTTCGTCTTGTTTTAAATTTGCAGGATAGCCAGAACCATCATATTTTTCATGGTGTTGTAGTGCAATAATTGATGCCGCCTTTAGTATGGGTCGCTCAGAATTTGCCAAAATCTGATGGCCAATTGTAGGGTGCTGACGCATGACTTTCCATTCTTCATCATCTAACTTGCCAGGTTTGAGCAGAACCGCATCGGGGATCGCTATCTTACCTATGTCATGCATAGGTGAAGCACGGCGTAGTAAATCAGCTTCGTATTCAGGTAAACCAGCGAGTAAGGCCAACTGAGAGCAATATTCTGCCATACGTTTCACATGGTTCGCGGCTTCTTTTGAACGGCTTTCAACCACATCCCCTAAACGCAGAATGAGTTCAGATTGGGTATCTTCGACTTCTTGATTGAGCAGTAAATTTTCAAATGCAACGCCGACGTTGATAGCAAAAATATCAATAAGTTTCTTGTCAAGATCATCAATTTTATCAATACCATCCATATACAGTAGATTGATTAACCCGCTTTTTGTGGGGAAGTAACCGATAAAGCAATTGTCTTCATACAGGCAGCGTTTTTGCTTGATCGCACTGCGCAGTAAGCGGTCGATATGCTCTGGTAATTGAGTAATATGGGATTTATTTGAGAATTGGCCTGTGCCTGCGAGGATTTCTATGTTCACAGGATCCAGATGACCGCTTATGGCATCAATGGCATTACACGTTAGCAATAAGGTTTCAGAATCCAGATTGAGTAGGGTGGCGACTTGAGTTAGCAGGCCATCGGCAAATTTATGCAGGGTGCGCAGCTCAAATAATCCAGATGTAGCTTCTAGCACTCTTTCTAGCCCTTTACGGTGATTTATTTGGGTGCGCCTTGCTTGTTCAATTTCCATAATATCGCGGTAAGAACGTAGGGCAGAGTAGACGCTGGTCATCAGTTTACGTGAATCGAGTTCAGCTTTGGCTTTGTAATCATTAATATCATAATTAACGATAACGTCTTCTTCAGGTGCTTGACCTGGCTGGCCTGTACGCAGGATTAGTCGAGTGGTTTTATTTTGCAGCTCTTCGCGGATCCATTTTACTAATTCTAAGCCCGCATGATCACTCTCCATCACAACATCAATAAAGGCGATGGCGATATCATGTTCCTGATTCATCAACTCTTTTGCTTGTTCGGCACTGTAGGCATTGATAAAAGTAAGCGGGCGGCCATCGAGTTTAAAGCGGGAGAGGGCAAGCTTAGTGACGGTATGAACATCAGGTTCATCATCGACCACTAATACCTTCCAAGGAATACCTGATGCAGTTGTCTCGGTAAGCTTTTTACCGGAAAACAGCGGATTTTTCTTTGCAAGATCAATCAGCATTCGATACCTCATTCAAATAAAAATAATGATCACATAATCAGTGTAGTAGACACATTTCAATGCAGTGCAAATTCTTACATTAAATAGCGAGGTGAGTGGCAACCCTTAAATTGAGTTATTGATAACAGTTATCATTTGTGTATTCTATTCATATCACACACTGATTAGCGGGTAAGGGCATGAGCCACCAAATTAATTTGTCGATTTCAACGCATAAACTGGCACAGCTTATACATGATGGGCACCTCTGTGCGGCAGATTTTAGGTGCTTGGATAGTCAGTCTAAACAGCAAGTGTGGCAGTTATGCTTAATTTGTTGTCAAAAGCGTATTACATGCCAGAAATGTACATTGTCCAGTTGTACTCAAAATCTGACCCTAGTTGATGCCGATAAATAACGTTATCGGCATTTGCGTTTAAGTATTATCATATCAGAAACCCTTATAATTCAGATGCAATATGCAACTTCCTCCCGTAATCCCATTATTTGACTCATTTGAATTCATACAAGTTGGCAATAGTATCGTTAACCAATATATCACCCAAATTAGCATGAAAAAGGTGGCCGATGCGGGTTTAGTGATTGAGCACGCCAGTGATTGGCTGTTTGAGCAAAAGCATAACGAAAACAACTATAAAGCCTATCGCAGCGAGCTCACGACATTTCTTCATTGGTGTTTTGATGTGGTTTCAATGTCGCCCATAGAAGTCACACGCAAAGATATGAGCCATTACGTGGATTACTGCCAAGCGCCGCCCATAGCACTAATTGGCTATTTTAATGTGCCACAATTCAAGCTCGATAAAATGCGTGATGAACGGGTTCCAAACCCTCAGTGGCGGCCATTTGTCGGTAAAAAGCGACTCGGGCAAATCCAGCCTTATGCGTTAAGTGACAATGCGTTAAAAACGAAAATGGCCATTTTGTCTTCGTTTTACTCGTACCTGACAAGTGAAGAATATTGTGAGCGTAATCCTGCACAAATTTGGCTGAATCACAGTCGATTCGCGGCCAATCGGCAATATCAGCGTCAACATCATGAAGATGATAACAGTCTCGCATTCACTGAATTACAGTGGTCATACATTATGGCGACCGTAACAGCGTTGGCAGAAACATCGCCCGAATTACATCAAAGAAGCTTATTTCTGATTTCATTGATCTATTGTTGCTATTTACGTATCTCAGATGTGTCTGCACGCGCAGGTTATTCACCGGTGATGGATCAGTTTAAGCACAATCAACAAACGGGTATTTGGAGTTTTCATATTCCATTGAGCAAAGGCGGTAAAAGGCGCAGCGTGGCAATCTCAAAAGCTTTACTCGACGCCTTAGTCAAATACCGCCAGTTTTTAGGCTTAACGGATTATCCAAGGCCAAACGAGAACCATCCACTGTTTGTGCGGCACAAAGCTGCTGGTCGTGGTCGAGATGTCGGCATCCTCAATGCCAATCTCGGTATTCGCCAAGTCCGCGATGAAATTCAAAGTATTATCAATCTGGCTGCAGAAAGTATTGAGGCCGATGGTTTTGCACAAGACGCCGCGCAGATGCGCAAACTCACGGCCCATAATATTCGCCACACAGGCATTACGCACGATATCAATATCAACCGCAGACCGTTATCCCATGTACAAGCCGACGCTGGACACGAAAGTATCGACACCACATCGCAGTATTTGCACACAAGCCAAATCGAACGCCATGAAAGTGCATACAATAAACCAATCGACCATTTAAAAGGCATAGAGTAACTAAGCCATGGCTCATTGTTTATGGCCACACAGATTGAGAATCTCAGGCACTACATAATAACCATGTTATTCAAGGGTATGGAGATTTAGTAAAACGGTATCCATATCACATGAGTTGAGATTTCTACACATTAGAGCTCCTAAGTCGTATCTACGATAGAAGACTTCTGATTGAATGGTGCATAAGCATCAATAGGTTAGATTGCATCCTAGATATGAGTATAAGAGGAAATCTCAGTCTGCCACGAAATCTCATTCTGAGTGGCCACGAACACACGGGGGAAATATAATAAACATTAGCCATATTTAACATAATATACATTGTGCGCAGCTTTGTATGGAAGGGATAAGGATGCCGATAATGTGTCGTTATCGGCATTAGCGCGTCTATCTCTGAAACAATGAAATGTTTGCTTTCCGACGTGACGGCTTCGTGTTTCAGGCTTCTTGTTTTTATTCATTTATATACTCTAAAAAATAAACAAGACCCTTTAATAGGCTATTTTTGCCACTGGGTAACTCAATCCATTTATGCCGACTAACTGATAAATACATCACCTGCCGAGACTCTTTTGATAATTATTCAGCAAAGGAATGTTTTGCGCTGGTGATGAGCCAGTCCATGTTGGGCCGACCTATGGCAATACTGGTTGGATTGGGTGGTTTTATCCGCTAAAACGGAAATTAAACTTCAGGGTAATGATGAGTTTATCATTCGCATTACTCCTAAAAGTTAAGCGCAAGCGCTCAGCTAAACAAACATTCTAAAGAAGCATTTTAAGAAATTATTTCAAGAAACCATTTAAGAATCTATCTTAATAAATTGAGTCACATGGATAATCATAAGCGGCTCAGATTGATTAAATCAAAGCCGCTTTATTTTTTCATCTCATCCAATGACTCAAGGCTGTGCTAAGTGGCAGCTTATGAGCTTTGAAAGCCTCAAGCGATTTTGCTACTGTTTCTTCATGGTTTTTCTTTGATGCGATCCCCGCCGATATATTTGCCCTACTCACCCTAAGCGCCGCATTTACCTCTTTTTTTACGGCCTGTTTTGGCATTGGTGGTGGCGTCATGCTTTTAGGCATGATGGCGCAAGTGTTACCGCCGCAATTGATTATTCCATTGCATGGCGTGGTGCAATTGGGCTCGAACGGTGGCCGTGCTGCTCTGGGCTGGCGCCATATCGAATGGCGACTTATAGCGGCATTTTTCCCCGGTGCGGTAATAGGGGCATTATTGGGGAGTGTTGTGTTGGTGGCACTGCCGCCATCAATCATGTATCTCACCATTGCTGCATTTATTCTTTATTCCTGCTGGGGTCCCAAACTGCCGAAAATGGTGTTTGGTACTTTAGGGACACTTACGGCCGGCGCCATAACCACGTTTATCTCATTATTTGCAGGAGCTACTGGGCCATTAGTTGCGGCGTTTATTAAACAATTGGAAGTTGACCGTTTTCGCACCGTCGCCACTTTTACCATGGCGATGTCACTGCAACACGGGGTTAAAATTGCGGTGTTTGAAGGCATGGGGGTATCGCTAGCGGATTGGTTGCCGCTGTTGATGTGCATGATTTTAAGCGGCACCATAGGCACGTGGATTGGGTTTAAAATGCTAAAACGTGTCGCCGATAAACATTTTCAAACCGCTTTTAGCATTGTACTGACTCTGTTGGCCATTCGATTAATTTGGCAGGCGATTAGCCAGTGGTAGATGCATAAAAAAAGCAATAACTGTTAAATAGTTACTGCTTAGCTCCGAGCAACGCTGGCTCAACCAAGATGTCGTTAAGCGACCTCAACTCAGAAGACATTTCAAGCACCTATTACAAACTGTTTGTTGCTATTTCACCTCTCTGAAATAGAACTGCTGCGAAATAGTATTTTTCCAGACATCCTCAACTATATGATCGCCATTGGTATAGGACTCTCCTGCCACTTTCATCGATGAACCGCCCTTACGCGATACCACTCGCAGTGAACCGTTTGGCATAAACTCAGTTCGCCATTCACTGTCCGCCTGCTCGTAACCACCCAGATGCAAGTTGCCATCAACACTCACCAAGCATTGGGATTGTTTGTTTACCGTTAGCGGCTTTGATTTCAGGCGGTAATAACCATCACTGGTTGATGTTGCTTGCCATTGCTGGCAGGCATTGGCGGTATATTCATGTTGAACCACATTGACATTGGCTCACCAAAGTTAGGCAGGCCTTTTCATCCCACTTAAAGGGTTGAAAAGTTTCGCTTGTGGCGATTTTGGGGTGGCGTGGTTAATCTGGTGATTGACATCGAGCGGATGAGTGAGAATAATACGCGGCAGGTTGCAGAGAAGCCTGTCCGCAAAAGATGATATCACTCTGATAAATTAACAGCGTTGCGAATCGATTTCATATCGAACCCACAGCAATCAAATAAGTTTGGCTTAGCGGAATGCCAATAAACTTAGGAGAATTGTTTGTGAAACATGCAACAGCCAACACTTTCAAGCCCGCCAGTATCACTGTTGAACCTTCTGACATTGTGCCCTTGGCAGCTACCGAACCCCCCTTCCACGGGAAATCTCACTCAGGCTCTCAGTCAACAGAGTCCTTAGGTACGTTAGCTATCCCTACTTTGTATTTACGTTTTACGTTACCCATGGCCTTCGCCATGATGCTCTGCGGCAGTTACAACTTAGTCGACTCTTATTTTATTTTGAAATACATCGGCGCCGATGCATTGGCTGGGGTAACGATTGCCTTCCCGTTACAAATGATGATTTTCGCTTTAGCCTGCATGATAGGAAATGGGACTGCGACCTTAGTGAGCCGATTTTTAGGGGCAAACGAGTTTGATAAGGCGAGTCAAATCGCGAACACCGGTTTCGCGTTAGCCCTAGCTTGTGGCGTGATCGTCACTGTCGTGTCACTCGCCCAGCTCGATAATCTATTAGCGTTTATTGGGGTAAGCTCAACACTTGCCTTAGCTGCTACAGAGTATCTACAATCCATTCTCTGTTTTAGTCTGTTCACCTTTTTGTTATCCCTTAGCGGTGATTTACTCAGAGCACAAGGCAAAGTCGTGGTGATGCTGCTGGTTATCTTGTTGTCGGCGGTCATGAACATTCTGTTCGATACACTCTTTATTGCCGTTTTGGAGATGGGCATAAGTGGTGCGGCATGGGCAACGGTAGCGGGCCAGTGTGTGAGTCTATTTATCGCCGTCGTTTATTTTGTCCCCAATAACCACTTTGCCAATAAGCAGGCGCTTCATCGGCAAGCTGCCCAGCCTATTTGTTTTAGAATAGAGCAGATAAAGCTCAACCTCACTGAGATAAAAGCGATTCTTGGCTTGGGTAGCCCAATACTATTGTCATATCTTGGGATTGCTTGCGTGACCTCATTGGTAAATCATATTTTAGTCAGTCATTTAGCTAATGTAGTGCCCAATACGCCAGCGGCGAATGAGGTCACGTACATGATCAGCGCTTATGGTTTGATCGGCCGCTTTAATATCTTTATCGCCCTGCCGCTCATGGCTCTCACTAGTGCAGCACAAACGATCAGTGCCTATAACTATGGGGCGATGGCATCTTCTCGGGTGTTAGCGTGTGCTAAATGGGGAATCGTCTTGACCTGCTGTTATCTGAGTGTTGTGACAATCATATTTATGGGGTTTCCTACTTCGGTATTTGGTGTTTTCACCGATAATCACTCACTCATTGCCGCCTGTATTAAGATTTCGAGTGTGACGTTTATCGCCTTACCTTTGGCGGGGATCACAGGTATTGCGATTGCTATGTATCAAGGCACAAACCGCCCTAAGCTTGCATTGCTATTATCTGGGATAAAAATCTATGGTTTGTTACTGCCCCTGCTGGTCCTGTTACCTCAACTATCCTTTACAGATATTTCATTTATCACAGGTGCATTAAACATTAATATCATGCCAAACGCTTTGATTGAGTTATGGATGGCCTTTCCAATCGCGGACATTTTAGCTTGTCTCTTGAGTTTATTGATCATCAGTATTTGGCCTTTCATTCACGTGCCGCAAGCAAAACGAGTTAGTCATGGAGGTAATGCACAATGAAGTTAGCCAATATGAAAGACTCAAGCGCTATCGCATTAAATGAAACCAAAATTCGCGCTAAAAAGCTGCTCAAAGCTTGTCAGCAGGGTGAGCCGTCAGCCAAGCAAAGAGTCACAACCTTAATAGCGAAGTTGGGTATCTTACACTCAGATCTCCAGTTAAAGCATTGCCAACAAGTGATTGCTCGTGAGCTAGGCTTTATCGATTTTTATCATTGCCAGCGAGTCCTGTCGGGTCAAGCCATACTCGGGGATGATTGGGGAAACTTATTCCACACTAAGCAATGCGAGACGCTACTTAATCATTGGTTTACTGGCTATTTAGCCGCGCGTGATTTTAATACGCAAGCTGAGAGCACATTGTTACTCCCCTACAAGAAGCAGTTTTTTGTGGTGGAGCGGCAGGATTACTGCAATGCGCTGAATTTGTCGATAACTTCGCAACAGGTGGATAACGCCAGCGAACCGACAATCCTGCGGGATCTGGTGAGTAGCTATGCTAATGCAGACTGGCACGCCTTTGCGCTGGCCATGATCCAACACAAATTACCCAAAGTGTAATGATCGCTGAGATTGTCAGTGCATCATCTTGAATGAGGAAACCTAGAGTTAAATGACAAAAACCAACAAGGCCATCAGTGCTGATGGCCTTGTTGGTGACATATGGTGGAGGCACTGCGTTTCGAATCAGAAACTCAAGGCTAGAATAGCTAAAATGCAAAAAGCCGCTAATTGCTTAGCGGCTTTTTGACTAAATATGGCGGAGGAGTAGGGATTTGAACCCTAGGTGGGCTATAAACCCACGCCGGTTTTCAAGACCGGTGCATTAAACCACTCTGCCACCCCTCCGAACGAGGCGCATAATATAAGTAAGTGTGTTGACTGTAAAGCACTAACTCTCAATTATGCGCCGATTGTTGCTATTACACTCAATCCGCTGGATTTTGCTTCACATCGGCCACTATGCCAACACGTGCGGGATCTGGCTTAGTGAAATGTTTGGCAAAATCGCCCCACCCTTGTTGGCTCTTCAGCACATAGCCGACCACAACTAAGATAGCGCAACATAGGATGCCCCAACCGATCGCTACTTCACCTAGGCTTGCCCACATAGCAACTAAGCTAGATGCACCAAAGGCAATGCTGATCTGCAAGAAATTCTGTAATCCTGCGGCCTTAGCGGCATTCTGACTAAACTGCTGTAACGCGCTGTTCACGACTATCGGGTAAATGGCGCCATTAGCTGCGGCCAAAATAGAGAACGAAATAAGCAGTGGGAAAATCGTGCTTGCTGGGAAAATCAGCGTGAACATGATGATCGAAATAACGCAGGCTGCGAAAATCGACAACAAGATATTCAGTGTTTGATGCCCGCCAATGCGTTTTATCAGTAACTTACTCGCATAACCACCGACAATAAACATGATGGTTTGTGGGATAAAGCTAAGGCCGATTTCAGTTGGCAGATAGCCGTGCATTTCCATCACAATCGGCCATACGGTTAGATAAGCAAAGAAAGCACCGGAACAGGCGCCGAAGATCACGACGTTGCCTAAATAGCGGGTGTTTTTCAAAATTTGCCCATAAGATACCGCAGCATGTTCACTGTGTGTATGCTGACGCTTGCCTGGTACAAAGTACAAGGTCATCAATATCAGTAGAAAAGCGATAACACACAAAGAGATAAAGATTGCACGCCAGCCTAATTCGTTCAGAATGTAAGCGCCAAGGATCGGTGCTAATGCAGGCGATAATGCGACCAGTGGCATAATGTTACTGAAAATACCTTGGGCTTTATCAGCATCATATTGTTCAACCACAATCGCTTGCCAAATAACCCCTGCACTACAGGCGCCAATCGCTTGGAAGAAGCGCGCGGTATTGAGCATCAGGATAGAATCACTGTTGGCAATAAACACGCTGGCAATGGCAAACACCACTAGGCCAAAAATCAGTGCCCAACGCTTGCCGATTTTATTGACTAAGGGGCCATAAAGTAGCTGACCTAAGGCAAGACCCGCCAGGAAACAGGTCAGCGACATCGCCACCTGTGACGGGGTACTGTTAAGCGAGCCTTCAATTGCTTTGAAAGCAGGCAAATACATGTCAGTGGCAATAAAGCCGAGCATGCTCAACATGGCTAAATAGAATAGAAACATAAAGAACTTTATGTTTACAAAGGTGTTACTAGACGTTTTCATAAAATAATCGGGTCGGATTGACTAAAGCGTGCAGTCTAATGACTTGTTAAATCTATTGGAAACGTTTATTTTTGACTTGTGCTATCAATTATTTTCATTGGAACGGACGTCAGCTATGCTCTCAGAACAAGCGCTAGAACTCATAGATATTGTGGCTCGTGTAGGAAGTTTCACCGCGGCGGCGAATCGGCTGCATAAAGTGCCCTCTGCCGTGAGCTACGCGGTCAAGCAAATAGAAGAAGAACTCGGCGTCATTCTTTTCGAACGTCATCATCGCAGCGTAACCTTAACCCCTGCGGGTGAACATTTTGTTAAGCAAGCCAGAACCTTGCTTACGCAGATGGACGAGATGAAGCGTGGCACGCAGCGCGTAGCAAACGGTTGGCAACCGACCTTGTCTATCGCGCTGGATAATATCGTCCGTGCCGATAGGATCAGTGTATTGATTGCTGACTTCTACCGTCATTTCCATGATATTGAATTGATTATTCGCATTGAGGTCTTTAACGGGGTTTGGGAAGCGCTCGCCACGGGCCGCAGTGACATTGCAATTGGTGCAACAACCGCAATTCCGGTCGGCGGCGTGTACCAATATAAAGACATGGGCGATATTGAGTGGGCTTTTTTAGTCAGCAAAAATCATCCATTGGCCAATATCGACCGTCCGCTAAGCGACGATGAGCTGCGCCCTTTCCCCTCGATTTGCCTAGAAGACACCTCTCGGGAAATTCCAAAACGTATGACTTGGTTGCTCGAAAATCAACGTCGCCTTGTTGTCCCCGATTGGATCCGCGCCATTAACTGTTTCCGCGAAGGTTTAGGCGTTGGTTATATGCCAGTGCACTTAGCAAGTGTGTTTATTAAAGCGGGTGCGCTGGTTGAGAAACAACTGGAAAATCCTAAGCAGACCAGCCCTTGTTGTCTCGCGTGGAATGCCGACAAGATGTCACCTGCGCTCGCTTGGGTGCTGGAATATCTGGGCGATACTGAAAAATTGCATAAAGAGTGGCTGGCTTAAGCTTGGTTTAAACTCAATATGCTGATCTAGTCCTTATACTTGGCATTGAACTTGTCTTTGAAATCGGCATTGAACTTAACATTGAACTTGAAATTTGCTGTAAGTGCTCCTAAGTTCAGCAGGCCTATTTATCAAGCCCATTAAGTTTTAACCAAGCATTCATGTGCTTAGTGGATAAAGATACGGATGCAGCCATCTCAATCCTAAACGCTTAGCACTTAAGATTGATATGTGAGATGAGGCAAAATTTTTAAGATTAACAATTTGTTATTCATGGTTCTATGACTTTCACCCGTATCTCAGGTACGGTATCATGAATGCAGTTAAGTTCGTTTTAGGATTTTACGGGAACTTAGTGTGCTGTAAAAAATCAAAATGATCAGTTTGGAAATGTGTCAACGGAGATCAACATGACCCAAGAAACCTTATATTCGACAAGTGCGTCAACACTGGAAGTGAACAAACTTCTTAAAAACACTTATATGCTGTTGTCTATGACATTGGCCTTCTCTGCCCTGTGTGCTGGCTTGGCAATGGCATTAAATATCAGTCCATTAGTCTCCATTGGCTTGTCCATTGGTGGCCTAGTGCTGTTGTTTGTGACCTTACGTAAAGCCGAGTCTGCAGCGGGTATCTTCTGGGTATTTGCCTTTACTGGTATGGAAGGCGCTTCACTGGGCTACATGCTGAATCACTACGCTGGTATGGCAAACGGTCCACAGCTAATCATGCAAGCACTGGGGTTAACGTCAGTGATTTTCGTTGCCTTATCAGCCTATGCGGTGACCACTAAGAAAGATTTCTCTTTCCTACGTGGGTTCTTGTTCGCTGGCTTGATTGTGGTGATTGCCGCTGCCGTAATTAACATCTTTATGGGTAACAGCATTGCCTTTATGGCGATTAACGCCGGTATTGCATTATTGATGACAGGTTTTATCCTGTTTGATACTAGCCGTATTGTGAACGGTGGCGAGACGAACTACATTCGCGCAACTATCTCATTATACTTAGATTTCTTAAACCTCTTCATCGCGCTGTTGCACCTTATGGGCATAGGCAACGATGACTAATCCTAGTTAGCGATTTTTAGCTTAACTTGCGTTAGAATGGCCCTACTTTTAGGGCCATTTTTATTTTAAATGAGCAAATTTATTATCCAAGTGAACGGGCCCGCTTATGGCACGTCGGCGAGTGTTAACGCCTTACGCTTTTCCCAAGCTGCACTTTTGGCTGGGCATCAGATTATCTGTGTGTTTTTTTATCAAGACGGCGTGTATAACTCCACAGATTTAAGCTTACCCGCCTCCGATGAAAACGATGTGATCAGTGATTGGAAACAGCTCGCGCAATCTCATCAGCTCCCGTTAGTCAATTGCGTTTCAGCAGCGCTGCGCCGTGGGATTGTGAGCAAGCAAGATGCCAGCGAGAATGGCCTGAGCCACTGGAATGTGGGCGAGTCATTTATCATGGGCGGTTTAGGCGAGCTTGTCACCGGCATTGAATCGGCCGATCGTTTGATCAGTTTTTAACTCTCAGGGTGACTATGAAAAAATTGTGTATCCTATTTCGCTGTTCGCCACACGGTACTGTTCGTGGCCGCGAAGGTTTAGATCTCGCCCTGCTGAGCGCCAGCTTTGAGCAAGAAGTAAGTTTAGTGTTTGTCGATGAAGGTGTGCTGCATTTGATTAAAGATCAACAGCCAGAGCTTATCGGCGCTAAAGATTACATCTCCACCTTTAAAGCACTGCCGCTGTACGATATCGACTCGGTATTTGTCTGTAAGCAATCCTTAGCCGACTACGGCTTAAGCCATGGCTTACTGTCAGTTCCTGTTACTGTGGTCAACGATGAGGCCATCGCTGCCCATTTAAAACAGGTTGATGAGGTCTTAGTATTCTGATGATTTTACATCATATTCAAACATCTCCCAGCCGAGATAGTGCGTTGAAACTCTGCTTACGTTACGCCTGTAAGGAAGATGCGATTCTACTATCGAGCGATGGCGTGAACGCGTTACTGCTGCGTCAATGGGCAATGGCATTATCGCCCTTCAAGCTCATGGTCTTAAAAGACGATGTCGTCGCTCGCGGCCTATCTGAGCGTTTAAAGAACGTGACGCTCATCGATTACAATGAGTTTGTGGCTCAATCATTACTCCATGACAAGGTGATAACATGGTAAATCCATTGCAATTTAATGGCGCAGAAATCGCCCGTGACCATCAAGGTTATTTAAAAGATCTCAACGATTGGCAACCGGATATGGCTTTACTATTGGCGGCAGAAGAGCAAATCGTGCTTACGCCCGCCCATTGGGAAGTGATTAATTTTGTTCGCGATTTTTATCTTGAATACAAAACGAGCCCTGCTATTCGCGTATTGGTCAAAGCTATTGGCCAAGCTTTAGGGCCAGACAAAGGCAATTCAAAGTACTTATATACCTTGTTCCCTATTGGCCCAGCAAAACAAGCGACCAAAATTGCGGGCCTGCCAAAGCCAGCTAAATGCATTTAATCGTATAGGTTAAGTCATCACACTTAACTCAATATCGAACGTAAGCGTCAAATATGAGCATTGAACATAAACATGGCACAAACAAAAAAGGCATGTTCCCTTGGGAAACATGCCTTTCTTTTTACTTGAACAAAGTTAATAGGGTTATTTGACGTTTTCTAACACAACCCAGACGGCTTTGCCTATGGTCGCCAACATCACCGCAAAAAATACAGCAATGACAGCGGTATAGGAAAGCCAACGGAGATAGCGCTGGCCTTTATCCATAGTATTATTTTGCGTTCCATTAGCCTATTTGAGTCAAGCCGCCCATGTAGGGACGCAGCACTTCTGGGATTGTGATACTGCCATCGGCATTTTGATAGTTTTCTAAAATAGCCACTAAGGTACGACCCACAGCTAAACCGGAACCGTTTAAGGTATGCAGTAACGCGGGCTTATTGTCTACTTTCACGCGGTAACGTGCTTGCATACGACGGGCTTGGAAATCCTTCATGTTTGAGCAAGAAGAAATCTCACGATAAGTGTTTTGTGCCGGTAACCAGACTTCGATGTCGTAGGTTTTGCTTGAGCCAAAGCCCATATCACCAGTACATAAAATCACAGTACGGTATGGCAGACCTAAACGTTGCAATACAGTTTCAGCATGACCTGTTAGCGCTTCGAGCGCCGCCATTGAATCTTCCGGCTTAACGATTTGCACCATTTCAACTTTATCGAACTGATGCTGACGGATCAGACCGCGAGTATCTTTGCCGTATGAGCCCGCTTCGCTGCGGAAACATGCGGTATGCGCGGTTAATTTAATCGGCAGCTCGTCTTCATCAACAATGCTATCGCGCACTAAGTTGGTTAATGGTACTTCTGCGGTTGGGATCAAGCTCAACCCCTGACCTTCTTCGGTGGCAGGTTTCGTGTGGAACAAGTCTTCACCAAACTTAGGTAGTTGACCTGTACCCAGTAAGCTTGCTTCGTTAACCAGTAACGGCACATAGGCTTCGGTATAACCGTGCTCTGTGGTGTGCAAGTCCAGCATGAACTGACCAATGGCGCGGTTTAAGCGAGCAACTTGGCCTTTCATCACGATGAAACGTGAGCCAGTGATTTTCACTGCATTTTTAAAATCTAAACCGTTTAAGCCTTCGCCTAAATCGATATGATCTTTAATTGGGAAATCAAACGTGCGTGGCGTACCCCAGCGGCGAACTTCAACGTTCTCCGTTTCATCGGCACCGATTGGCGCGGATTCGTCTGGCAGGTTTGGCATTGACATGGCAATGGCATTCACTTCTTCAAGCACGGCCGCCAGTTCAATCTTTTTGGCATCCAGCTGTGAACCTAAATCGCCCACTTGCGCCATGATCGCTTCAACATCTTCACCACGGGCTTTAGCTTGGCCAATGGATTTGGAGATGGCATTACGCGACGCTTGTAATTCTTCGGTAGCCACTTGCAGTGACTTACGCTTTTCTTCTAATTGAGTGAGGTGAGCTATGTCTAAAATAAAGCCACGGGTGGCCAGTCGCTCAGCGGTAACTTCTAATTCGTTGCGCAAAAATTTAGGATCTAACATGTGATATATTCTTAATAGTTAAATGCGAGAAAAAACCAGTTGCTGACCTAAGTACACCATGAATAAACATAGACTTAGATTCAACACCACATTCAAAGTCGCCTTCAGCCAATCTCCTTCTTGCAGCAGCAATAAGGTTTCATTAGAGAAAGTCGAAAACGTTGTCAAAGCGCCCAACAGGCCGATACCGATCAGCGCTTTGAGTTCTGGGCTGATATGACTCATTTGCCCCAGTGCGTAAATTACGCCCATTAAAAATGAACCGAGGACATTAACCAACAGTGTACCAAAAGGAAAACTGCTGCCAAATACTTGGATCATGAATATTGAAATAAGATAGCGAAAAACAGCCCCAATTGAACCACCTAGCGCCACAAGTAAGAGATTATTCATATCTTTTGTGCTCGCTGGCTCGATCTAACTGGGCTAATTGCGCCAACTTATCTTTGATTCGCTTCTCGAACCCTCGCTCAGTCGGAAAATAAAACTGCGCTGTTTGCAGGGATTCGGGGAAATAATTTTCACCACTGGCATAGGCATTGGCTTCATCGTGGGCATATCGATACCCTGCTCCCATGCCAATGTCTTTCATTAACTGAGTCGGGGCATTGCGTAAATGGTGCGGCACTTCGACTTGCCCAGTATCGCGAGCTAACTCACGCGCGGCCTTAAATGCGGTATAGACAGCGTTACTCTTAGGCGCGCTGGCAAGATAAACGATGGCTTGTGCTATTGCTCGTTCACCTTCGGCTGGTCCAACACGGTGAAAACAATCCCAAGCATTAAGCGCTATGGTCATCGCCGCAGGATCGGCATTGCCGACATCTTCAGAGGCAATTGCCAGTAAGCGCCTTGCGACATACAGCGGATCGCCGCCGCCTTCTAATATTCGACAAAACCAATACAGCGCCGCATCGGGTGCTGAACCGCGGATTGATTTATGGACGGCTGAGATTAAATCGTAAAACTGATCGCCGTTCTTATCGAATCCGGCAACTTGGTGCCCCGCCACTTGGATCAACATATCAGTGGTAAAGGTGCCACCGTCGATGAGCATATCACTCATCAACTCAATAAGATTTAACGCTTTACGGGCATCACCATCACAAAGTTGCGCCAGTGTGGTGAGCACATCGGTTGGCATCACAAATTGGCGTTGGCCTAAGCCGCGCTCGGTATCGCTTAAGGCTTGAGTCACTATGTGGGCGATCTCATCATGGCTTAAGCGCTTGATAAGATAAACCCGTGCCCGCGAGAGCAGCGCATTGTTGATTTCAAAGGATGGGTTTTCAGTGGTCGCACCGATAAAAATCACAGTGCCATCTTCAATAAATGGCAGAAAGGCATCCTGCTGGCTCTTATTGAATCGGTGGACTTCATCGACAAACAATAACGTACGTTGACCACGGGATTCAGCCACGGCTTTCGCTTGCTCAATCGCCGCGCGAATATCTTTGACGCCAGAGGTGACCGCAGAGATGCGTTCAACGTGGGCATTTGAATAATGTGCTATTAATTCGGCTAAGGTCGTTTTACCTGTGCCCGGCGGCCCCCACAACATCATGGAATGGGCGCGTCCCGCTTCCAATGCTTTGCGTAGCGGCTGGCCTTCACCCAGTAAATGGGCTTGACCTATGTACTCGGCGATCGTTCTTGGCCGCATACGTGCGGCCAAGGGACGAAAGTCGGGGGCGAAATTAAAGGATAAACTGCTCACGCTATCGCCTAGTGCGCTGTTTTACGACGTTGATCATCAACATCGACATTGTCAGGCAGCACAAAGCTGAACAGCGCTTTGTCTTTATCAGTAATCGCTTGCTGATTGCTCAAATCAAATTGGCTCAAGTTACCTTTGTCATCGGCAACATTAAAGTTGGCTAACTGGGCATTTTTGAAACACACCTTGACGGACAATATGCCCGAATCAATCGCTTTAGGTTTGATCTCATAGCAGTCTTGTTGCTTGGTCACTGAATACTGTGACCAAGTGGCATCGTCGCGGTGGACTAACAAGGCGATAGGCGAAGCATTGATTGCCTCGGCAAAATCCATGATGACCACTTCTTCGGCGAAGGGATTGTAGATCCATAAATCTTTACCGTCAGCGACAATTTGCGATTCATCGGGCTGAGTTAAATGCCAATAAAACTGATTAGGATACGCCAAGGCAAAAATACCAGAACCCGTCTGAATGATCTTTTTATTGACGTCAGTGACGGTTTGTTTGAAATCGGCTTTTAGTGAAGCAGTACCAATCAACTTGTCTCTTAACTGCTGCGCATCATCGGCAAACACGGCCGCGCTAAATAGCAAAGGTGAAGCTAACAACACAGCGCATAATCGTTTTTTCATTTTATTCCTTACCCTGTAAAACCCTTGGGTGTATCAAAGCCACGCCTCAGCGCGGCTTAATAATGTTTTGGTGCCGGCGGCGCTAAGACTTCACGGTTACCGTTGTGGCCTTGAGCCGAAACGATACCTTGGGCTTCCATCTGTTCAATAATGCGCGCTGCACGGTTATAACCAATCTTAAATTTCCGCTGTACGCTTGAAATCGAGCCACGACGGGTTTCAGTCACAAAGGCGACGGCTTCATCGTAGAGTGGATCGTATTCTTCATCGGTTTCTGCAGTTTCCCCCGGAAGTAAGACTTGCTCACCATCGCTGGCACCATTGAGAATTTCATCGATATATTGCGGTTTACCACGGGCGCACCAATCGGCAACAACGCGGTGAACTTCATGGTCATCAACAAAGGCGCCATGGACACGGTTTGGAACCGCGGTACCCGGTGGCAAGAACAACATATCCCCCATACCGAGTAAGGTTTCAGCACCCTGTTGATCTAAAATGGTGCGCGAATCGATACGCGATGATACTTGGAACGCCATACGTGTCGGAATGTTGGCTTTAATCAAGCCAGTAATCACATCCACTGACGGTCTTTGGGTTGCTAGGATCAAATGTATGCCTGCGGCACGCGCTTTTTGGGCGATACGGGCAATCAACTCTTCCACTTTTTTACCGACAATCATCATCATGTCGGCAAATTCATCGACCACGACAACAATCGATGGCAGCTTATCTAACGCAGGCGCTTCAGGCTCCATGCTGTCGGATGACTTCCACATAGGATCTAAAATCACTTCGCCATTGGCTTTCGCCTCAGCAATTTTAGCGTTATAGCCCTTGATGTTACGCACGCCCATCATAGACATCAGCTTGTAGCGGCGTTCCATCTCGCCCACACACCAACGCAGTGCATTGGCGGCTTCTTTCATATCGGTAACCACTTCACAGAGCAAATGCGGAATACCTTCATAGACAGAGAGTTCCAACATTTTGGGATCGATCATGATAAAGCGCACATCTTCTGGGCCAGACTTATACAGTAAGCTGGTGATCATCACGTTTACGCCCACAGACTTACCAGAACCAGTGGTACCCGCAACTAATAAATGCGGCATTTTACCAAGGTCAACCACCACAGGATCGCCGGCAATATCTTGACCTAACACCATAGTTAAGTTGGATTTACTGTCGGTAAAGGCGGCGCAATCTAACACATCGCGCATAAACACGGTTTCACGGAATTTATTCGGCAGTTCGAGTCCGACATAAGCCTTGCCTGGGATAACTTCAACCACGCGCACACTTTCAGCCAGCAGTGAACGGGCTAAATCCTTCGACAGATTAGAGATTTTAGACGCTTTAACGCCAGGCGCTAATTCTAATTCGAAGCGCGTGATCACAGGACCTGGATACACCCCCACCACATTGGCGATAATGTTGAAATCGGCTAACTTCACCTCAACCAAACGAGCGACTTGATCCAACTCTTCTGGGCTGATCGGGTTTTTCTTACGATCTGGCACATCAAGCAAATTGATGCTGGGTAACGGGTCCATTGGTTTCTTCGGAGCTGGTTTATCTTCTTGTCCCGGTAACACCACAATGCCATCCACAATCTTCGCTTTTTGATCTTGCTTCTTACGCTGGGCTTGATTCACGGCGCCCGTTGAGGCTTTTGTATCAAAATCAATGATGTCATCATCGGTAAAGCCTAAGCTTTCATCGTCATCTTCCGCCAAGGTTTGGCTGTTAAACACAGGTTCATTGTCGTCGTGATCGAATGAATGAGAATTGAAATCGGCTCTTTCTTGCTCATCATTTCTTGCATGTTGAGGTTCAGCTAACCAAGGTGGCGCTTCAAAATTGCCATGGGCGGCAAAATCCTCTTGATCGATTTGAGGCTCAACCCTTTGTGCATTTTTGCTTTTACTGCCATTCAAACTCAAAATTTTTGCAAGGGCAGATAGCTTGGTTTTTTGTGGTGCAATTTCGTCAGTATTAATGCTTTCGGTAATAAACCCTTCATCTGCGGCAGTAGACAGGGTTGGGGTTATTTCGGCTCTGCGGCCAATATGACGTTCACGTACCTTTGGCGTGGCAACGACTGGCGGCTTCTCAAGCACGTATTGTGATTCGCGGCGCTGTTTAAACTTGTCGACCACAGACATAAAACCACGGGTATCTTCGGTTTCACGCTCACGTTTCATCGCTTGCGGTAATAATTTAAGTTTCTTATAAATCCAAATAGAGATTAAGCCGATTTTCTCGACCACGGTCAGCCAGCTGATCCCCGTCAACAGGGTAAAGCCAGAACCTAAGAAGCACAGCAGCAATAAGGTGGTGCCGAGTTTATTAAAATACGGCAGCATGGCTTGGCCGATCACATCGCCCGCCACCCCGCCTGCCGAAAACTCGTAGATATTGTTAGCGTTCATACTCGCCAACGCAGAAAACCCAAGGATGATCAGCAAAAATCCAATCAATCTCAGGGCCACTGAAAAGTAATCAACTTCGAGCAAATGATGGGCGCGTTTGAACAGCAGCCAGCCGGTTGACGCGACAATGATTGGCATGATGTAAGCCGTCACGCCGAAGAAATATAACAGAATATCGGCTATCCAAGCCCCTACTGCTCCGGTCCAGTTTTTAATATCGCCTTGAAAATGCGACTGACTCCAACCAGGATCAGACGGACTAAAACTCGTCAATGCGAGTAAAATATAAGTGGCGAGGACACAACAAATGATGAGTCCGCCTTCCAGCAGACGTTGCAGGCCAGTGAGCGTGCGTACACTATTTCCTTGAGACAAACGACGTAATCCATAAAAAGTGAAAACAGGTGGCCTAACGATACCAGAATCCCACTAAATGTGGAGCACATTAGCCTGTTTTTCTGTGCAGAATTGGCCATGATTGGCAAAAATTAACCTATTGGGGTGTTTAAGTGTGCTTTTGGAGAGGAATGAGTTATTACACAAACACTTCCGTTAACAACTCTGCTTAAAAATGCCACAAAAATAAGCCCCTAAGTTGGCGAACTTAAGGGCAATGACAAGGTTAGTTGTAGTAGATGTTAAACGGGATAGTTGTGCTGACTTGAACAATAAATAAGGGGCCTAAGCCCCTTATTGTAAAACCAAACAATCAGGGTAATTTAGATATCTGAGAGTAGATGATTTATCGCTACGCGACTGGTGTGTTTAACCTCTTCCATCACGACATAAGTGCGCGTGTCGGAAACGGAAGGTAATTTCAACAAGGTTTCACCTAACAAGCGACGATAAGCCGACATATCTGAAACACGAGTTTTCAGTAAGTAGTCAAAATCGCCTGAAACCAGATGACATTCTTGAATGTCGTCGAGTAACTGCACTGCACGGTTAAACTTATCAAACACTTCGGGAGTATCACGGCTTAAGGTGATTTCCACGAATACCAGTAGGGATGCACCCAGGAAATGAGGATTGACCAATGCGGTATAGCCATTGATATAACCTTGCTTTTCGAGTCGTTTCACTCTTTCTAAACACGGAGTTGGACTAAGTCCGACTCTTTTTGATAATTCCACATTAGAAATGCGGCCATCAAGTTGTAATTCGTTAAGAATGTTGCGATCGATGCGATCCAAGTCTTTTACAGGACTCTTTTTATTATATGCCATTTATTTAACCTTGCTTTATCACTAAAACAACATTTTATTCTACGTATGCCGAAAGTTCAGCAGCATAAACTGCGTCGCCGATACTATACTAGATATCCCTGAATTAATCACGTTCAGGTCACGATAAAATAACAATTATGCCCATTAAAAGTGGGTTTTCAGGCAATTGAGGCTCAAAGATGATTATTGGTGTTCCCAAGGAAATTAAAAACCACGAATATCGTGTCGGTATGGTTCCTTCTAGTGTTCGCGAGTTAGCGATCAAAGGTCACGAAGTTTTTGTAGAAACAAATGCTGGCACAGGTATTGGTTTTTCAGATCAAGATTATATTGATGCTGGCGCCACAATTTTAGCGACTGCTGCTGAAGTTTTCGCTAAAGCGCAGATGATTGTAAAAGTAAAAGAGCCTCAAGCAGTTGAACGCGCTATGTTGCGTCACGATCAGATTTTATTTACTTATCTGCATCTTGCGCCAGATTTACCGCAAACTGAAGATTTAATTAAAAGTGGTGCCGTATGTATCGCTTACGAAACTGTGACTGACGACCGTGGTGGCCTGCCCCTACTTGCCCCAATGTCAGAAGTTGCTGGCCGTATGTCCATCCAAGCTGGCGCTATGGCATTAGAGAAATCTTCTGGTGGTCGCGGTATGTTACTGGGCGGCGTACCAGGTGTTGAACCTGCTAAAGTCGTGATCATTGGCGGCGGTATGGTCGGTACTAACGCTGCACAAATGGCGGTTGGCATGGGTGCAGATGTGGTTGTACTTGACCGTAGCATTGATGCACTGCGTCGCTTAAATGTGCAATTCGGCTCTGCCGTAAAAGCCATTTACTCTACTGCCGATGCAATTGAACGTCATGTTATTGAAGCCGATCTTGTGATCGGTGGCGTACTGATCCCAGGTGCTGCGGCACCCAAATTGGTTACCCGTAGCATGATTTCACGTATGAAGCCGGGCAGTGCCATCGTTGACGTAGCAATCGATCAAGGCGGTTGTGTTGAAACTTCACACGCAACCACTCACCAAGATCCGACTTATATCGTTGATGATGTTGTGCATTACTGTGTGGCGAACATGCCAGGTGCGGTTGCTCGTACTTCAACTTTCGCACTTAACAATGCAACGCTACCGTATATTCTTAAGTTAGCTAACTTAGGCTATAAAGAAGCGCTGTTGCAAGACAAGCACTTATTGAATGGCTTAAACGTGATGCACGGTAAAGTGGTCTGTAAGGAAGTGGCTCACGCCCTGAACTTAGCGTTCACCTCTCCAGTTTCATTACTGGCATAAGCGTTTAATTAGCTTAAGCTTTCGATGTAACATTGCGTTTGCTTTATCTAGCAAATAATCCAAATCGGCCTCGACTCTCTTGAGGCCGATTTTTTATTGGCCAGAACCAAAGCTCAAGCATGCGAATCGATAATCTCCCGTATCCAAACTTGTCCCGTGCTTTCGCTAGTCATGCCTTCTCAAGCTGTTTATTTCACCGCAGTAAAGTAAAACTGACACTCTGAATACCAAAGCGCACTGACTCGATTAGCGCAATCTAAAAGAATCGCCCTCCAACACTTTACCCCCACAGGTAAATTCCCTACAATCCTTGCAATTTGCTAAAGGCACGGAGATAAAAATGAGCCAGGTCAGACATTGTAACTTATTGATTTTGGGTTCAGGCCCAGCAGGATATACCGCAGCCGTTTATGCTGCGCGTGCTAATTTAAAACCTGTGATGATCACAGGTATGCAGCAAGGTGGTCAATTAACCACTACGACTGAAGTTGAAAACTGGCCAGGTGACGCGGATGACTTAACCGGTCCAGCGCTGATGGAACGTATGCAGAAGCATGCTGAAAAGTTCGATACTGAAATCTTGTTCGATCACATCAACGAAGTGACTCTAACTGAGCGCCCTTTCCGTTTGAAAGGCGATAACGGTGAGTACACCTGTGATGCGCTGATCATCGCAACTGGCGCTTCTGCCCGTTACTTAGGATTAGAGTCAGAAGAAGCATTCAAGGGCCGCGGCGTATCAGCCTGTGCTACCTGTGATGGTTTCTTCTACCGCAATCAAAAAGTTGCTGTGATCGGTGGCGGCAACACTGCCGTTGAAGAAGCATTGTACTTAAGCAATATTGCCGCTGAAGTGCATTTGATCCACCGTCGTGACACCTTCCGCTCAGAAAAAATTCTGATCGACCGTCTGATGGACAAAGTTGCCAATGGCAACATCATCCTTCACTTAGATCAAACCATGGATGAAGTGGTTGGTGATGCTATGGGTGTAAACGGCCTGAAGATGAAGAGCACTAAAGATGGCTCGATCACTGACTTAGCCGTTGCTGGTGTGTTCGTCGCCATTGGTCACAGCCCTAATACCGGTATTTTTGAAGGCCAGTTGGAAATGAACCACGGTTATTTAAAAGTACAGAGCGGTTTGCAAGGTAACGCCACGCAAACCAGTATCGAAGGTGTTTATGCTTGTGGTGATGTGATGGACCAACATTATCGTCAAGCGATTACTTCTGCGGGCACAGGTTGTATGGCCGCACTCGATGCTGAGCGTTATTTAGACGCTAAAAAGTAACTAGACTCGATTTTTCAACGAATAGCAGGCTTAGCCTGCTATTTTTTTAGTCCAAAATCCTTAAGCGATTACAAAAATTTTGTGAGCTTGCCAATCAGTACTGTTCACGCGTGTTCGTGTCTTTGCTTCACGATGCTTAATCTTGTATCAGTTAGATAAGCGCTTATAAGTGTTTAAGTAAATAACATCATTGGGTTAAGTCAAAAATGGCGCACAAAAAAAGGGACCAAATGGTCCCTTCTCTACAGCAACAAACTAATTTCTTAGTTTAACGCTTCTTTTGCTTTTTCAACTAAAGTTGCAAATACAACTTTGTCGAATACAGCGATGTCAGCCAAAATCTTACGATCGATTTCGATAGACGCCTTTTTCAGACCGTTGATGAAACGGCTGTAAGACAGACCATTTTGACGAGCGGCAGCATTAATACGTGCAATCCAAAGTTGACGGAATTGACGTTTTTTCTGACGACGGTCACGGTAAGCATATTGACCAGCTTTAGTTACTGCTTGAACAGCAACACGGTAAGTACGGCTACGAGCGCCATAATAACCTTTAGCTAGTTTTAAAACTTTCTTGTGACGAGCACGAGCGGTTACACCACGCTTAACTCTTGGCATTTTCTAAACTCCTAAATTAAGCGTAAGGTAATTGACGCGCGATTGCTGGAACGTCAGCTTTTGATACTAAACATTTGGCACGTAAGTGACGTTTACGTTTAGTGCTTTTTTTCGTCAAAATGTGACGTAAGTGTGCTTGCTTGCGCTTGAAACCATTAGCGGTTTTCTTAAAACGCTTCGCTACACCCTTGTCTGTTTTCATTTTAGGCATTTCTAAAACTCCGCATTGGGATGTTTAATAAAAAGCAAGGCGAGCAAAGGCCATAGGCCTTTGCTACTTTAAGTTTTGCCCTACTTATTTCTTTTTAGGCGCTAGCACCATAATTGCTTGTCGGCCTTCCATTTTCGGGAAAGATTCAACAACCGCATACTCGTCCAAATCAGCCTTGATACGGTTCAATAGATCCATACCCAGGTTTTGGTGTGCCATTTCGCGACCTCGGAAACGTAGCGTAATCTTCGCTTTGTCCCCGTCTTCCAGAAAACGTATCAGGTTGCGTAGTTTTACCTGATAGTCGTTTTCGTCAGTTCCAGGACGGAATTTAATTTCCTTGACCTGAACCTGCTTTTGCTTCTTCTTTTGTTCCTTGGCTGACTTAGCCTTATCAAAAAGGAACTTACCGTAGTCCATAATGCGACATACTGGAGGTTCAGCATTTGGGCTGATTTCTACCAGGTCTACACCTGCTTCATCTGCCAAATTCTGAGCATCTCTGATGCTTACCACACCAATAGCTTCACCATCAATGCCAGTTAAGCGTACTTCTGGTACACCTGTGATTTCTTCATTGATTCTATTAGGGGCCGGCTGACGCCCTGCTGTTTTTTTGATCTTTATGACCTATTCCTCCAACAATTTGAGACTACGGAGCGAAATCTGTTGATGGATTTTAGTGGCGAAATCTTCAAGTCGCATCTTACCTAAATCGATACCATCACGGGTACGCACCGCTACTTCCTTATTTTCCATTTCTTGATCGCCAACGACCAACAAATAAGGGACACGCCTTAAGGTGTGTTCGCGTATTTTAAAGCCTATTTTCTCATTCCTCAAGTCAAAAGACGCTCGAATACCTTGTTCTTTGAAGAATTTTACGACTTCTTCAACATAATCAGCCTGTTTATCAGTGATATTCATCACGACAACTTGCATTGGGGCTAACCAAGTTGGGAAACGTCCTGCATATTCTTCTATCAAGATACCCAAGAATCGTTCCAAAGAGCCTAAAATGGCACGATGGATCATCACTGGGGTCTGACGGCTATTATCTTCGGCAACGTAAGTTGCACCAAGACGGCTTGGCAACGCATAATCGAGCTGCACAGTACCACATTGCCACGCACGGTCCAAACAATCGTGTAAAGTAAATTCGATTTTTGGTCCGTAGAACGCGCCTTCACCTGGCAAAATGGTGAATTCAATATTATTGTCACGCAGAGCTTGCTTAAGCGCTTCTTCCGCTCTGTCCCACATCGCATCGTCACCGATACGTTTTTCTGGGCGAGTCGACAGTTTTACCACGATATTTTCAAAGCCGAAGGTGGCGTATGTATCGTAAACCATCTGGATACAAGCACTCACTTCCTCTTGAACTTGGCTGTCAGTACAGAAAATATGGGCGTCGTCTTGGGTAAAGCCACGTACGCGCATTAATCCGTGTAACGAACCAGAAGGTTCATTACGGTGACAGCAACCAAACTCAGCCATACGTAATGGCAGGTCGCGGTAAGATTTCAACCCTTGGTTGAAGATCTGCACATGGCCTGGGCAGTTCATTGGCTTGATAGCATATTCACGGTTTTCGCTGCTGGTCGTGAACATGGCTTCTGAGTATTTATCCCAGTGACCAGAACGTTCCCACAACACGCGGTCCATCATTAATGGACCTTTTACTTCTTGGTAAGTGTATTGGTTTAACTTACGGCGAATGAATCTTTCTAATTCGAGGAAGATGCTCCAACCGTCGTTATGCCAGAACACCATACCTGGTGCTTCTTCTTGCATGTGATACAAGTCGAGCTGCTTACCGATTTTACGGTGGTCACGCTTAGCCGCTTCTTCAAGACGGGTTAAGTGTGTGCTCAAGGCTTTTTTGTCAGCCCAAGCAGTACCATAGATACGTTGCAACATCTTGTTTTCTGAGTTACCACGCCAGTAAGCGCCAGCAATGCTCATTAATTTGAAATGTTGGCAGAAACGCATGTTAGGTACGTGCGGTCCACGACACATATCAGTGTATTCTTCATGATGATACAGCGCAGGCGTCGCGTCTTTGCTGATGTTTTCATCCAGAATGGCAATCTTATAATCTTCGCCACGCGCCGCGAATGTATCGCGCGCTTCTTGCCAGCTAACCACACGTTTTACTACGTCATAGTTAGTTTTGGCCAGTTGAAGCATGCGCTTTTCTAAGGCATCGATGTCATCTTGAGTCAGCTTGTGCTCAAGGTCGATATCATAGTAGAAGCCGTTATCGATAACTGGACCAATCGCCATCTTGGTTTCTGGCCACATTTGCTTAATCGCGTGACCTAATAAATGTGCGCAAGAATGGCGAAGAATTTCAACACCTTCTTCGTCTTTGGCGGTAATGATTGATAGCTCTGCATCGGTTTCAATGAGATCGCAAGCATCTTTTAATTCGCCATTAACGCGGCCAGCGATACAAGCTTTCGCTAAACCTGGGCCAATATCGGCGGCAACATCGAGAGTCGATACAGCATGAGCAAACTCGCGTTTGCTACCATCGGGAAGTGTAATTACAGGCATGAAATGTCCTTTCCAGTGGTGACCCACACGTAGGGCCACTTGGTTTTAGTTAATGTAAGAGAAATGCTCGCTAGGTTAAGACAGTACAGGAGTCTTAGCCGCCTTGCGTAGCAGGGCGTTTATTCTAAGGGATTGTAGCTAAAAGGCGCAAGCATATTGGCCAGAATTGGGATTGAAAGCAAAAAGCAAATTCATGATTTTGCAGTGTCTTGGTAACTTAGCGGTCATCTAACTCCCCTATTCTGGCGCCAGTTTATTAGCCATCACTGAAAACATGACAAGGGAGTTGATATGTTGAACTGCATTCTACTGGCTGTGGCACTCACGAACACAGCCGCCGCTTTACCTGAGCCGCAGCATGTAAGTACAAACGAACCACAGATCGATACTCAAGTATTACTCGTTGATATTAAAAGTGAGCTTGAGCTACAGATGCAGCGTTTAACGCTGGATATTACCCAAAATGCCCGCGATGGCGTGTTACACAGCAGCGAAATGGAAGGGTTAGTCACGGTTAAGGACTAAATCTAAATGGTTATTTATCCACTAAGCAAAGCATTTAACCAGAAGGTCTATCATGCTACGTTTTGAGACCGACTTCGTCTAAGTCAGCGCACTGCACTCTGCTGTATACTCAAATAGGAAGCACTTAAATAGAAGTACTCGAATAGGACGAACATAAACAGCACTCAGGTTTGCAAAGCCAACGCGCAGAACAATAGGTGCGATGAACGAACTAAGTGTGAGATGTGCTGATTGAACTGAGCGATTCGCTCTATTCTATTGGGGCTCTGCTCTATTGTGGCTTTCTTCTATTAGCTATAAGGAGTTACACCATGAGAGTCATGAACAAAGTTATTGCTTGTCCCCACTGCGGGCACCATCAAGATATCAGTATCGATGCCAGCTGCGGAGATCAAGATTATTACGATGATTGCCGAATTTGTTGTAATCCCATTCACTTACGCTTACATATCGACGAATTGAGACGTACCGTTGAGCTGTATATCGACTCAGACGACGAGCAAATTTATTAAACGAGATTGCACTAAAGGCTGCGATGTCACGAAACTAACGGGCTTGTTCGTTAAAACGTCTGGCCAGCACGCGCTCGACAGTGTCGACGATAACTTGCGTTTGGCTGTCGATCTCAATATTGAGTTCATCACCCACTTTATACTGACTTAAATTGGTCAGCTTTAGGGTTTCAGGAATTAAGTGCAACTTAAAGCCGGAGTCACTCACCTCGCCTACCGTTAAGCTGCAGCCGTTAACGCCAACAAAACCTTTATAAAAAATGTAATCCATCCATTTAGGCTCAATGCCCAGTGTCAGATCATAATGCTGTTCTGTATGGCTAATATCGACGACTTTAGCCTTGGTATGAATATGGCCGGAGAGAATGTGACCACCAATTTCACTACCAAAAGTCAACGAACGCTCAACATTAACGCTTTGACCTATAGACAAATTAGCCAGATTCGTCAGTCGCAAGGTCTCTTCCACTACGTCGAAAAATACCCTATCATCAACGACCTGAGTCACAGTAAGACATACCCCGTTATTTGCCACACTTGCACCAATCGCAAGTCCCTCATGCAAATCAGGTTCGAACGCTACCTCAAGGGTATTTAGGCCATCTTTCTTATGTATTGCAACCACCTCGCAGGTGGCTTGAACTATACCTGTAAACATTTTCTGCTCGCTTAATCGTTAAAGGCTGTATTTATGAATAATTCAGGCTATCAAGCCAAACGTTTAATCCAATTGGCGCTGCCGGTGCTAATAGCTCAGGTCACTCAGACCATGATGGGCTTTATTGATACCGTTATGGCGGGCCGTGTTAGCGCGGTTGATATGGCCGCTGTGGCGGTCGGCACTAGCCTTTGGTTACCCGCTATTCTGTTTGTCCAAGGTTTGCTGATGGCTTTTACGCCTTTATTTGCCCACTACAATGGAGCGAATAATCAAAAAGCCATCCAACCTTTGGCCTTTCAAGGTGCCTATCTTGCCATCATTGGTGGCATTGGCGTGATGATTTTCCTCGCATCAGCGCCCTTTGTGCTTGGCCATATGGATTTAGAACCCGAATTATACCGCTTAACCATTGGATATCTCGACGGTATTTTATGGGGCGCGCCCGCATTTGTGCTATATCAAGTGCTGCGCGGCTGTAGTGAAGGGATTTCTTACACGTTACCGACTATGGTCATTGGCTTTGTCGGCTTAGCAGTGAACATCCCCGCCAACTACATCTTTATTTACGGACACTTTGGTGTACCTCCGATGGGTGGCGCTGGCTGCGGTATTGCCACTGCCTTGGTTTTTTGGGCCATGCTGATTGCCATGACGATTTATATGCAGCTGCATAAGAAATTCGCGGCCTTGGCTCCTTTCAGTAAATTTCATCGTCCTGACTTTGAAACGATGAAAAAAATGACCAAACTCGGCATGCCGATAGCAATGGCGCTGTTTTTTGAAGTGAGTTTATTTGCCATTATTGCGTTGTTACTCGCCCCATTAGGTGCAACTGTGGTGGCAAGTCACCAGATAGCACTGAACTTTTCTGCGATTGTATTTATGCTGCCGTTGTCTATTGGTATCGCAGTATCGATTCGAATTGGCTATTACTTGGGTCGCGATCGTGCTGATATTTCTGCAGTGGTCGCCAAAGTGGGTTTATGGTTAGCGCTATCCCTTGCATTATCAACTGCAGTCTTGACCGTCATTTTTAGATTCCAGATTGCAGAGCTTTATAATGGTGATCCTGAAGTGGTCGCTTTAGCCGGCAGCTTGATGTTAATGGCGGCACTGTATCAATTATCGGATTCAGTCCAAGTGGTTGCCGCCGGAGCCCTACGTGGTTATAAAGATACCCGCAGTGCCTTTTATATCACGCTGTTTTCCTATTGGGGCATAGGTATGTCACTCGGCTATACCTTGGCTTATACGGATCATATCGTTCCTGCCATGGGCGCACACGGTTTTTGGACCGGATTGATTGCAGGTCTCACCTCGGCGGCGCTGCTATTTTTCATTCGACTGCGTTACATCCAAAAACATGGTGTGCATTTAAGCCTGATTGAAGGCGACAGTGTGCATCACTAATCGGATAGGCAAGATTCAAAGCAACGGCGAGCATTAAGCTCGCCGTTTTGTTTATGTCTTCGTGGTTTGACGTGCTCAGTAAGTCTAACTTGCCGTTATATCAACAACTTTGTTGAAACACTGGACAAGTTGCACAGCAATTCACCATTTGACGACAAATTTGATTTTTTTGCTTGCCAGCCCTGCGCTATGCCCCTAATATAGCGCTCGTTCCAAGGCGCAACGCTTTTGAATAGCAAGTTAATATTTACGATGCACCCGTAGCTCAGTTGGTTAGAGCATTACCTTGACATGGTAGGGGTCGGTGGTTCGAGTCCACTCGGGTGTACCACTCTCTTCAAAGAGTCTAAATTTGAAATTCAAACAGTGCACCCGTAGCTCAGTTGGTTAGAGCACTACCTTGACATGGTAGGGGTCGGTGGTTCGAGTCCACTCGGGTGTACCATTTCTTGCTTTATCTCCATTTGTCCTAATTCCTATATAATTACTAAAAACTAATGATTCTCCGTTCTTGAGCAAGTTGTCTCTCTTCATCTTTAAAATTTCTTTTTAAATTTAAAAATGTTGTTAATGCCGATTTGTGTTGGCGGATTAAGCCTTTGGGCTCAGGGAGATATCTATTACAATGAAGTCCATTTAAAACCCGTGAAACAGATATTCAGCCTATGCCTAAGTCTCATACCCATATGCACCAGCATTTGCAGATGCCGCATTCGCGAGTCGAACTGCACACTTTGGCGCGCGAACTTGCCTTCGAGCAAGTGACCATTATTGGTAATGCTTCTGGCAATTGGCAGCCAGCTACTACGGGCACGACATTTATCTTTAACGGCACTCAATGGAATGAGAAAAGTAACCAAAATAATCAGATAGTGAATATCGCTAATGGCGGTTTTGCAGAATCAAAATATGCTTTTGTGGTACAAGGTCACGCGCAAAGTGATTTGCTTACCCAAGCTTTGACACAAGTTGCGATTGAATTAACGCCTCAGCTTGGCTGCTGGCCTTCATCTGGCTTAACCACAATTGTGTTGATGCAGCAGTTGTCTCAGCATGTGCAAGTGCAGCGTATGTCGCTGTTTCCGAGTTTAGCAAGGCCCAATGATTTACCGTCAGAAGACCACTTACCTTGTATGGTGCATAATTGGTTAGGCGAGCGGCGGATTGCGCAGACGCTCGCGCCCACACTTGACTGGCCGGAGTTCACTCTGCCACCGATTCATCTATCAAATTTTCCTGCAACAGACAAAGCGCGTGGATCCCAAACTTCAATGATGATGAAAACGGACAATCCTTTTGATTTACTTGCGCGTTTACAAGATTCAACCCCATCGGCAGATATGTCACATTCCGCAAAACACATACAACTCGATTGGTTGATTACGCTGGCTCATACGCCTATCGACGTTTGGCTGAAATATGCGGATTTAAAACAAGTCATCAATGCCGAAGCATTATTTTTTAATCACATGCCAGAATCAAAACCCAGTTATTGGTATTTAATGGATACTCAGGCGTCCCAATATCTCGATGCTATCCGCCACAGTTTGGCCTATTGCTGGCAAACACTTTCGACTAAGCAAAACGGCACGACTCACACCTTCACTCACCGTTGAATCGTTAAATCAGCTTCGAATTTGTCGACTTGCCAACCAAGCTTGTACTCGCATCACACTGCCATTTACCGTATTTTGACGTACTTTCAAAAGATTATAATCAGCCAAGCGGATGTTTACTCAATGCCATTCCTAGTGGCTCGAAGTAATTGATCAAAGCGTTAAAAATCACTTTTCTGTGGGCTTCATCGGGATAAGCGCCCTCCTTTGCCATTGCTGAAAAGCGTGTCCCAGATACTAAATACGGATTCGAAATCGCATCATAGGATTCAATACAAGCTTCAAATGCCCGCGCCATCATTTCAGTTGGCCGTGCGAAGTACTGCATGCCATGTTTTTTGTCTAAGGCAATCGCTCGGCGCACATAATCATGGGGCTCATCGCCATTACCACTCAAAAACGTTACCTTGAAGATCTCTGATAAGCGTGCATTCAGTGGATGTTCTATGACGGGCAGATCCGACAACCAAAGATCGCTCGCGCATTGAAACCGCTTAGACGAAGATTTGAAGGACTTAGCGGCAATATAGTGGTCAAACGCATGCCAAAATTCGTGGGCTAAAGCGCCAGCACCGGCATTTTTTGCCAAGGCCAATTCCCGAGTCGCGGGCGCATAATGGGCCTGAACGCCTTTTTGACCGCCATGACCAAAGGCCAGACTCACGGTTTCGCGCAGCCCTAACGTCAAAGGTGGCAACTTTAAGATAAAGGCCAGATCGGCGAGCGAATCAAACACCAGATCCGCAGCAAGGCGCGATTCATCCCGCGTAACCCAGCGGCCAACACGTACATGACTAAAACCAAAGGTTTGTTTAACATCAAGAAATGTCACCTGCTCACCAAATCGGTAATCGGGTCCATGGCGGGTATATTGCTGATTGATTAACACAGTTTCCCTTGAGTACTAATGCACTGAATGTCGAATGCTTTGTTTAGCTGGGCTTGTGGCGAGGTAACATCACCTCGTCCCATATTACCACGCGATTCCGCCCGAGGGTTTTAGCGTGATAGAGTGCTTTATCGGCCTCGGCCACCAGCTTTTCAGCATCCGAGCGACACTGACTTCCGGTTCCCACGGGCAATTCAACCTGCTCCACATCTGCAATATCAGTAGTATTATCAATGCTATGGCGAATAATCACAGGGGTTAAGGCGCTGACGCCTGCTGAAAATTGATATTGAAAATCAGCCACGATTGCAGAAATGTCCTCATTGGCAAGGGATGACATCATACGCATTACGATTTTTTGAGCGGTATCAACCGTGGTTTCTGGCAGTAGCAGTGCAAACTCTTCACCGCCGAGGCGGCCAAAAATATCGTAAGGACGCGTTCGAGTGCTGATGAATTGGGTAAAATGTTGCAATATCTTGTCACCGACTTGATGGCCGTAGCGATCATTAACCAGTTTAAAATTATCGATATCCATCATCACTAGGCATAATGGCAATTGTAAACGACCCAAGCGTTTGATTTCATGTTCTAACTGCTGAAAAAAGTGCCGCCGGTTGGCAATCCCCGTTAATTCATCGGTGAGCGCGAGGCGATTTAATTCAGTCTGCGCATTCCTAAGGGCAAATTCGACCTGTTTTAACTGGGTGATATCCGTGCAAACAATCACCATATCGCCATTGTGATAAACCTGTTCAGAGAGTTGTAACCAGCAGCCATCCACCAGATCCACTTCAAAACGTCTAAAAGCCGATTTACGTTGATGCGCATGAATAAGCTCGAGCCATTCCTCTATGGTTTCATGCTCAATTTTCGGTCCCTGTTTATGGGTAAAGGCAAAGCGCATCATGTCGTCAAAATGCTTGCCGACCATGTCTTGATCAACAAAACCAAACATTTTCGCAAAGGTATTATTATAAAAGATAAAATGATTATGTTTGTCTAACACTGCTAGACCATTCTCGCTCAGCCGCAAAGCTTCCGTTAAAAATGGGTAAACCAATTCAAGGGGTTTCTTATCCATCGGCCTTCCTAGCAGTGACACATTTAAAAAATAACTTAGATATGTTTAGCGTAGCAGTGTTCTAAGCAGTTCACCGCGCTTATACCTTGGATAACACATTAACTGCAAAGATATTTGCAGTATTTCAGTACCAATTAGATGAAGCCAGTAAATCGTATTTAAATATAACATTCAATATGTTGATGATTTAGTCTTTTATCGCTAATTTGCTGAGAAAGACTTCGGCACTAAAAGGTTTCTGCATGAAATGCACCTCAGGAAATGACGCTAACTCGGGAATATCATCGCAGTCATTCGCGGAGAGCAAAAAGAAACGACAGTGATGTTCAATAGGGTTATCACTCACCAGGTTTTTTAATACTTGCTGCATCTGCCTGACCAGTTGTAAACCGTTCATGTCTTGTAAACGGTAATCCACAATGACAATCTGTGGCAAATGGTTAACCAACATCTTCAGTGCTTGCTCTGTATTATCAGTACTGAAGGTTTGAAAATGATAGTGCTCCAGCATGGCGCGACAAATTTCAAGATTAAACAGATTGTCATCTATGATCATCACTTTTTGTTGATCATATTGAAGTGTTAATCGTTCTTTCACTGCGCTGAGCTGACAGGGGAAATGCAGTAACACTGTGGTGCCTTTGCCCTTTTGACTGCGCAGCCTAAACCGACCGCCAATCTGCTCAAGCAATCGATTACACGTATAGAGCCCGAGTCCCATACCCGATGTCGCGGCAATAGGTGAGTTAGCGGCGTGAATAAAGGGATCGACTAAAGCGCGCTGCGCTTCCTTTGACATACCATCGCCAAAATCGCGGATCAGCACCCTAAGCACAGGGCGCTGATTTTTAGCATTCGCTTTAAGGTGTAAATCCATATAGCAATGCACTTCGCTACCCGTACTGTATTTGAACGCATTATTGATAATGTTGGTCATGAGTTGGAATAACTTAGTCCCATCGAGTTCGATAAACTGCGGCAAAGACTCACTTACTACAATGTGTAAACGTTTGCCGGAGGTTGCACTAAATGCACGATAATAGTCCTGAATATTGCCCACATACTCGTGTAAGTTCACCGAATGTAAATTCAGTTTTAACTGCCCAGCTTCTGCCTTACTGTAATTTAAGGTATTTTCGGCAACCGAATAGAGTAAGTTGGCAGACCAGGCCATTTTATCGACGATTTTATCCAGTTCCTGTGGTTGTGAGAGGGCTTTTTTTAGCATGCGACTATAGCCAAGAATGGCATTGATTGGGGTGCGGATCTCATGATTAATGCTCGAAAGCACGGCTAATTTAGCGCGATTGTCGAGCTTAATTTGCTCCACAATTTGCTGATTTTTAGACTTAAAGTACAAAAGGAAGGACAACACTATGCCAAGGGCTGCAATCAGTAGGATGATCACGATAAGCTCGATAACTTCTTTTTGTGGCACTTGATATTGTACCTGTAAACTCACTCGGGTTTGATATTCAGGGATCGCTAAGGTTTGGCTATCAGAGTAATTAAATAATGAAAATAGGCCGCTGGCTAACTTATGATGACAGGATGAGTTTTGCAGTAAGGACTGCTCAAATGACTGTTCAAATTGATAGGTAATGCAAACGCCCTGCTCTTGTTCGATTCGCGCGAGTATCCGCTGATGAGAAACGGCATAAACGAGATAAGGCATATTTGGCTCATCAATTGCCACCACAGCCAAAGTGTAATTGGCAAGGCTCGCCTTAAGTTCTCCTTTAAGATTCTTGACTAACTCAATCTGTTTAAGCTCAGTAGCCATCGTTTTATCTGAGATATAGGCCAGTTCAAGACTGGGGGTCAGCGTAAAAGCGACGGCAGATTTGATTTTAAGTAAATCCTTGGCAAAAATCTCAAACTCCTGTGACGTCACCTCGCTCGATGCGTGAAAAAAAGATTTCAGCGCATCCAACATGATCTTATGTTGTAAGAACATATCCCGCGAGGAAGTAAAAACCGCCTGCGCTTTTTTATCGTAAATAGCGTCAAACTCATACAGCGAGTGGGACAAGGTTAGCCACAGCACTAATATTGTGACCCATAAGCCACTGAACATATTGATGCAAGCACTGTATTTAACGCTCATTGGCGTAATCCATTACGGCATTAAGTAAATCGTTTAGCTGATGTTTGAACTGTTCACGCTCGCAAGAATTAGCCATAGGCACGGTATTCTTAAGCTGCAAATAGCGAGCAATCCCCACGAATTGATGTGTTAGGGCCTCGATACTGTCATTGGACTTACATTTTTCTAGCTCGAGTCGCATACGCTGCAACTCTGCGATAAGTGTTGATCGCAGTCGCGATTGCTGTTCTTGGCTGTATTGCTCAAAAAATGTCGATAAGGCCAGTGTTAACTCATTATTAATTGTTGACTTAGTATCCATGGGTTAGGCATTCCCTATTGTATTGCGCTATCCAATCAATAAGATAACGACCTTCAATTGGCGGGCTATATAAATAGCCTTGGGCAACATCGCAGCCTAGTTCAGAAAGAATCGCTTCTATTGCACTTGTCTCAACGCCTTCAGCAACCACCTTTACGTGCATCTTCTGCGCAAGTGCTATGGTGGACTCCACAATGAGATAATGTTGGTGATTAATATCCATATCGGAGACAAAACTTTTATCAATTTTAATTTCTTTAAAGGGAATCGCATCGAGGCGATCATAAGTGGAATAACTTTTACCGAAATCATCGAGGGAAATATCGATATTGTTGATGATCAGCCGTGCAATTGAGTTAAGCACTCTATCTTGATTGATGATCTCTTGTGATTCAGTGAGCTCTAAAATCAAATGGATGTGTTTATGCTCACGGCCACATTCGATGATGAATTCAATCAGTTCATCGCAAGTCAAATCATCCGCGGTAATGTTAATCGACAGCGCAAACGCCGTCAGTAAAGGTTGACGCGACCAACATTGCAACGCCTGGGAAATGACCATCCGCGAGAACAGGCTATTCAGCCCCTGTTGATTAACCAGTGGCAGAAAAACGTCGGGATAAATATAGCCATTGGATTGATCGCAAAGCCGCGACAGCACTTCAAACCCCATAATCTCCTTGGTCTTTAGATTGATCTTAGGTTGATAGCAGAGAATTAATTGTTCATCTTTAAGCAATTGCCGCACATTGATATTGGCCGCCCTGTTTTGCACGATCGATTGATGTTGATGCGCATGATGTCTATCCGTGGATGCTTCTAACAATGGCGTTAAAATATCATTCACGTTGATAGGCTTAGCAAATACCCCCAGCAAGTTGAGCCTCAGCACTGTGATGATATTGTCCACCAGCTCTAAAGTCCGTTTATCCGAAGAGCTGATCACCGCAATCGGAATCGCGGCAAAACGGGGCTCGGAGGCCAACATATTGATGACTGCGATTCCATCTCCTTGGTCCATCTTGAGATCTATGATGATCAAATCAAGCACCACTTCGATGTCAATAATCAGTTCTATGCCTTGATTACCATTACAGGCCTCATAGATCTGCACGTTATCGTCAACCAAGAACTTATGGATATCGGCTTTCATGGTTTCTCGAATAAAACGCTGATCATCTATGATGAGAATATTCATATAGGGGTCTCTAACTGCATGAAGAAAATGGGATCGATCGTTTGGGATTTTGATGAAGGAATGACGGAAAGCTTGAGTAGATTACGATTTGCCATCACCTCTGTGCGACTGCAGAAAAACGAATAGTTTTTTATCGGTTTGCAGCAACCTTCTATCGTTCTCACTTTGAAAATGGGTAACTTAAATTGCGTTAACTTTCGTTTTAATGACTCATCACAGATATTAAAACTTAAAAACTTGAGTGAGCGACTCGCAGCCAATTCATTGAGATAAACAGACATCATGTAGTTTTCAATATAGGGAGTCACACCAAAAGATGAGAACACCATCAAGGTATCTGGTAAGGCTTGGCTGTTATGGTTAATCACCTCGAATAAGTCCACCTCATCATTCATAAATTCGAGGGCAATTTTGCCCTGAGTGCGACAAAACAGACTATGTCCGACTATCTGATCGCCCGAGCTAAACGCAACAACTAATGACAGACCATGGAAAAACGGTTGAGATAACTTACGGCTCACAAAGGATAAACGCGGATTACTTTCATAAACCAAACTGAGTTGCAGTAACGCCATGAAGTTATGATGGTGGCTCTCGATAAATTCGACACGATAAGGCGTATTGCGGTAGTACGGATGGTCACTGCGTTCTATGTTGGACTCAAAAAGATTAATCAAAGCTAAGCCTTCGTTGATAAACTTTTTATCCTCCCGATAAATATCAAAGAGTTCAGAGCCAAATATTTCAACAATTTCAGACTGTTTAGCAAGGGATGGGATGTTAACCCCTCGCTCCCAACGGCTAATCGTGATGGAATCTAAGGTATCGAACAGACAGCTTTTTTGCCTGAGCAAACCACATAAATCTTCTTGGGAAAGGTTATTCTCTGTGCGGGTGTGTTTTAAGAAATTGGAGAATGTCTGTGCACTGGTTTTGTTTTGATAGGAGATAGGTGTACAAATCATATCGCGTTCCATCTGTATTTTTTACTTTATCTAGCAGCTCCATATATGTCGTATGGTCGATGTCATCTATTGGCTCTGGATGTCTATATGTATAAGTAATCCAAATGCGCTTAAGTCCCTCGATGAAATAAAGTCCAGTGATATTTTCGTCACTCACCACTTAGTTGCTCCATTTCAGCTTAATGTTCACCACGTTTTTGCAATAGGAAAGTGAGTATAAATGGCATTGTTTATCTGAGACCATGGCACAGTCAAAATAGCGACAATAAAAAAGTGTCTAGTCATTCATCCGGTAAAATCATTACCATAATCACTCGCCACTCACTCAGCGGAATCACAGTTCAGCCAGCATAACGCTTATAAGCCTTGCGCAATAACCATTAATGGTGAAATTGATTGGTTATGCGTTAAATATTCAATTATGAACATATAATGCCGACAAATTTCTCACCTAACTTCACTTTCTAAGGCATAAAAATTCACGCTTTGAATAAATAAAAACAAAAAATACGCTTGAAAATACAGGCAGGACATCTTGTTACTCGCTTATGACTTAAGCCAGCCAGCTGCGAAAATAGGTGGGTAATTGGCCCGTCCAGCGCTTAAAAGAACGCCTGAAATTACTGGCGTCGCTAAAGGATAATGAGTTGGCAATTGTGTTGGCGTCTTGCGAAGGTGTGGCTAAATAATAAAGCGCTTTGATTAAACGGGTTTCATCGGCGAGTTGGCCAAAGCTTAAATCCATCTCGGCCAAGCGACGCTTTAAGGTCGCTGGGCTCATCATTAATTTTTCTGCCATTTCTGGCAAACTTAAGTTATCCCGCATCAGCGACAAACGAATGCCCGCCGCCAGTCCGAGTCTATATTCACTGGCAAACAGTGTGTAGCGCGGCGATTGAAAGTGACTTTGGCGCGAAATGACAGCATGAGTCACAGCATGGCGTGTAGCTTGTGATTCAACGCTGCTGGCGATCTGCTGCGCATATAACAGCGGTTGCTGCATAAAGGCTTTTGCCATCGAGACTCGACACAGCGGCGCATCGAAACTAATGTCTGTGCCGAAGTACTTATAATATTGGGCGATATTCTGTGGCGTCTCGTAGGGAAAGCTCATACTGCCACGCCAACCCTGCCCCATCAATTGTTTACAACTGGCGACCAATGACGACAGGCTTAACTCAATAAAGAACTGTCTATGCCGCTGAGTGCCTAAATCGAGACTCAGTAAAAAATGCCATTCTTTGTCACCCTGCCAACGCCAGCACTGTAACCAAGGCTGAGTGAGCCAATGAAATTGATACCAAAATAACCCAAGTTCATTGAGATCCCGCGCGCATAACATCCCCGCAGTTAGCGCGCCACTTTGGGATGGCAGCCATAATTGCCCAAGTAAAAAGCTTAAGTCGCCACTTGGCCACAGTGATAAACCATTATCCACCAGTCTGAGTAATTGTTTCGGGCTAATGCTATGGCCAGGTTTGCGGATATCTGCACTGAAAATCCCCGTACCACGCAGTAATTTGTCGCAATCCAGTCCCCTTTGCTTAAATAAGCCCACAAGGCTCGCCACCAGCAGTTGGCTGTCGATACACTTATCTTGCCAAGTGGCTAGGGCTCTCATTTATCGCGGCTCATGAAACGCGCTGACTGTCGTGGTTTGCGGGTTTGATGGCTGACGGTTTAACTTTTGCTGTGACATTTTTTCATTGAGTAATTTGAGTAATGCCTGCGCTTCATCCTTAAGCGGTCGTTTTGTTGGTTCACTGCTCAGTTTATCCACAACCATCTTGGGAGATGGCAAAGCCCACACCACTGAAACCTCGCAGCCCAGTGCTGTAATGCCATACTGTAACTGCTCCGCCATGGTACTGACCCAAGGTGCGATTGCACCATTGAGCAAAATGATAAAACGATCGCCAGCATAACGGCAGACCAAATCTTGACTTCTTAGCTGGGTACTTAACCACTGGGCGACATCGGATAACAGTTTATCGCCCTCTTTTGCACCTTGAAGTTGGTTATATTGATGAAAATAATCGATATCAAGCATGATCAGCCCAAAGGGTTGCTGCTGCGCCAGTTGCTTTAGCAAGTGGTGCTCGAAGGCTTTCGCATCGTTCAATAAGGTTAGGCCATCGGTCAGATGGTGTTGGCGATAGAATTGCTCGCGGGTTTGTAATTGACGGTTGACGACGGCTTGCTCGTCACGCCACAGCCAAAGCCCGCAAGTTAGAATGAGTAGACCAATCGGCGTTGGCATCTTTTCAAACCAGTTATACACGGGCAGCGTTTTAACGATAAAAATTTCATCGAGTAAATCTAAATAACAACCTAAACAATAACTTGCCAGACCTACCACCAGTAAGTTGGTTACGCGCCCCGATGGACGAGCCGAAACAATCACCATCAACCAACACATGCCCAGCACAAACAAGGCTCCTTCGGTGGCGATATCGAGCCAATCAACTTGAGGAATGGCTTTCGCAGGCGTGTTCTGCCACAGCAGTAGCGGCACGATAAAGATGATCAACAGACTTAAGCCATACACACAGGCCAGTCGCAGCGATTTCACGGGATAATGCAAGAGCTCACCTTTTGATTTTGTTGTGCAGAATGGAGTGGGAATTCACCCTATTGGCACCGCAAGCTAACCCAGTTTTATGACAAAAAGGTGACGTACGGTTTAGCGTGATTGCGGCAAATTAGCTCAACCACTTTGGGATTTTACGGCTATTTGTCGGCTATTATACTGGCAACGCTTGCTCACCTTTACGGACTCTCACACTAAATACTCATGCAAGTAATTGGTTTAAAATATTTAAATCAGTAATAGAACATTTAAATACACAAGCCCTTCCCTAGTGTTTTTGCTGCTAAGCCCACTGTGATAAGCGTCTTTTTAGCTCACGCTCTCGCAAAAAGTCGCTATTAAGCGGCGTTTGAGGGCAAGTTTGCCCCATTTACAAAATCCCGTCACAAATCTGACATTAACCTGCCCTAACGTTGCCGCTATTGAATGTTTCCAGTGACTAAAAACACAGATTCAAATCCGTGACGCCATGTTGCAACTCATGTAGCGATGCAGCGATGTAGCGACCGAGGATAACTGGCCGTCACGGATATCACTCGCGTACCAACAAAATAATAGGAAGTTAATATGCAATTTCGTACGCCGTTATCGGCCATCACCCTTGCCATTGTGGCCGCCGGATTCAGCGCTAATGTCCTCGCCGTGGGTAAACTCGAAGGTCAGGTTCGTGACAAAAATAGCCAGCAACCCTTAGCTGGCGCGAGTGTCACTATCAAAGAGCTTAATCTGAGCCAACAGGCTGGCCGTGATGGTCGCTACTTCTTTGTCGGCATTAATGACGGCAATTACACTCTGGTGGTCAATTACCTCGGCGCTATGCCGATGGAGCACAAGGTCCAGATTGCCGATAAGCAAACGACCCAGCAGGATGTCAGCCTAAGCAGCAAAGATGTTGAGCACATTATGGTGGTCGGACAGCAAGGCGCCTTGAGCAAATCCATGAACCGTCAACGCGGTGCGGATAACGTGCTCAATGTGGTGAGCGCGGATGTACTGGGGAATTTCCCCGACAGCAACATCAGCGAATCACTGCAGCGAGTACCGGGACTTTCTATTGAACGTGACCAAGGCGAAGGCCGTTTTGTACGGGTACGCGGAATGGCGCCGGATTATAACTCAGTGTCGATGAACGGCACGCGTCTGCCATCCCCTGAAAGTGATCGCCGCGCCGTGGCGCTCGACGTTGTACCATCAGATTTATTGCAATCGGTTGAAGTCAGCAAGACCTTAACCCCAGATATGGATGCCGATGCGTTGGGCGGCGCGATTGAAGTCAAAAGCCTATCAGCATTCGATCGAGACGATACCTACGTTAACCTGAGCGCAGAAGCCAGCCAAGATTCTCTAACTGATAACACCAATCCCAAATTGGCCGCCAGTTACAGCGATGTCATTGGCGAAAAGTTAGGTATCGCCATCGGCGCTAGCTGGTACAACCGCGACTTTGGCTCAGATAACGTCGAAACGGGTGGCAACTGGGATTTCACCGATGGCACAGGTTACGGCAATGCGGCGCTCGAGTCAGTCGATCATCGTGACTATGAAATCAATCGTGAGCGTTTAGGCATAGGGGTGAACTTTGATTATCGCCCAAGCGATGACACAGATTTATACCTGCGCACGCTTTACAGTGAGTTTGACGACACCGAAACCCGCAACAGCGCCAAGACGAAGTGGAAATCGCCGCTACAAGCAGGCGAACTCAGCCAAGGCAAAACCACGCGCTCACTTAAATCCCGTAGCGAAAACCAAAACATCACTTCCTATGTCCTTGGCGGAGAAACCCGTTTTGAGCGCTGGACCCTCGATTATCAAGCAAGCCACAGTACGGCAAGTGCCGACAAGCCACGGGATATTGCCGGCGCGGACTTTGTCGCCAAAATCGATGACACAGGTTTTAGCGATACCCAACGACCGCACATAATCGCGCCCGAAAGCTATTATCAAACCGATAATTTTGAGCTGGACGAAATCGAGTTAGCCGAGTCGAAAGCCAAAGACACCATTAACAGCGCCCAATTTGACCTCAGCCGCCAACTGAGTCTAGGTGGCTATCCTGCCGAAGTGAAAACGGGGCTAAAACTCAGCCGCCGCGATAAAACCAATCGTGAAGAAGTGTGGATTTACAGTGACTTTGCCGACCAAGGCGTTAGCGATGATGCCCTGTTACTGAGCCAATACTCAGGTGATGAAGTCGATTACAGTCTCGGCCGCTTTGGCGCGGGCATTAACGCTTCACCCGTGTGGGATCTGGTGGACAGCTTAGACGCGGATGCCAATCGCGATGACATCGAGTCGACCATCAATGACTTTGATATTACTGAAGATGTCAACGCCGCCTATCTTATGGGTCACTTAGATATCGGTAAACTGCGGATACTCACAGGGCTAAGGTTCGAGCAAAACCAATGGGATTCTAAGGGCCATGGTTTCGATGGTGTTAGCGGCGATTTTATCGATATCAACAACACCAGCGATGAAGATCATTGGTTGCCCGCTTTGCATCTCACCTACCGTTATTCTGACAATACAGTGCTACGCGGCGCGTGGACCAACACCTTAGTGCGCCCGACCTTTGGTCAACTCGCGCCAGGTTATTTGCGCGAAGAAGATGACGGCGATATCGATTTAACTTTCGGTAATCCCCATCTTAAGTCGCTCGAATCCATGAACTTCGATCTGAGCCTAGAGCACTACTTTGGCAATATTGGGCTCGTGTCGGCGGGATTGTTTTACAAGGACATTGATAACTTTATCTACAAAGCAGACTTAGCTGGACGAGATGATTATGTCGATGCCCATAGTGCAGTGACTTACATTAACGGCGACAGTGCCCACATTTCTGGGATTGAGCTCAGTTATGTGCAGGAATTCTACTTTCTGCCCGAGCCCTTTAACGGACTCGTGCTCAATTCTAACCTAACCTACACAGATTCCGCCGCCGGCATCAGCTGGTTAGATGACGGCGCAGAGCACAGCCGCGATATTCCGATGCCAAGTCAGTCGGATATCACCGCGAACCTGTCCTTAGGTTATGAGAGCACTTACGCCAGTGTGTGGTTATCTGCCGCCTATAAATCGGAATACTTGCAAGAAGTATCTGAACTTGATGATGTACGTCTCGATCTCTATGAAGACGCTCACTTGCAATGGGATTTTGTCGCAAAGGCACACATTACCACCAGCCTTACACTGTATTTTAAAGGTGTGAATCTCACCGATGAGCCCTATTACAGCTACGCAGGTCACAGCGACTATAACGCCCAGTACGAAGCCTATGGCCGCACTTTCCAATTAGGCCTGCAATACACTAACTATTAACGCGCTCATCGGCACTTAGGGTAGTAACAAGCTTGTGAGTAGACTTTTTTAGCTAAAAATGGGCTGCGAAGTTTGCTGAGAAGTGTCGATGATAAATTTATTAAAAATCTGATAAAACAGAATACTAGCGAAGCAGAATATGAAAAAAACTCTACTATCTTACGCCGTATTACTTGGCCTTATCGCCAGTCACACGCCCTTAACTGCCATGGCAAACACCATCAGCGCCGCTGTTCAAACCATAGCTGGCCATAAGGGCAGCCAAGCACAGCCACTCATCTTTAATCAAGACAAACAGAGCGATAACACTCTGTCTCACTGGCTCTTTGCCAGCGAACAGCAAGGACTGATGTTACAAACCGTTTCGATGACACAAACGCAGCAAGGCATGCAAACGACTGCACAAGCGCCCTTGCCTGCTGCGAGTTTACTGGTGCAAGGTGACTTTGAATTACTCGCCTTTAGCGATCCCTATGCCTTAACGCTCGATCGCAAAGCCGACCGCGTGCGACCTATTATGCTGAAAGAAATCAATGGCAAACCGACAACCAATGTCTTGCCCTTGCTGCCTATGGGTCATTTCGAGATCAATTGGATTTGTATTCAGCCTCGCACTCAGGATGGCAATATCTACGCTTGGTTTGGCGGTGAAAGTGGCAACAGTGAACAATGGTTACTGGGTAATGCCGAGCATTTCTTACCTAAGCTGATGCGCAGCCAATCGATTCCTGATAATAGCACGGATTGCGCTATCGATGGCGACATGCTTTATGTCAGTGAGCCCGAAGCGGGTGTATGGCAGTTTGATGCTAGCCCCTTCGCTGATACCAGTGCTAAGCTCATCTTCCCCGCGATCGATAATCAAATCAACGGCTTAAACTTGTTGAACGGTCAATTGCTGCTCAGTGATAAAAACGGCAAGGTGATGGACGACAAAGGCACTGAAATTCTGAGTTTTAGCGCGCCATCCTCAAAAAACATGGATAAAACTGAAGCCAAAGCGGTAACCAAGGCCCAACGCTTAAGCCTCGCCATAAATGCGAGCGCATCAGCCCAAGCACAAAGTGCGACGTTTGCTATCTATGATGATAAAAACGATCGTTATCTTTTTACTGAGCAAGCCTTGCCACAATTGTTGCCACAAAAGTTACTCGCCACATCGTTGCCGAGCGCCCAAAACGTGGGCGATGAACAAGCTAAACTAGAAATGATAGTAGAAATCCCCGCTTGGGTTGAGAGCACGCCATCCGATAGACCGGGCGATACCATGGACGATCCCGCCATTTGGGTACATCCCACTGACCCCGAAAAAAGTCTGGTGCTTGGCACCAACAAACGTTGGGGTTTATTGAGTTTTAATATGCATGGCGAGCAAGTTCAAGCGTTGCCATCTGGCAGGATCAACAACGTCGATTTGCGCCAACAGGTACAACTGGGCGGAAAAATGCGCGATATCGCGATCGCAACCCAACGCGAACACGACAGCCTCGCCTTTTATGAAATCGACGCCGCAGGCAAGATTACTGAATACCCGAATCAGCCGACTAACATGACGGATATTTACGGCATGTGTTTGTATCAAGACGAGCAAACCTTATACGTGTTCGCTAACGAGAAATCTGGCCGCATCGCCCAGTACCGTGTTGATTGGCAACAAAATGGGCCCAGTATCAAACTCGTGCGAGATATTCATACTCCAAGCCAAGTTGAAGGTTGTGTGGTCGATGAAGCGCAACATGCGCTGTTTATCGGTGAAGAAGACAAAGGCATTTGGCGCTTTAATGCCAAAGCAGATGCCAGTACAGAGGGCAAATTGATCATTAAGGCCGAAGGCGATTTAGTCGCCGATGTTGAAGGAATTTCTCTGTATCAAGGTGCGACCCTTAAAGGGAAAAAACAAGATTTTCTGGTGGTCTCAAGCCAAGGTAATAACAGTTATTTGCTTTATCAAGCAAGCGCGCCTTATACCCAAGTGGGGCGTTTCCGCATTGGGGTGAACTTAAACGGCATGGAGAATGGCCGCGAAACCAGCATAGACGGCGCTTCAGAAACCGATGGGCTGGCTGTCACGCATTTGCCCGTCGGCCATGGTGTTTGGCAACAGGGAATGCTGGTGGTACAGGATGGTCACAACCACTTACCCGATGCCAACCAAGCGTTTAAATGGTTACCTTGGAGCAGCATAGCCAAACAACTCGACATGCAATAGGGCCAATTTGCTGCTTGAAATGCCACTGCGAATAATGCGTTATGCAGGTAACGATTTGCACTTAGCGCAACGCGAACGAAAATTGAAGGGGTTAACTATTTATGCAGGAAATATGCAAATTCAAAATAATAACCCCCGATAATTTGCTAACTAGCATTCAATAAATTGAATTATTAATCAAAAAAAGAGGTTAGCCGAGAACTACGGCTACCCTCTTTCGTTTTCACCCGCCTAAATCGTCTATCACACAGTTAAAACAATAACTTCATTCAGGGCGACTAACATCGGATTAACTGCGCTTAGTACCCCAAGGATCGTTATCATCCGTCGATGGGCTTGGTCCTGAACGCTCAGTCATTCTTGAATCATTTCTTGAATCATGTCTGGGTTCGCTGCGACGCTGTGAGCTGCTATTGGAAGAACCATAGCCAGAACCCGTTCCCCGTCCACCCGCAGTTTTTTTGCCAGCGCCTTTACCCGCGTCATTACCAAAGCGCTTGCCAGAATTTGGACGGCGGTTACCCGCTTCGTACTCGGCGCTGGCTTTGGCTTGCATTTCAGCGATAGAGGCTAATGTTAGCTCCATCGGTTTACGCGGGACAATACCCGAGGCAAAACCACGTTCACGTGGCTTAAGATCAAACTGCTCACCGACGGCTTTAGGCATACGCTTGAATCGGTATAGGTAGAAGTTTTCCACTTTCTCCCGCGCCCATTCGGTCTTTTTGAGGAAAATGATACAGGCCTCAATGGTCGGGTTAGTATTAAAGCAGCCTAGCTTTAATGCCGCGTATAAAATTTTCCAACCATAAAAATCGACTAACTCAGTGATCATTGTCTCGAGTTTAAGGCCGTGTAATGGGTTGTTTTGCTGTTCTTCTATCATGGGAATTCCAAATCCAGCCCAATTGGCTGATTTTAAGGTATTAGTTTACGGTATTGAGTGGTTAAACGAGTGACTTAATTCGCTACAAAACTCGCGACACTTAGATCTTACAGTCCTAAAGCCTTCAAACTGAGCCATTAAATTTTAGCCGTAAAATCTGCTGCTCGACAAAACTGCGGGAATAATAACGGTAAATACGCTAAACGCCTTCTTTTATTTGCGCTAGCAAGGTTTGGCGTCGGCTTTAGTACAAAGAAATAATACCGCAAGCTGGCAGTTTAGCTCGGCATATCTGCGATATCATGCAAACGCTATAAACTCACGCCTTCACCGATCCGCAAATAAACGCAACTGAAACGGCTCGATTTATGGCTGCGCATCACATACTTGCTCGCATATTTAGCCCTTAGTCTGTATACTCCGCGACCTTATTATCCCCACTTTACTATTTTGGCTTAGAGTGGGTGAAGCGCATGTTTCATTTTGAGGCTTGTTTGTCACAATCCCCGTTAGCAAATACCTAGGAAAGCTCCTTTGATCTCTACCGCGAACATCACGATGCAGTTTGGCCCTGAGCCATTGTTTGAAAACATTTCAGCGAAATTTGGCAATGGTCACCGCTATGGTTTGATCGGCGCGAATGGCTGTGGCAAATCGACCTTTATGAAGATCCTCAGCGGAGCTTTAGCGCCAACCTCTGGCAATGTGTCCATCACGCCCGGCTTAAAAGTCGGTACCCTAAGCCAAGATCAGTTCGCGTTTGAACAATACAGCGTTATCGATGCGGTGATCATGGGGGATGTTGCCCTGTGGAAAGTCAAACAGGAACGCGATGCAATTTACGCCAATCCGAATATGACTGAAGAAGATGGCATGCGTGTTGGCGATCTTGAAAGTGAATTTGCCGAAATGGATGGCTACAGCGCAGAAAGCCGCGCCGGTGAAATTCTTCTCGAAGCGGGTATTGAAGAATCTTTCCATTACGGTCTAATGCAACAAGTGGCACCGGGCTGGAAATTGCGGGTCTTGTTAGCCCAAGCACTATTTGCCAACCCAGATATTCTGCTGCTCGACGAACCAACCAACAACTTGGATATCCATACCATTAGCTGGTTAGAAACCGAGTTGAACAAACGTAAATGCACCATGATCATTATTTCCCATGATAGGCACTTCTTAAATGCCGTCTGTACCCACATGGCGGATATCGATTATGGCGAATTGCGCATTTACCCAGGTAACTACGAATACTTCCTCGCACAATCGGCATTACTGCGCGAACAATTATTGTCAGGTAACGCCAAGAAAAGTGCTGAAATCGAAGAGCTGCAAGACTTCGTTAACCGCTTCGGTGCCAACGCATCTAAGGCAAAACAAGCCAGCTCGCGCGCGAAGAAAATGGACAAAATCAAGCTTGATGAAGTCAAATCCTCTAGCCGTATCCACCCTTCTATTCGTTTCGATGCTGGCAAGAAAATGCATCGCCAAGCACTGATCCTCGAAGATTTGGCCCACGGGTTTGATGGTGAGCTGCTATTCGAAGGCGGCGACTTAATCCTCGAAGCCGGTGCAAAATTAGCGATTATCGGCGAAAATGGCGTGGGTAAAACCACTTTCCTACGCTGCTTAGTCAATGATCTAGAACACAATAAAGGCGTGATCAAGTGGTCAGAAAACGCATCAATCGGCTACTGTCCACAAGACAGCAGTGACGAATTTGATAATGACTACACGTTAATGGATTGGATGTCACAGTGGCGCCAACCTAAGCATAACGATCTTATGGTACGCGCCATGTTAGGCCGTTTGCTGTTCACCGAAGATGATGCGAACAAGAAAGCCCGTAACTGTTCAGGCGGAGAGAAAAACCGCTTGTTATTCGGTAAGTTAATGATGCAAGACATCAACGTGCTGATCATGGACGAACCGACAAACCACATGGACATGGAAGCCATCGAAGCACTCAATAATGCATTGAAAGACTTTGAAGGCACTTTGATATTCGTCAGCCATGACCGTGAGTTTGTATCGTCGCTCGCTACACGTATCATTGATATTAAAGATAAAAAAGTGATTAACTTCCAAGGTACCTTCGATGAGTACCTTTCAAGTCAAGCTGAAATGGAAGCAAGAAAAAGCGCGTAATGTTGTGCTTTGATAAACCTTAATCGGCTATGTCAGCTTGATTAAAAGAGTCGTCATTGGAGAACCTACTGACGACTTTTTATCGATATCTAAAGAGCGATATGATTGGTAAAACATGAAGTATTGCTGCTTTGGGCCTTGGATACACAGCTGTCTATTCGTTATCTAGAGTGCTATAATTCATGCACTTAATTGAGGTTGATCCGATGAAAACTAAATCAAAAAACACACAAGTGACTCAAAATCGACTCTATCGCGCTGTGGCCAGTTCAACCGCTATTGAGACGGGTAAAACTACGGCTGAAGTTGAAGCAAAATTGAAGGCCAAAAAAAGCCGTTTCAGTCATTTGACCTTAGCCTAAACTTCATTCGTTTTTAGCGCTGAGCACATCGTTTACCAAACGAGCCATATGTTGATAATCCCCACCCAACCCTGCTTGAATTGACTTAAAATAAAAATCTCTATTTTGTTCCCAAATCCCATAATCAAGTGGGAGATAACCCGCCTTTACTGCCATCACATCGAGTATCAAACGTGACAAACGTCCATTTCCCTCTCTAAATGGGTGAATTAGGATAAATTCCACATGACTTTCAGCCAAGTAACTCACAACTTCGTCTCTAGAAAACGAATTTAAGCCATTGAACTTGCTTAAATATTCCTTTTCAAACTGAGTGAGACACTTAAGTATTTGAGCCGCTGCCGTAAATTCGAAACCACCTTTTCCCATATTGACTGTACGCCGCTCACCAGCCCAGTAATAAACATTACCGAGCCATTTTCGATGCCACTCAAAGAGCATACCAACCGATAGATGCTCGCTTTCAATAACACCAGATTGAAACACGTACTCATAAAGCTTTAGTAACAACTGAGTCTCTACCTCTGCCATATCCTCTTCATCGGTTATCGCGAGTTTGTTACGAAGTATATGGCCGCCGGAACCGGGTTCGAATTCATCCTCGGTAGTGCCAATATGATATTTCGACATGATAATAGACCCGCTAACTGTAATAACTAATAGAGAAGCAAATATCCGAGTCACAGACAACTTAACACAACTACTCGATGAGATTGACCACACAAGTCTTTGAAATAGGTATGTAGAAACTATGGGCTATAAATTAGCTTATTAATTTTTTTAACCAATATCTCGCGATTTTTAGCCAGCTTAAAAATTGTCGGCAAATGTCGAATGACTATCGGCTCAGACTCGAATACCGCATTGCGATCTTTGGCCTGAATATAATCACGGATCTGAAGCATCATCTGTTTATTAAAAGCCCAAAGTGAATGACCTTTAAACTCAAGGGAATAAAATGCATCATTGGGCCATTCAAGTCGATGTTTCTGTTTTGCCATACACTGATAACAACAAATAAGACCAAGATCTGTACCATCTGTAAAAGCACTGTTCGCCCTATGTTCCCAAGTCGAAGTACCTTGGTATTTTTCTGGCAATTTTTCCCGCCAAGAAGCATCCAATAGCGGAGGGAAAAACAGCACACCAGGCCATTTATGAGCAAATCTTTGATTAAACTGCTTGCTCTCAAACTGCCGACCCTCAAATAAATGCACATCTTTTTTCTCTAAACGAAAAACATGGGCAAAGGTAAAAATGGCGCAGCCAGCACAATGGGGGCAAGTAACTTCAACTCCGTTTGGCAGGCTAAAAAACTCATAAAATCCTGTCATAGATACGACATTCCAAATGATTTAGAGACTAATTTGGAGCTCATCAATTTTCCAACCACCTTCATTTATCATACTAATTCTTTGTTTTTCATTCGCCTCCGATGCATTACCACAAAGATCTTTTTGTGCATATTCAAGGACGGCCGTATCCCCATCTATCACCTGCGACACTAAGGTGAGTGCTTTGCACTTGGCAGCCGCTTTTGAAAATGAAAGATAAGATGCGATCACTTCATCGCGGGACTGCTTCATCTGCTGCATATACTGTGGGAACTTAGATTCAACATCCGCTTGCTTACGTTGGGTATAGTAAGCCTTGTCCTCTTGATAACTCATCCCCTGCTGTACCTTAGCATTGTACTCGTCATACACTTCGCTTGGCGATTTAGGCGTTGTACAACCTATCAGCACAAGCACAGATATGGGCAGTAAGAAAATCGATTTCATCATCGAACCTCCAAAACTAGACATGTATTATCAATAAAAGTGAAATAATCCCTTTTAGTAACTCTGTCATACCTTTCCTTTAAAAATAGATAATTAAGATTTTTAAACTCAATTAACGCCACGTTTTCCAATCATGATCCAGTTGTTTAATACCATCAGGATAACGTGTAAATAGTTCATCGATTACTTTAGCTTGGCAGCGTTGCTCACTCAATTGCAGCAAAAGCTGCTTTAAGGTCACTCGACCTTGGCGAGTGCTAAAGAGGAAAGCCATAAAACTGTGAGCATGCTGGTATAACGCAGCTTGTTTTTGCCCCTGCCAATCATGGTCTGAAGCCGTTAATAGTTCACTCAATCCCATTGATAAAGAAATAGATTCGTCAACGACACGATATGCGTGACCTCGGCTGGAATTGTTTTGAATGATGGCATCATAACGATTATTTGTATCAATCGTTTCTAGAAAAGCGGGCGATTCAAAATATTCCGCCATGCCTTCATTAAACCAGCGCGGAGTATGACCAAATTGACCCGCATTAATGACATGAACGCTTTCGTGAATTGCAGTACGAAACGCTTGAGTATCTTCTCTGTGCCAAACTGCGGCCAAATTATGCTGACTTGAATAAAATCCTTGGCTTGCACCTACCGTGGATGCGTACTGTCTTTTAAGTTTATTATAGGCAGTTAAATTGCCTGCAAGCATCAAGTTAACCTTAATGGGCTGTAGGGTGCGCTTGGGTAGATATTGACGATAAATTTGATCGATTTGATTGATAGTGCTGGTCAGTCGGTCCCTAAAAAATGGCGGTGGAGTACTGACTAAGGAATCAATGTTCAATTCGAAATTGTATTTAGGTTCAGTATATTGAGTTAACTTACTCTCAGCTGATGCATGATTTATATCAGAAAAATGAGTTATGCCATTCTCATCAACCCAAGTATAACCCCCCCCACTTTTTGTTGTGCAATGCGTCCTTCTTGCACAGTCAACAAATCACAACCTAGGTACTGATCTTCACCATGATATTCATCTACTTGCTGCTTAATATTAGGCAGATCATTAACACGAGTCATTAATGGCATAGAGCTCGCTGAACACCATTGCCAATTCTGTTTTATACAAACTTGTTGCAACGGCTGAGCTAGCTCTGCAAATACTTGGGAAAACTCAACACGAAACCAACGACCATGATAATGATCAATCAGTAGCGCTAAAATCGCCATGATGAACAACATCAAAAAACTACGCTTAAATCGGCTATCCATCGCCCGTTTTCCTCAATATCTAAATTGCTGTGCTCGATAAGTCATTATCTATCGCGTTAAAAGGCACAAAGGTCTTTTTACCGAGCCATAGAGGCGAGCGATTTTGTCCTGCAAGCTGATAAGCCCAAGTCGTAATGGCTTCAGAGCGATCACTCTCACAGACGAAATATCGGCTGAGTTCAGAGTGCAACGCTTGGCCGTGCTGGATAATATTTTGCTCATACCAGTTATCTTTATGGTGCTGAGCGGCAAGATGATCGCGTTTATTGTTATTGCAACTGCTATGAGCGAGAACAAAATTATGCCCTAAATCATTAGGATATCGTGTCCAAGGAATAAAGTGATCCACTTCGCCAGTTTCTTTTAATGACTTATGGCAATAGAAGCATTGGCCTTTTTGGATATCAAGTAGTACAGGTCTGGCGTGAGTAATCGTCTGTCGGTCACTGCCAAATAGAAACTCGCTTAAATTGCCTTTATTGCCAATAACGACCTGATTTGCGGGAAATTCGGCGACTTTCTGCACCCATTGAGTACGAGCCAATGACACCACTAAATCGTGAAATCGCCTGAAGCAAAATGCTATGCCCGGATTTAACTCAATGTAATTTTTCATTTTATCATGGGGATAAAGAAAACAATCTGCGCTTCGGGACAAAATTTGTAAGCGCCATAACGGACCCTCTTTAAAGGTAGCGCGTGTTTTACGCAATAAAGCTGGATAACTAAGATGCGCTTTTAACTGGGATAAACTGTTAACGCCTTGATTACGTAGCTCAATCAAACTGTTGATTAAGGCTGATTGCTTTCCATTATTTTGAAGTAGAACAAAATGCGCATTAACGGCACCAAAAGGTAAAGAGTGTTGCCAATAGAGTTCAATAAACTTTTCTACCAGCTCATCAATACTGATGGCGGTTCTCTGTTCAGGATCGGCATTAAGTATTAATGGCCGTTCGATGCAGACATCTGCGATCGCATGCAGTAAGGCAAATTTGTATGTTGCAACGAAATCACCCTCCACTAAAAGACGTTGTAAATAGCTAATAAATTCAACTTGTTTTCTCGCATCAATCGGCATTCAGTCGCTCCTGAATAATAACGCTTGCTTCAGGTGCATTTACGCTTGGCATCAGTTTGGATGTAAAAACTAGCGTCTGCCAATGCACTTGTGTGCGACCGAATTTGTCAGTCTCATCTTGGCTCGAATCTAAAAGTTGTAGCTGACAATCTGCAGCCAATGTGAGCAGTTCATCAGCACTAACGGGGTGCATAACGCGCGCATCGGGGCTTGGACCATGGCGCAAACTGATGACTAAAAGTCCCGTTGAATTGAGTAAACGTGAGAGTGTTGCCAGTGCATGTGGGCGCTCAGAGGGCGATAAATGCATCCATACAGCGCTGAGTAAAATCAGATCGAACTGTTGCGCTAGGCCAACCACTTTTTGCAACTGAGGTAAACCATCCTCAATCCAGCTCACGGGCAAATCTCGGGTTAACACCTGCCCCATTTTCGCTAACGCAACCGCAGGTTCGACCGCAATAATTTGCGTTTCTCTGCCCTGTGCCTTTTGGGCTAAGTAATGCACATCCCGCCCAGAACCGGCTCCAACATCCAATATCGACAGTGTATTTTTGGCGAGTAGAGGTAAAAGATGATGTAACCAACTTGAATGCACTTCTTCAAAGGTTTTAGACAAATACTGTACCGCGAGTATTTCGGCGTGGTCATTATAAAATGCTATGCTCACTGACAACGATCCTTTTGCAACAAGTGATTGTTTTTAATGAGGCTAACTTATCACAATCGCTTTTGATACAAAATACACGTCATCATTATCCTGCTGTTTTACATAAAATATTTTACGTTTTTTCGTTTTATGCCACAACGCGAATATTGGCAATTTAAAAAGGAAGTCTATTTAGGGAGGCGACATCTCTACATTTCTCCGTCGTTTTTTTTGCAGTGGTTTACACTCTATTAGTCAGAGAGATAATACGCGCAATTGATTGAATCTATTGCATCCTTCTGTGGAGAACAGAGTCAATTTTAGTATTAGTGTAAAAGGGTTTCATCGTCTCGGGCTGTGACGACATCGGGATAAAGGCCTATGGCTCAATCATTTAGGATATCTATCGCCTATGAGTTTTGAAGATTCGTTGGAGCAGCTTAGACGGCAATTTTTACATGCGCTGCCGGATAAAAATAAGCAAATCATTACCTTGTGGATTTCATTGCGGAAAAAATGGGACGCACACATGTTGTCCGCCGTTTATCGCGAGGTGCATAACTTAAAAGGATCGAGCGAAACCTTTGGGTTGTCGGATACCAAACACATAGTCGATAAACTCGAGTTGCAGCTTAAGGGCTTGCTCAATGCCCCCGCCCCCGAACTGCCTACCATTAAAAGCTTAGATACCCTCTTCCATCAATTGTTACAAAACAATAGGCGCGGTCAACCGTCGGCTCCAGTAGTGGAGGCGCAAATGCAGCAAAGCCCCTATAAACCATCAAAGGCGCGCCATGAACACCATATTGCCATCATAGAAGACGATAATAACGTGGGAGTTATGATCACTAAACAGCTGCGGGAATTCGGTTTTAGTGTGCAGCACTTTTTGGATTTCACGAGTTTTCTGGTGGTGCAAAATGAATCGCCCTTCGATCTGATTTTATTAGATTTAATTCTACCCGATTGGACTGAAGAAGCCTTGTTCGAAGCTGCTACTGAGTTTGAGAAGAACAATACTCGAGTGTTTGTTTTATCGTCGCGGGGGGATTTTGACATGCGGCTATTGGCCATTCGCGCCAATGTCAGCGAATATTTTGTCAAACCCGCTGAAACCACCTTATTGGTGCGCAAAATTCATCAATCTCTCAAGATGTCAGAGAAACAGCCTTTGAAGGTATTACTGGTGGATGACCAACAATCTATGGTGGATTATTTTTCAAGCCTATTACGCAGTCACGGTTTAATGGTGAAAGGCTTGTCGAGTGCCGAGCAAGTGTTCCCCGCCCTTGAACAGTTTGAACCCGATCTGTTCATCTTCGATTTATACATGCCTGAGGTCAACGGGCTTGAACTGGCAAAGATGATCCGCCAACTGGATAAATACACTTCTAGCCCAATTCTCGTGTTGAGCTCTGATGATACGATGCAGAATAAAGTCAGCATCATACAAGCGGGATCAGATGACTTGATTTCGAAGCAAACTGCGCCGAGCTTATTTGTCGCCCAGGTGATTTCCCGCGCCCAACGTGGCCATGATATTCGCAGTTCGGCAAGCCGCGACAGCCTAACAGGGCTGTTAAACCATACCCAAATTCTGGTTGCCGCGAGACGTTGCTATAACGTGGCTAAACGAATTAACTCTCAAGTGTGTATTGCTATGTTCGATTTAGATCACTTTAAGAAGGTTAACGACACCTATGGCCATGCTGGTGGTGACAAGGTGTTGCTGGCCTTTGCCCATCTGTTACAACAATCCTTACGGCAAACGGACTTTACCGGTCGCTACGGTGGCGAGGAATTTATGCTAGTGCTGCCAGATATGCAAAAGCCACTGGCCATTGCTAAGTTAAATGCGATCCGCGAGAGCTTTAGCCATATTGTATTTGTCGAAGATGGCGTCGAGTTTAAAGTGACGCTCAGCGGCGGCTTAGTGTTCTCGGACGAATGTGAAGAGTTTCAAGATTGCTTATTACTGGCGGATAAGCACTTATACGAGGCGAAACGTTTAGGCCGAAATCAATTAGTGTTTTCACCAAGTGAGCAGGATTGAACGCCATTCACTCATCCGGTGCATGAGTCTGGCCGTAATGTCATTCGTTTGGCTCACCGCCATATTGATGATTACTTTTAAAGCACGTTAAAAGCAGCAATCACAGTGAGCTTAAATGGTTGATAAGCTTGCTCGGCATCTGCGACAACTCCACCACATAATCCACCGCGCGGCACTTTATCGCTTCCCTTGGCATACCAAATACCACACAACTTTGTTCATCTTGGGCAAAGGTGGTGACGCCTTTTTGATGCAGCGCCACCATACCTTCGGCGCCATCTTTGCCCATGCCGGTTAATATCATAGCGCTGATATTAGGCGCGGCGCATTGGGCCAGTGCATTAAACATCACATCGACCGACGGCCTGTGGCCACTGACCTTTTCATCTTGGGTTAATTTCACTTTATAGCTGCCGCCCACTTTAATGATCTCAAGATGATGATCGCCAGGGGCAACATAGGCATAACTGGGCAAAAGTCGCTCACCGTGCTCGGCTTCTTTAACTGTGATCCGCGACAATCGATTTAAGCGTTCGGCAAAAGTGCGGGTAAAACCCGCTGGCATATGTTGGGTGATCACTATCGGTGGCATAGCCGCAGGTAAGTGCTGTAATACATACAAAATGGCTTCGGTGCCGCCTGTGGAAGCACCTATTGCAACTAAATGCTGTGTCAGGGTTGTATTGGCTAATACCGGCCGCTTACTCGACACTGGCCGTACTGGCTCAACAAATTTCTGCGGCTTGATGAGTTTGGCTTTCGCGGCAGATTTGATCTTATCTAAAATCAAATCCTGATAATCATGGATACCTTGGGGCGAGTCTAATTTCGGTTTAGGGATAAAATCCACCGCGCCTAAGGCCAAGGCATTAAAGGTCGCATCCGCGCCCTGCTCGGTTAACGAGGAAATCATTACTACCGCAGTGGGCCTAGCTTTCATCAAACGATCTAGAAAAGTTAAACCATCCACTTTGGGCATTTCGATATCTAAGGTAATCACATCGGGGCGAAATTGATTCACCAGATCCTTGGCCTCATAGGCATCGGCAGCGAGCCCAACCAGAGACAACTCAGGGTCAGCCTCAATCATTTTACCCAGTAGGCTGCGCATCAGCGCTGAATCATCAACAACGAGTACTTTGATCGTCATAACTTAATCACCAAATAGTTCAACGTCGCCGCCCGTGGGGAGATTACGAACCCGTAAGCGGTATTCACTTTCTCGGTCAAGAATGGTGCTGTTGTGCATGGTCTTAATTTTGCGCACTTTCACTTTGCCCGTATGGGGAAAGAAATACACCTTACGTGGATACACATCGAGTAAATCGGCGGCAATGATAGGGATATTTTCAAGATTGAGGTATTCAATCACAAACTCCGCATTACGCTCACCAATATTGTGTACAGTAAAACTACGCAACATGTTGCCGCCCCCAAACACCTTAGCTTCGAGTGAATTACGCTGCGCGCCAAGCTTGAGCAAGTCGTTGATTAATAACTCCATCGCATACACACCGTAACGGGCTGAGTCGGCAAGCACCCCTGTGCAATTGCTGTTATCGCTTGGCAATAAGAAATGATTCATTCCGCCGATTTTGAGCTTAGGATCATACAAACACACGGACACACAGGAGCCTAACACTGTCACTATCATGGTATCTTCACGGGTGGCAAAATACTCGCCTGGCAAGATCTTCACTGCATCGCAACCAAAATGGTGGTCATGATAACGATTAGGCTCTGAAATGGCATATTCGATATTAGGTTTTAGCACTCATGAGCCCCTTCACTGGCCGATAGGTTGTTTGGCCTACGGCAGTGATAATTTGCGGGAACATGTTGAAATTTTCAGAATGCCCCGCAATATAAAGCCCATCCTCGCTGAGGGAGTTCATCATGTGTTTTAAAATGACTTCCTGGGTTTCTTTATCGAAATAAATCATTACATTTCGGCAAAAAATCACATCGATTGGCGTTTTTAACGACCAAAATGAATCGAGTAAATTGATGCGAATAAATTTGATCATTTGTTTTAATTCAGGCACCACGCGCACATTCCCCAACTGTGCTCCGCGTCCGCGGTGAAAAAACCGTTTCTTACGGATATCGCTGACAGTATCGATCCTGTCTAAGGGATAAATGCCCATTTCAGCCTTTTTAAGCACGCCGCTGTCGATATCGGAGGCAATGATCTCGATAGGCGTTTTAAAACTGTTGAAATGTTCAGCGACGACAATGGCTATGGAGTAAGGTTCTTCCCCTGTGCTACTGGCAGCACACCAGATCCTGCGCGTATCAGGGTTATCGATTAAATACTGTTTTAACACCTCAAAGTGATGCGGTTCCCTGAAAAAAGCCGTTTGATTAGTGGTTAACGCATTAATAAATTCTTGATGCTCGTTTTCATGACTTAATAGGTGCTCAAAATAAGCCGAAAATCCGGCTAATTTCAATGTCCTGATCCGCCGCACTAAACGGCTATACACCATAGCATCCTTGCTATCGGCGAGCTTGATCCCCGCTAAGCGATATAGCGTCGTCCTTGCGGTATTAAAATGCACCGAGGTATAGGCAAACTCTCGATCCAATGGTTTATTTTCGCTCAATTAAAATTCTTCCCATTCATCTTGATCTTGCTTTATGGGCTTCATCGCATTGGTTTTAGGTTTATCTGTAGCCCTTGCTCTTGCTACAGGTTGTAGCTGCTTAAGGGGTTTCACCGCTTTCGCTTTAGGCGCTGCTAATCGCGCGTTACTGTGCCTTGGGGCTTCATCCTCATCGTCTACGCGAAAGCTGGCAACACTGTCCGACAGTTGTTGTGCTTGGGATTGCATACTTTCAGCTGCAGCGGCCGCTTCTTCAACCAAGGCGGCGTTTTGCTGCGTCATTTCATCCATTTGCACTACGGCTTTACTGATTTCATCGATACCTATAGCCTGCTCATTAGAGGCTGAAGCTATCTCCGCCATGATGTCGTTCACCCGTTTAATGGCGATGACGATTTCCTTCATGGTATCGCCGGACTTACCGACAAGGCTGTTGCCACTCTCGATTTTAGACACAGAATCTGAAATCAATGCCTTGATATCTTTAGCGGCATTGGCCGAACGTTGGGCTAAGCTGCGCACTTCTGATGCGACCACAGCAAAGCCACGGCCTTGCTCACCCGCCCGCGCGGCTTCAACGGCGGCATTAAGCGCTAAGATATTGGTTTGGAATGCAATGCCATCGATAACACCAATGATGTCGGCAATCTTACGCGCCGATTCATTAATCGATGCCATGGTCTGTACCACTTGTTGGATAAGCTCACCACCGTCCACCGCGACTTCCGAAGCTTTAGATGCTAAGGCATTGGCTTGACTGGCGTTATCTGCATTGAGTTTCACTGTACCTGTGAGCTCCTCCATGCTGGCGGAGGTTTGCTCTAGGCTCGAAGCTTGCTCTTCGGTGCGGCTGGATAAATCGGCGTTGCCTTGGGCTATTTCTGCCGAGGCGGTATTGATAGTATCTGCCGCTCGCTGGATATCTTGGATCATGAAGGATAGCTTTTCAGCCGTTTGATTTGAGTAATTTTTCAAATCATTAAAGGTGCCTTCATAGTCGTTATAAATGCGGGTGGTGAGATCGCCATCCGCCAGCGCCATCAGTACGCGCGCCACATCTTGTAGCCCACGGTCCGAGGTTTCAATTAGCGAATTTAAGTTGTTCGCCAGCATCAGGAAGAAGCCCTGTTTGCCGTCTGTGTCCGCCCTTTGGGAGAAATCTCCCGCTGCTGCTGCGGTCACAATGCGGGAAATTTCTTGCTCAGTTTGCACTTCAATAGTGCGGTCGAGCCATTCAACCACTGTCCCTAAGCGCTCGCCTTCTTTAGACACTATGGGGCTAGCGGTTAAACGGAAATGGCAGCTAGCGACCTTAATCAGCGATTCATATTTGCGGTCTAATTTATCGAGTAAACTCGCCTGGTGGGCAGGATTGCGGTGGAAGATATCCATCGAACTACCGATGATTTTATCCACGGAAAAGTGCGGTAAGGCTTGACGGATCTCACTTTCAGAATGGCGTAGCATAGTTTCGACCGAGCGATTCATATAAATGATCGTACGGTTAGCATCGGCTATCATAACGTTGGTACTGGTATTATTGAGCGCTTCAAGAATGCGTTGAGTTGCTCGTTCAGCTTCGATACTTTCGGTGCGATCTATCCACTCAACACCTGTGCCTAAGTGTTTATTTTCAGCCGTGATAATTGGCGTCAGAATCAACCTAAAGGTACGCTTGCCAATGGTGATTTGTGCAGTATGGGACTGAGTCAAACGTTCTAATAGATTGCGTTGATGCGCTGGATTTTTGTGGAAAATATCAATATTACTGCCGATCAGTTTAGCGACCGAAAATTGGGGTAACTCTTTACGAATATCGTCCTCGGCCTCTTGCAGCAAACGGACAACGGCTTTATTCGCATAGATGATATTGCGCTGACTGTCAGCAATCATGAAGCTATTGCCACTATTATCGAGTAGCTGAAAATAGCGCTGACGCTCTTCATCCCTTTGTTCACGCGCTTCATCATTGCCAAAAAATTTGAAGATACTCATTATTGTTACTCCTGATCAGTCAGACTATTTGCATCAATTAGACCCAGCTCATCACTGCTGATCAGAGCCTGAATATTTACTAAAATGATCATCTTATCCTCGACCGTGGCTAAGCCTTTAAGGTAGCGGCTATCGAACGCCACTCCAAATTCTGGGGCGGGTAAGATTTCCTCCGCTGATAGCTTAATCACATCGGAGACGGCATCGACCACTATGCCGACAATACGCTCGAATACGTTGAGCATAATGACGATAGTGAATTCGTTATATGTGACTGCTCCAACAGCAAATTTCATCCGTAAATCCACTATGGGCACTATGTCACCGCGTAGATTAATCACGCCTTTTATAAAGCTGGGGGCGTTGGCAATTTTGGTGACTGACTCATAACCGCGGATTTCTTTCACAGACATAATGTCGAGGGCATAGTGCTCTTCACCGAGCATAAAACTCAAAAACTCCACCTCGTCATGGGTGCTGTATTCCACTTTGGCGGTCATAGTTGATCGACTCTCCATGGCTATTTCCTTAATTTTTAATGTGCAATGCGAGCGATTCGACATCGAGGATCAACGCGACGCTACCATCGCCCATAATGGTGGCGCCGGAAACACCGGGGATCCTACGATAATGTTTTTCAAGACTTTTAATCACCACTTGCTGCTGGCCAACTAAGGCATCAACGCACAGGCCAAAGCGCTTGTGGTTACTTTCCAGCAATACCACTATGCCTTCTTCTGGGCTCTTCGCATTGGGCTCAATCTCCATCAGTTGATAAAGATTAAGTAGAGGTAAGTACTCTTCACGTACTTTTAAGAGCCGTTCTTTAGCGAGAAATTTAAGTTGTTCCGTTTGTGGCTGAATGGATTCTATGATGTGCACTAAAGGCAAAATATAGATCTGATTGCCAACAGACACACTCATACCATCTACAATGGCGAGCGTGAGTGGCAATTGAATTTCAAAGGTTGAACCTTGGCCCTCAACCGACTCAATATCAATGCGTCCACCTAAGGCTTCGATATTCCGACGCACCACATCCATACCGACACCGCGGCCAGATACATCAGTGACTTCAAGCGCGGTTGAAAATCCTGCTGCAAAAATCAATTGCCAAACTTGCTTGTCGCTACTGTTATCAGCCACTTGCAAACCATTTTCCCGCGCTTTTTGAATAATGCGTTCTCGGTTTAACCCCGCGCCATTATCATGCACTGCGATAACAATATTGCCGCCCCTTTGGCTGGCTTTTAGGGATAATACGCCTGCTTCTGATTTACCCGCTGCGAGCCGTATTTCAGGTTTTTCGATACCGTGATCTAAACTGTTGCGTACTAAATGGGTCAACGGATCGACAAGCTTTTCAATCATGCCCTTATCAATTTCTGTGTTGCCACCTTCAATAACGAGATTGACATGTTTACCCAGTTGCTCAGAAAGATCTCTCACTAAACGATTGAATCGGTTGAATACAAATGAGACTGGCAGCATACGTACCGACATAACGGCTTCCTGCATCTCACGTGTATTGCGTTCCAACTCATTGAGTGCCGTCTTCAGCCGCTCGCCTAAATCGCCCGTCATTTCATTGCCAATTAGCGTTAGCATGGACTGAGTGATCACCAGCTCGCCCGCTAAATTGACCAGGGTATCTATTTTGGAGGTTTCGACCCTTAAAGTAGCATCCTGGGCCGACGCAGCAGGTTTCTTAGTCGCAGCTTTCACTTCTTGGGGCGTATTTTGGGAAATAGCGGATGAACTGAATGCCGTATTTGGACTTGTTGCATTTGAAGAAGGTGCTGCAAGCGAGCTAGGATTGACAGAAGCACTGGTGGGAACACTGACAACAGAGGACGCTTTAGAGTTAGTTGCGCTCTCTTTATCCTTCTCTTTAAATATGCCGCGTTTAGTTTGGCTACTATCTGCGATGACTTTAGCTTGATTGGCTCGTGGGGTGACGGGTTCAGCAACCTGAGGTGCCACAGGCTTTGAGCTCAATAACTCGATTTCATTGGCGAAGGATTCGGGGGTTAATGCCTCAAAAAAACCAAAGCCTAATTCATCATCGTCAGCTATGACACCAAGTGGGTCTGCCGCTTTCTCAGCATTGCTGACATCATTTATGACACTTTGTGCGCTGATTTCTTCGGCTTGAAAAGCCTCATCAAAAAAGCCAAAGTCTTCACCTTCAATAGCGATATCGCGAGCCATTTCATCTTCGAAAAATCCAAAATCCTGTGACTCCTCTGTTTCCACGGGCACGGCTTTAACGTTTGGCGTGATTGAAGGATTCACAGTATCAGTGCCATTGCGTACTGCAACCGAGGAGCTAAAAACTTCGCCATTTAACGCTGCGACTAATTGGCTTTTGCTGTACTCGACTTCTTGCCAATCAATAGGATCTTCTTCGCGATACAGACTCAATATATGGGATAAAGTATCAACGGTACTCAGCAGTAAATCGATGGTGGATGAGGTGAGCTGGAAGTTACCCTTGCGCGTTTTATCCAGCAGGTTTTCCATAACATGAGTGACACTGGTGAGTGCGGTAAAACCAAAAATACCGCTGCCGCCTTTAATCGAGTGGGCGGCACGGAAAATAGTGTTCAGTTCTTCAGGATCGGGAGAAGCCAGGTCCAATGCCAATAGCAATTGTTCCATATTTTCAAGATGTTCATGACTTTCTTCAAAAAAGACCTGATGGAATTCGGCCATATTGATGGACATAGCGCACCCCGTTGCAGTTAACCCAGCACTTTAGCCGTAATAGCCAACAGCTTTTGAGGATCAAAGGGTTTTACCATCCACCCAGTTGCACCTGCCGCTTTTCCTTGCGCCTTCATGTCATCGCCCGCTTCCGTCGTGAGCATAATGATCGGCGTACGCATAAATGCCGACATAGCACGTAAGGATTTAATTAAGGTCAGCCCATCCATTCGCGGCATATTCTGGTCAGTCAGAATAAAATCAAATCTTTGCCCGTTACAGATATCGAGGGCTTCACGACCATCTTTTGCCAGTACCACTTGGTAGCTAACCGATTTAAGAGTCGCTTCGACCATTTGTCGAATCGCTGCCGAATCATCAACCACTAATATTTTTTTACTCATGCGCTATTCCATTATGACTTTAGTTATATTTCCTGGCGGTACTAATTCGTAGGTCTTAGATAATGTTTTCACCAGTGATAGACCACGACCAGACAATTGAGGAATGTCTGCAATGATGTTTTCATCACCCGCAAAACCCTTCCCACTGTCACTCACACTTATATGTAACTCATTTTGCGATGAGCACCAGATAATACTCACTTTCACCCAATCATTTAATGTAAGTCTGTCAGCAAAGCTCTCCCTAATACTATGGTACAATTCAAAGCCTTCTGGATCGTTTTTTAGCCGTGAATCTAATTTTAGTACACCATGGTCAATGGCGTTGCTAGATAACTCTGCAACGACAGTAAAAACCCGTTGGCAGAAATGAGTGGCAAAGCCAAATATGCTTAAAAATTGATTTAATGAGCTTAAATAGTCAGCGCTGAGTAACATAGGTCCGGCGATACTGACATCCCAACAAAACTCACCGTCCATAATAGATTGCACTCGGCTGACTTCTCGACTTTGATGCCAACTGCTTAGTTTCTCGAAATCTAAAGTGCAAATCGTAATATCATCTGCAATATTTTCAGTAGAGCAGTATTCATGCATACTTTCATTTAAATAATGGGTAAGGCCACCGGATAAATTAATAAACAACTCCTTTAATTTATCAATACCAAATGGGCGTTCTTCATGGGTATATTGCTCAATTAAACCGTCACTAAAAAGACAGGCATGGCCATTAATCGGTAAATCAACGGTAAAAATATCAGCAATAAAAGTATGTGGCGGCAATATACCCAGTGCCATATTGGTCGATTTAAATTGTTCTATCGCTTTATGGGATAAGTTGTCGCACTCATTGGACTGAATATACAGAGGAGGCATACCGCCATTCCAAATGTGTAATTTATTACGATTAAAATCGGCTTCCAAAATAATACAGGCAACAAATCTGTCTTCTGGATTTTCACGGTGAACCTTGGCATTCAACTCGTAGATCAGTGTAATTAAAGAAAAACCCTTTGAAACCATAGCTCTAAATGTGCTCGCGACACGCATAATGGGCATGGCCGCACTCAGGCCATGACCTGTAGAGTCGGCTAGAATTAGGAAGAAATTGCCATTGGGAGCCATACCATTAAGGATAATATCACCACTAAAATTGGCACTTGCTTGACAGTAGGTCTTCACAAAGTCAAAGTCCGTGTTATCAATATTGACTAAGTGCTCAAACAAATGCCGGGCCATGTGTTCTTCTCTGGCCTTCTCATACAGCATTTTTTCAAGTTCAATTCTTTGTAACTTAACTTCATGCTGTAACTTAACCCGAGTTAATAAGCACTCGACTTTATACCAAAATATCTCAAGGTTAATCGGCTTAACAACAAAATCTAACACGCCCATTCGAAAACATTCTAATACGGACTGATGTTCCTTAGTATTGCTAATCACTATGACTGGAGTCGTTATTTTTTCTTCATTTAAATGTTCAAGTAAAATTAGAGCTGTACCATCTGGCTGCCAAAAATTAATCAGCACAAGGTCAATCTTATATTGTGATAATTCTGAGAAAGCTTCCTCAAGATTATTACAAACAATGACGTGGTAACCTTTTTCATGAATAAAGCCACTAATTGCCTGGCTCATCATAACATCGTCATCGATGACTAATATATAGTTCTTCTTTGCTATTAATGATTTCATGACTAGCAATTCTCTATAATGTAGAGTTTCTGCATGTTAGCAATGTTAAGTATTTCCTCGGCTTGACCATGTGCACCTTTAATAGAGGTCGAAATATGTCGCTCCTGTGCCTTACGATGTAGTAGTACCATCATGCCTAAAGCGGAACTATCCAAATAAAGCACTCGGCTAAAATCGAGAATAATATGATTAATCCCTTCCAGTTTAATGATGCTTTGATAGTTGTACGTAAATGTTTTGTGATAATAGAAATCAAAGCGTTCTGGCAATGGAATTGTTTGAATATTTGACATTGTGATATCCCTAATTAAAAGAGTTCAATTTCACCACAGGTAATTTGATCCCTTGATACGGGATTGTGCGTCTCCTGACGTCGGCGACTCATTTGTATTGTGATGTCATCCCCCTTAATGCCAAACTCCTGTTGTGACATAGTGGTGACGCGATTGAGCGATTCTTTTAAATGGTTTAGGGACTGATTTGTGTAAATCAGGCTTTGGGAAGTAATATCACTGAACTGCAATCCCCGAATAGTATCCGAGATGGCTTGTTCTAGTTCATGTGCCGATGAATCGATACGTTCAATCACTTGAGAATCCTTCTCTGCTTTAACGATAATCTGCCTTAGTGCAGTATCTATATCCTTTTTGGCATCAATAATATAAGTCATATCTTGAGCGGCGACTTTACTTACGTGTACGGTTAATTGTTCAATCTGAATTTGAATTGATTTAAGCTGTTTTTGTATGCTTTCACTAAAACCTGCGCTACGAGTGGATAAAGCGCGCACTTCATCTGCCACAACGGCAAAGCCTCTACCCGCATCACCCGCCCGCGCCGCTTCAATTGCCGCATTTAAAGCCAGCAAATTAGTCTGGGACGAGATTTGATCTATGTCTTGCAAGGCTTTCATTGCTTGAGGCATAGACTCGTAGATTAGATTCACTTTTTCCAACAATTCCATAGTTGATGCCGACATTTCTATGGTGGATTGAATAAAGCGCTCTAACGTCATTGAGGTATTGTTGGCAAATTGCTTCATTTGATCTGAATGGAATAACTCAGCATCATCAGTGCTCTTAACGAGATCTGAAATAAATCCTGTCTGCTCCGTCATTAACCGCCCTAAACCATCGAATGACTCACCGAGCAAATTGACTGCGTCACCTTGCACCGCTAGCACACTGTCAATATTAGCCTCGCAGCCGTTAAGCGTCGTGATTGACTCTTGGTACAGACTGATATGGGCTTGCCAATCTGCGGCCAATTGGCTGTTTGAGGACTTATCATCGTGCTGTTGAACTGATAGCTTTTGCTTGTGCTGATAAAATTGCCAAAGCAACATAATCAACACGGATATAATCGGCCCGATAGCCAATAAAGTGATTAAACCCAGTAAATATCCAACGCCTGCCGCAAGTAACGCAACGACCCCATCCTTGTATGTCATATGGATTTCACAATAATTGTACAGTGATTAAAAAGTAGTTTGGTACTGAGCAATTTTCAAACATGAAAGTGAAATTTTTCACATTGTTACGTGTCGCAATGCGGAAAATGCAGTTATCACAGGATAAATCCACAGAATTGGGCTCAGATTCTCAGTAAATGGCTGTAAATTCATGATTTGCTAATAAACTTACCTTAATCGAACCCGAAACTTAAACTGGGCAGTACTCATACCCTAGGTTACACTGGAAGCGTCATTGATTGGGATGGAATCGCTTATGAGTCAACGTACATTACACTCCTTATTTAAACCGACTTCCGTTGCCATTATCGGCGCTTCGAATACCGAAAAGCGTGCGGGTAATGTGCTGATGAAAAACCTGCTCTCCAGTGGTTTTTCGGGTCCTATCATGCCAGTCACCCCAAAATATCGGGCAGTAATGGGCGTGCTTGCCTATCCCAATATCGAAGCTCTGCCCATCAAACCCGATTTAGCGGTTATTTGTACCCGCGCTTGCCGTGTACCCGCGATTGTTGAAACTCTGGCGCAATTTGGCTGTAAAGTGGCGATTATTATGGCGTCAGGTATGGCGCAGGAAGTTAACGAAGACGGCGTGAGTCTGCTCGACCTGACCATGCAAAATGCCAAACGTTATGGGATGCGCATTCTGGGGCCAAACAGCTTAGGGATGTTGCTGCCGCCATTAGGATTAAACGCCAGTTTAGCCCACGCCAGCGCCCTACCCGGTAAAATTGCCTTTGTGTCTCAATCGGCTGCCATTTGTACTACGGTACTCGATTGGGCCAATAACAAAGGCATTGGTTTTTCATCCTTTATCTCGCTAGGTGATGCCACCGACATTAACTTTGACGAACTGCTCGATTACCTTGGCCGCGACAGTCGCACCAGTGCCATCATGCTTTATATCGATTCTGTGAATGAGAAACGCCATTTTCTCTCCGCTGCCCGAGCCGCCTCACGCAATAAACCGATTTTGGTGATTAAATCTGGCCGCAGCGCCGAAGGGGCCCGCGCCGCAAAATTACATACGGGCGGTGTTGGCGGTAATGATGCTGTATATGAAGCCGCATTTCGCCGCGCCGGTATGCTGCGGGTTAACGACTTAATTGAACTGTTTGCCGCGGTTGAAAGCCTTGCGCATTCCAATCCCCTGCAAGGTGAACGCTTAGGCATTATCAGTAATGGTGGCGGCCCCGCGGTACTAGCGGTGGATGAACTCATTATGCGCGGCGGTAAATTGGCTGAGTTATCAGATGACACCATAGCCAAATTAGAAGCCGTGTTACCTAATACTTGGTCAAGGCAAAACCCTATCGATATCATTGGTGATGCAAACGCGTCGCGATATGCTAAAGCCTTGACTATCTTGATGGATTCCAATGAGCTGGATGCCATTTTGGTATTGCACTCCCCTTCGGCGCTCGGTGAAAGCGTTGAAATCGCCGATGCCTTGATTAGCGTGATCCATGCGCATCCGAAAAAGAATCGCCTTAATATTTTGACCAACTGGAGCGGCGAAGACTCTGCCTATCAGGCACGAAAACGCTTCACTAAGGGCGGCATATCCACCTATCGTACGCCCGAAGGCGCCGTGGGTGCCTTTATGCATATGGTTGAATACCGCCGTAACCAAAAACTGCTGCAAGAAGTACCGCAATCGATCCCCGACAATATTCCGACAGATAGCCACACGGCGCGTAAATTATTGCAAGCGGCTCAAGCCAAAGGAAAATCAGTACTCGAAACCCATGAGGCGAGTCCTATTTTGCGCGCCTATGGGCTGAACACTATAGACACTTGGTTTGTGAAAGATGCCGATGAAGCGGTGGCCATTGCGAATGAAGCGGGCTATCCCTTAGCGTTAAAAGTGCAATCCCCGAACATCTTGCATAAGTCCGATGTGCACGGGGTGATGCTCAATTTAACTTCAGCCGAAGATATCCGCCACGCCGCGAGTGCCATTACCCAAAGGGTGCATCAGGCCAATCCTGAAGCCATTATCGAAGGCATGATAGTGCAAAAAATGGCATTGACCGCTGGCGCTCAGGAAATCCGCGTGGCCGTGATAAGCGATCCCGTCTTTGGTCCAGCGATTTGTTTGGGTGAAGGTGGCTCAGAATGGGATCCAACTAATGACGCCGCCGTTGCCCTGCCACCACTGAATATGGCACTGGCGCGGTATATGGTGATCCAAGCGTTAAAGACGCATAAGTTGAAGGACAGGCATTTACCGCTCGGTTTAGACATGAATGCCCTGTGCGTGATGCTAACGCAAATATCCCACATCATTATCGATTGCCCTGAAATCGCCTCTTTGGATTTAAACCCAGTATTAGCCGCGGGTGAAAACATTACGCTGCTCGATGTGAATATCCGTTTGCACGACGCCAATGCCGACAGTTCATCACGGATGGCCATCATGCCGTATCCGAAGGAATTAGAAGAAGTTGCCGAGCTTAAAAACGGCCTAAAGGTGATGCTAAGACCCATTCTGCCCGAAGATGAGCCTAAACATTTGGCTTTTGATAATTCGCTCTCCGATGAAGACAGATACAAACGCTATTTCGGGGTGCGATCTAAAATGACCCATGAAGAAATGGCGGTATTAACCCAAATCGATTACGCCCGTGAGATGGCTTTTATCGCCACCGCCAAAGGCCCAGATGGCGATGACATCACCTTAGGTGCCGTGCGTGCGTCTATCGACCCCGACAATACTGAGGCCGAATTTGCCATGGCTGTGCGCGGCGATCATCAAGGTATAGGTTTAGGTAAATTGTTGCTCGAAAAACTGATTAAGTATTATCAAGCCAATGATACGCCCGTGCTCACCGGCTTTACCATGTTCGAGAATCGCAATATGGCTAGCCTGGCCAAGAGTCTTGGTTTTAAGGTGACCTTCGATATGGAGGAGCATTTGATCAAAATGCATATGGATTTAAAGCCGCCCACTGATAAATAGCCTTATCCTGACTAACAAAAACGCCGCAATGATTTGCGGCGTTTTGTTATCACATCTGCTGAAATCCATAGTACAACCACAAAGTTCAATTTTTATGCAACTGACTCTTATCGATTAATCACTTAAAATGTCAGATGCTTGAGAAGTGTATTGGTAATGAGCCAAGGCTGGCACCGTTGGCTGAATAAACGCAGCAAAATAAAGCTGTTTATGGTAACTGAACCAGCAAAACTCAGCCGAAAATCACCTCTCTATTTATACCCTATCTATTTTATCCCCTGACGCAGTTACGGCCTTCGGACTTGGCTTGATACAGGGCCTTATCGGCGCGACTAAATAGAGTTTCGGCATCGTCGCCTTGCTGCAATGAAGCCAGACCAATCGAAACAGTAATGGCGCCAAGGGAAAGTTTTTTGTCTTTTCCTATGGTTAAGCGGCGCTCAGAGATACGTTCCCGAAGATTTTCAGCCACTTGTAATGCATCGTGAAAATGAGTGTTAGGCAACACCACCACAAATTCTTCGCCGCCATAGCGCGCCACAAAGTCATCCCCTCGCACACATTGTTTTAAGGCTAATGCGACATAGGCTAACACTTTATCGCCGGTTAAATGGCCATAAGTGTCGTTAAAGGCTTTAAAGTTATCGATATCGATCAGTAAAAGGCTGCAACGGGTTTGATGATCTTGGGAGAGGTAGATTTGATCTTGAATACTCAGTTCATAGGCACGGCGATTATGCAGCGAGGTTAATTGGTCCGTCATCGCTGCCAGACTCAGGTTTTCCATTTCAGATTTAAGATTTTGCACTTCTTGGCCCATGGTGCACAGGCTTTGCTCCATCTCACGGTTGTTGATGAGCAGCATCTGCATTTCATCGACCACACCATCAACCAGCTCATTTAAAGTATTAATGTCGGGATTTGTCTGTAGGCGCAAACCAAACTCAGCTAATGAACCTGAAAACGCTGCGGTACCTTGACTCAGTTGGCTAATTTTACTTAACAAACTATTGATCAGAATTTGTGTCTCAATCTGCACATTTTCAATTACTTCGGGTGACTGTTCTTGAATGAAGTTCTTATACAGGCTGGTATTGACCTCCTTAGTAAAAGAGACCGAATTAGCCAGAAAGCCATCAATCGCACGATTTAAATCGAGATTTGTCCCTGCAAAATATTCATACCAAACAGTGTAGTTTTCAGGTGTAACGGGGATATCGAGGGCAGACATTTGCGGTACGGCCAAACGCAAAATTTGCGCGGCAGAATCAAGCTCTTTATTTTCTGCAGTAGAAGGCATAAATCGCGAACCATAGACTTGTTATGTTTTTGTATGCATTAAGTTAACTCAAGTGCTTCGATTTGGATATGGGAGAAATCAATTATTATGATAGGGAGCAAAAGAAAAGAGGATGTTGCCATCCTCTTTGAAGTTCATACTTGGATCGACTAAGACAAACTAACGAGGTATCACTCAATAACTTGTGGTCAGTAGATCATACTGAGTCACAAGATAACATTGAGTCGCACGATAATGTTAGCGACTCAATATTGATGAGTTAATGGGTTGATTAACCTCGGCAACTGGCAAAGATATCTAACTTAGGCTGATATACCTCGGTCTTGACATTCATTAGGCCTAAAAGACTATCGAATAAATTGTCATGGGAGAAACCGCCCTTCGCCGCGTGCTCAGCTAAACAGGCCATGTCTAAGTGGTTATCTTTACTGAAATCTTCAGATACCCAAGCAAGCATAGGAATACTCGTCTGTTCGATTGGCGCAATGCTATAAGGAGCGCCATGTAAATACATGCCCTTCTCGCCTAAAGATTCGCCGTGGTCGCTCAAATACAACATGGCTGGATCAAATTTATCTTGCTGATTTTGTAACTTTTTCACTACTTCGCTGATGATGTAGTCAGTATATAAAATGGTGTTGTCGTAGGTGTTCATCAGCTCATCTGGGCTACAGTTTTGGATATCGCTGCGCTGACAATCCGGTGTGAACTTACGGTGCTCCGGTGGATAACGTAAGAAATACGTCGGTCCATGGCTACCAATCACATGCAGGACAATCACAGTATCTTTGCGTTCTGCAGTGGCCAAGGTTTCATCTAATTTGTTGAGTAACACTTGGTCGAAACAATATTGGCCAGTACACAACTCAGGGTCGCTGTTCAAATCAATCGAAATATTTTCAACTTGATCGCACACGCCTTTACAGCCAGAGTCGTTATCAAACCATTGCACTTTAATCCCGCCATGGTTCAACACATCTACCGCAGTATCTTGAGCATAGGCGCGGCGAGAATCGTAATCTTCCCGTCCCATGCGCGAGAACATGCAAGGAAGAGAAACAGCCGTTGCCGTGCCACATGAACTGGTATCTTTAAAGACAATTAAGCCTTGATCTTGGGTATGGGCGTTGGTTGGCTTGTCGTAACCATAATACTGATAACTCATCGAACGCGCGGTTTCACCGACCACAAGCACTAATAAGTTAGGTTTACCATTAGGGTTGGCACTGACATTTTTGGCATCAAGACCCAGTGGCTGATATTCAATCGGCGTTTGTAAGTAGTGCACATTAATGTACTTAGACGCAGCGCCAATAAAATACGTCGGCACGATATAACGTTTTAGCTCGTCGTTGTTGCGGCCAAAGGCGGCATAATCTTGAAAATAAAAGAAAGCAATAATGCCGAGTCCCGCCAACATCGCCAGCATAAACAGCACTTTATGTAGTAACTCTTTGAAGAAAGGCTGGTACTGAATATCTGCCTTATAGATAAGGTACGCAGGTAAAATCCCTGTCAGTAACATATTCATTATCGAAGCAAAATTCACATACATCAGCGCTTCGGCATGATTGGTTTGAAAAGTGTTTTCAATCATGCCGTAATCAAACACGACATTGTATTGATAGGCGGCGAAGAACACACTCGATGACAACAAAGTGAGTATGATGAAAAACGGCTTAACGAGGTACTTCACCGTAAATAAGGAAAACACAAAGCTGAGGGCAAAAGCTAAAAACAACGGCATAGTGGCGATGAAGATAGGATCGACATCCGGTTGTTTTTCGATGCCTTTTTTAATGATGCCGAATAGTGGGATATTGAAGATACAAACGTAAAATAACGCTGTGATAAAAGTGAATCGATTCACCGATAGAGTCTTAAATCTTGCTAGCACTGATAGCTCTCACTCAAATTAGTTGTTTGTCGAGACTAACTTAATTTTCTTAAGGTAATCTTAGGCTGTAACAGTCAAATTTTTTGCCATAGTAGCAAGCTCTTGGTAATGGCTCAAATTATCTGTGGTTAATGCTCACATTTTAAAAACAAACTTAAAAAAACGGCCGAACCTCAATGAGTTCGACCGTTTTTTGCTCCCCAACCTATTAGGGCCTTGCTCGGTTTTTATCACCAACGAGTTAACAATTCATGTTAACCCTGCGGTGATTATCGTAACTGCTGTAATAAGTAGGCAAACGCCATTGAATTAAGTTCCGCAGCTTGATTATTATCTGCAGCGCCGGCGTGGCCACCTTCGATATTTTCGTAGTACAACACATCAATCCCCATGTCTTTCATCTTAGCGACCATCTTACGGGCGTGACCTGGGTGAACCCTGTCGTCACGGGTAGAAGTGGTGAAAAAGACCTTTGGATAATGCACGTCTTTATGCAGGTTATGATAAGGCGAGTAGGTTTTAATGTACGCCCATTCTTCTGGAATATCAGGGTTACCGTATTCACCCATCCAGCTGGCACCCGCTAGCAACTTATTGAATCTAAACATATCAAGTAAAGGTACTTGGCACACGACTGCATTATAAAGATCTGGTCTGCGGGTAAATGCCGCGCCCATTAACAAGCCGCCGTTGCTGCCACCTTGGATGCCTAAATGTTTGCTTGAGGTGATTTTACGGGCAATCAAATCTTCAGCGATTGCCTCAAAATCCTCATAGGCTTTATGTCGATTTTGCTTTAACGCCGCTTGATGCCAAGCAGGGCCGTATTCGCCACCGCCACGAATGTTGGATAACACATAGACGCCGCCCTGCTCCAACCAATTCTTACCAATGGTGGCCGAATAAGATGGACGCAGCGACACTTCAAACCCGCCGTAACCGTAAAGTAGCGTGGGATTAGTGCCATCTAACTTAAGATCCTTCGCCATCACCACAAAGTACGGCACTTTAGTGCCATCTTTAGACGTCGCAAAATATTGCTCAGTTTTAAACTTGTCCGCAGCAAACTGTTGCGGCATACCTTTAATTTTCTTTGGATTTAAGGTTTTGGCATTCACAGTGTAGAGACTTGAAGGCTCAAGAAAGCTAGTGTAATTCACGAAGAAATCATCACTGTCTTGCTCAACGTCCATCACAGTCAAGGCACCATTCGCTTCAAACGGTACGTGAGTACTCTGCCAAGCGCCCTTTTCGTCTTGCTCATAACGCACTAATTTGCTTTTCACGTTATCGAGCCAATTAACGAAAATTGCACTCTTGCTAAAACTGAGCTGTGCAATCGATGCGGTTTGAGTCGGGCTCACAAATAAACTGAACTTGGCTTTTTGGGCGATGAGATCCGCCACATCGGCATACACGACCGCGCCTTGCTTAAAGTTACCGTCTTGATTGGTTAAATCACTCTTTAACTCAATGAATAACTTACCTTTAAAATAACCTTTAATCTCTGCATCTTGCGGTAAAGGCAATCCAATGAGTTTACCGTCTTGGTACACATATTGGCTGGCGGTATAAAAGGTATGCGCCTCGGTCACTAAACTCAGCGGCGTTTTATCATCGAATAACACCCAGCCTGAGACTGCAACTGAAGCCTTGTCGCCGGTGAAAACAGGCTTAGCTTGGTCGAGTGGCGTGCCGCGTTGCCACAGTTTAACACCCCTTGGATAACCCGAATCCGTCATGCTTTGACCATCACCAAAATCTGTACCGACAAAGGCATGATCTTTATCTATCCAGCTCAGGCTCGATTTGGCTTCTTTTAAAAAGAATGGCTTATCTTTGGCAGCAACAAAGGATTTTGTGTTGAGATTAAATTCACGCACTTCCACCGCATCGGCACCGCCGCGAGACAATGAGACAAAACAGCGCTCATTTTCGGGATATTGACAGCTAATATCCTTAAATACCCAATTGACGGCTTCGGCTTTACCTAAGGCATCGATATCGAGCACGGTTTCCCATTTAGGATCGGCCTTGGCATATTCTTCCATTGTGGTGCGACGGTAAATGCCGCGCACATGGGTGTCATCCTTCCAAAAGTTATATAACTTGTCGCCAATATGGGTGGCGTAGGGAATGCGTTCTTTATCGTTCAGGATGGCGAGGCTATTCGCCACTAAGGTATCAAAACCTTTGAAGGTTTTAATTTCGGCGGCCGATGCGGCATTTTGGGTTTTTACCCATTCCATAGGCTTAGCGCCTTCAACATCTTCCAACCAAATATATTTATCTTCTTCTGCGTGAAGTTGACCGCTCATTCCGAGCACTCCTGCAATGCACCAAGGCAGTAATTTATTATTCATTCTATTCCTTTTATACAAAGTCCATCTTGAGATCTGCCCTTACATTACCTTAATTAATATCCAGTTCAACTATTAATCCAACAAGAATGCAACAAAAGGTAAGATATTGTAATGGCTGATGAATAATCTAGAATGAATCGCGTTTTTAAAGATGTCGTGCTATAAAAAAGCGTCCACGAGGGACGCTTTTTAGTCGATGACCTAGGGTAAATTAAAACTCGTTATTCATGCGTGACAGCAAATTAAGCAGCACGATTCGTTCCTCACTGCTCATTTTTGCGGTGAGATCTGTGGTGAGTTGTAGATGCAGAGCATCATGTTCAAGGAACAAGGCTTGCCCCTTATCGGTTAACTCCACCAGAATCGAACGGCGATCGGTTTCATGGGGGCGTCGCACGACCCACTGTGCCTCCACCATTTTATCGATTTGAACCGTTAATGTGCCAGTTGTGACACCAATCTTGTCCGCCAATTCCTTCATCCGCATGGCGCCATGCACGCCAAGTAACTCAATCGTGTGCACCTGCGACAGACTAAAACCTTTGTCACGTACAATGGCGTGCTCCCAAGACGACAGCTTTTCGTAAAATTCAATAATCACATGATTTAATGCATGATCAGTTGAATGTCCAGCTGTTGAGTGGGCAGTCGAATGTGGCTCACTTGAATGCAGGTTTGATGAATGATGATGTTCAACAGTCATTAGGCTTCCTTAGCCATACACTCGCGCTGACGGCAAGTATGGAGTTCGATGGTGATATGGGCCAACTCAGGAAATTGTGACAGTAACTGACTAAAATAACTGACATCTTTTGGTGAATGGGACACGATGGACACCATAATAGCATGGTGATCGGCGCTCACTCGCCAAAGATGTAAATCGGCCACTTGATGATCCGTTACAGCTTCAATGGTTTGTGTGACTTTACGTTGCAATGACGCTTTAACGCCACCGTCCAGTAAAATAGGACTGGTTTGCTGAATGAGTCCCCAAGACCAACGGCTGATAATCACAGCGCCGACAATCCCCATAATCGGGTCGAGCCAAGTTAGTCCCATGTATTTACCAAACAACAAGGCAGCGATGGCCAGCACTGACGTTAACGCATCGGCTAGTACGTGAAAATAGGCCGCGCGTAGGTTGTGATCATGGCTACCGTGGGCCTTCTGGCTCTTGTGCTCATGCTCATGCTCATGCTCATGCTCATGCTCATGCTCATGCTCATGCTCATGCTCATGCTCTGCAGCATGTTGGTGATCCTGTTCATGTTGGCAATGGCTGTGATCATGATGACTTTCATCGTGTGCATGTGAGTCATGGTGCGGGTGCGGATCCACATCATGTGAATGCGCTGTATGGGCATGATCGTCATGGGTGTGTGCTTGGCTGTTATGATGCGCGTGAGCATGTTCGTCTTCATGATCATGTTCATGGTCGTGACTATGATCATGTTCATGGTCGTGACTATGATCATGTCCATGACCATGACCATGAGCGTGCCCGTGATCGTGGGTATGATGATCTTTAAGTAAAAACACACTCAGTATATTGACGCTTAAACCAATAACGGCCACAAAAATAGCTTCGTTGAAATGAATTTGCTCAGGACTAATCAGCCGCATTCCCGATTCAATCAACATCACCAATGCCACTAAACCTAAGGCTATTGCACTGGTGTAACCGCCAAGCACACTGACCTTACCTGTGCCAAAGGCAAAGGCAGGATCGTTAGCGTGTTTACGGGCATAGGAATAGGCAAACAGGGTGATCATAAAAGCCGCGGCATGGGTGCCCATGTGCCAACCGTCGGCGAGCAATGCCATAGAACCGTATATGGTTCCGGCAGCAATTTCGGCCACCATAGTGATCACAGTTAAATACAGTACATAGCGTGTGTTTTTTTCGCCATCGCGGTTCTGATTCGAAAACTCATGTGAGTGTTGCCATTGGGTGAGTGAGTGCCCTTGGCGGTGGGCAGAAGCTTGATGCCCTGTCGCTTGCTCGGCTGTAGTTGATTTCATTGTGTAATTCCTACTCCATGTCCATCGCTATCAATGATAAAAAACGTGTTGCCTGAATTATAGTTTGAAAATCAAAATATATGAAGATCAAATTAACTATTTATCAAGATATACCGTTTTCAAACTTTTAAACATGCCTGTGGATCCCCATAATGCACCTGTACTCCTGTCACGAGTCGAGACGCTGATATGTGAATTAAGATAGGCAGCTAGACTAGGCAAAGGATATCAGGCAAGGTTTAATGGATTAGCATTTAATTTATGTGTGAAAACATCTGAGTCAGCAGAGTAAGATTGGCTTTATTGCAGCCTTACGCAGTTGTAGAAAGACTCAGAAGCGGCTTTTCAGAACGAGTTGAAATCCAAGTTTTAAGGTTGTTATCTAGGCTGTTTCGTATATTTTTCGCATGATATGAGTCATTAAACCGCCACAGCAAAGAATTGAAATAGCACCGAATTTAACAAAATAAGTCATTTAAAATAAAAAATAACCCTTATTATTCAGATGGATAAAAATCATTTGAGTAAACATCGATTTTTATTGAATAATTTAACCCTTTTTTATCTCTGCCGCGTTTATAGGGACAGAACAACGACAAACTTGTCGACATCCATTCAGTTCGATTAGGAGAAACAAGATGAAATTGAAGACCTTATTTAGCGTTAGCACTGTTCCCCTTGCATTTGCATTATTGTCATTCAATGCTGCGGCAGTTAGCCCGCCACACCCAACAGGATTAGATGCGCCTATGATCAGCATTCAACGTTTTGACCCAAAAAATTACAGCGCACAGGAAGCGACTAAGATGTTCCCTGCTCCGGCGGCCGGTATGGTGCAGCACATCCTGAGTTTACCTAAGTTAGAAAACGAAGATGACTACATGATCGAAATCCAAATTGGCCAGACTCAAATGGTCGATTGCAATAAGCATGGATTAAACGGGGAATTGAAGGAACTGACAGTACAAGGTTGGGGTTATAACTACTATCAAGTGGATAAAATCGCTGAAGGGCCGAGCACTATGATGGCCTGTTTCGAACTGGCGAAGAAAGAGGCTTTTGTACGTATTCCGGGTGAACTAAAAATGCGCTACGACAGTCGTTTACCTAAGGTATTTTATCTACCAGAAGGCGCGGAACTGCGTTTCAGAACGTGGAAAGTGGATTCAACCTATCAATATTCCAAGTAGGTAGCACGATTTTAACGCTCGAGTCATCAATCGAATGCGCTTCGAGTCTTTGCTGATTGATAAAAGCAAAGACTCGAAGAACATTAACTAGAATCGTTTAATTCTAACGACTTGCATGATTTCTATCTCAAAACCCGCCACAGTTTCTGTCTCTGGGTAATAGATGACATTGATCTTTTGCCCTTGCAGATTACGATATTTTTTCACCCGTCTAAATTTAAACGGCACATCACAATCTTCAATCATAACAGTATGTTGTACCCACTCTGCCTTTTCCCTTTGCATATGGGAAACCACAGTCACACCTTCAGAGTGAACTAAATGTTCATGGGTGGCTAACATCTTTTTTACGGCCTTATTCATGTTCAACTCTTTTATCATCTAGTTGCGACAACAGTGACTCAACTTTCTGTTTAATTTCAGCATATCTCAATTTTTCACAGCGGCCGAAGCCACTTAACTTACGCACTTGAAAACGACTCACCAAAGGCACCGACATGCCTGCGAGGCAACGACAATAGGTATCGAGTGACAAAGCATCAATGCCTTTAGCCGTTAAATGATGTTTCAACTCACGCAAATCAGCCAATATCTGCTGATCTGTCGGCCAAGTTGGTTCCGTCGAATAGCGCAACTTAGCAATATTGCCGCGGCAAACACTGCAATGACCGCAGACCGCTGGCGTCTCATTATCATCAAAATAACGGGATAAATTGTGGCTTAAGCACGTCTCAAGTTCAAAAAAGCGGACTAACTGCGCGATTCGCGCAATTTCTTTCTGCTCTTTATCGATAAAATAATGGTACAGCTCATCGATGAGTTCGGGACGCGCTAATGCGGCAACATCCAGCCGATACACATCAGTAATTCGTTTAGTTTCTAATTCAATGAACTGATGTTCAGCTAAATATTCCAGCGCGGCTAACACGCGGCTGCGCTCATGACCCGTCGCACTGTACAAGGCATCAAAATCTAACGCACCCCATATTTTCTTCATCTGCGTATGATTAAAAATCTGCGTCAAAAAAGCCTGCCGCTCGGAATTAAATCGGCTCAGAATGGCGTGTTTGTCGACCAAAAACTTGTAATTAACGTCAGCGTAGTAAGCGAATAACGGCTTAACCACACCTAAAATTTCTAGCTGCACAAGTAACGTTTTTAACGGTAACTGGCGAATATTACTCGCCGTCGACACGCCATTGAGCTGACATTCCCACTGACCGGAATCTTGTTCAAGTCGAATCGCCTCAATGACTTGTGCTATACCTTCTCGCTCTGGCGTATCGCCATACACAAAATTCTCAACGGTATTGAGCCCGTCAAGATTGGCCAAGGTGACACAATGGGATAACGCACCATCACGCCCTGCTCTGCCGATTTCTTGGCTGTAGTTTTCAATAGATTTAGGCAAATCGTAGTGGATCACAAAACGAATATTGCTCTTATCGATTCCCATGCCAAAAGCGATGGTTGCCACCACCACTTGCAGCTTATCCTGCATAAAATCATTTTGAATTTGTTGACGTTTTTCATCTTCAAATCCAGCATGATAGGCACTGGCGACTATACCTTGTTGGCTCAAGAGTCGTGCGACCGTTTCGGCGGTTTGCTGCAAAGTCACATACACAATGCCGGCACCTGAGAATGATGCAATCTGGTTAACCAGTAAGGCATTCTTCTCTCGCGTTGATACAGGCAGAACAGTCAAATCTAAATTGGGTCGATAAAATCCCGTTTGCACTATGTGTTCAGGCGCAATATCAAAGCGCTTGGCCATATCCAGTTTCACTTTACGTGTTGCTGTGGCCGTCAATAACAGTACCAATGGGATCTCAAGCTCACGCCGATAGTCGGGCAATTTAAGATAATCGGGCCGAAAATTATGGCCCCACTCTGAAATACAATGCGCCTCATCGACGACCAGCATGGACAGCGGAACCGATTGAATAAATTGCCGAAAACGTTCATTTTTGAAACGTTCCACCGACACCATCAAGATTTTCAGCTTGCCAGAGCGCGCATCTGCCATCACTTGCTGACTCTGCTCGGCGCTTAAGGTTGAATCTATGCTGGCCGCATGAATTCCCTTAGATTGTAAAAATTCCAGCTGATCTTTCATCAAGGCGAGTAAAGGCGAAATCACTAAACTCAAATGGGGTAACTGCAATGCTGTAAATTGATAACAAAGGGATTTACCAGAACCCGTCGGAAAAATCGCTAAACTCGACTTCCCCGCCAACAGTTGTGTTATCGTTTGCGCTTGGCCAGGGCGAAATTCAGAAAAACCAAAATCCTGCTGCAACAAACTAATGTATGGATTGGTTTCTGGAATGGGATTGAACATCAACCGTCCTTTACACTCATCCTTACCACCCAAAAAATTCGGGTATACCGCAAGAAAAAGATTCAGCATTAAGTGAGTCGACTAGTCTAGCAAATTTTGAGGTACTTTACGGAGTTAATTACCGGCAACTGAGTTTTGGAGCTGAATTTATCGGTTGAAAACCATGATGCCGCAGATAAAGTGTGACGGTTAATCTATTGATTTTATAAGAAGTAATTGGCTATTCTTATAAAAAATTAAATGCCAAAATAAAAACGGCTTTTAAAAATGAGCGATGGACAATGTAAGCGCCGAGGCTAGAGCTTAGGTTCATCTCGGCAACATGCAGTCTTCAGTTTAAGGTTTTCTCGCAAGGTATAAATTAATCAGCGAGGTGAGTTTATCCTGAAATCTTTCTTCAAAACTATCAATATCACGTCCGATAGAGACAAGATATTTCGTCGCTTGTTCGCGGGAAAGTAATTTATTGGCAACACTGTATTGCATCTCTTCCAATGTTTTATCGTATCTTGGGATCAGCAACCAAGTGCCAACATCGACGTCGAAATGTTGCATCGCTTTCTGGGCCAAAGCACAAAAAGCCTCAATATGATCCACACCATCTGGTCCGAGACAGCCTGGCTCAATTCGGCACAGGACAGCAATTTTCCTATCATTTTCAATGCTTACACTCATTTCTGATGCCCCATGTTACTTAATCCTAAACTAAAAATATCCCTTTAAACTTAACAGCAATTTTACGTGTCTGCACAGATAAGTCACGGCTAACTTGCTCATTTAAGCGATTATTGATCACGTATCTCGACGCTAATAATATTGTCAACAATATCATCTGAGTGCTGTAAATGATTTTGTGAGTTATCAGCATCATGCTCCGACAATAAGTTATCTATTGCCTGATCAAAACTGTCTAACTTTTGTGTCTCCATATAACGCTTTAATCTCTGAATAATATCCCTACTTACCTCTATATGGGATTTTTTCTGACGCTTTTTTATTTGAGATAGCTCTTTACGAACCATGCGCCAACCCAAATCAGTAAAATACTGATTGAGCATTTTGTTTACATTCTTAAGCTCGTTGTCGAGTCGCTGTGTCTTTTTACGTAATCGGACCAATTCATTTAATTGTGTCACCAACTCTGTATAGAAAACCGTTTGTAACTCAGCGTCACAAAACCAATCTGGTTTAGATGCCACAGCTTCAGGATTGATAAGGCGATAAATTAAGGGTAAGGCAAAAATTAATTCTGCTTCCTCAAGCAATAATAATTTTCTGCCTGCTGTCGGTTTGTCTTGTTGATATATCCAAGCTTGCGGTTCCATAAATACGTTTCTTTAGTTAAGCATGCGTTTAATGCGGATGAAATAAATGGGACCTCATGCTAGTACAAATCGATAAATATTAATATATGGTTCAACCATTTTATTGACTGAGAATCGATCCCTTGCGCTTCTCTTTTGCCTTTGGCAGAAATAGCTGAACGCATATCACATCAAGTACCAGATAAACGGTTGTCGTTATTAGCTTAAATTTCCCCCGACACACAAGCCTAGTTGAGCTGCATGCCATTCATGCAGGCCAATAGAATGGTTAAACCATTCTTTAAAATTATGCGTCTGTGGCTAACCAAGTTCGAAACCACTGCATAGAGAAAGTACAAATTTCATACTATCATTGCCTTTATTTTTATATCCCTTAATTAATCGCCATTGTTAGAATAGGTTTATCTTGGCTGTTTTTTAAACTAAATAATCCAGCTAAATGTTATTTAATGCCCACTCCTCTGATAAAAGAGGATTATTTAAACAAATAAGCATTCTACCAGTGATAATGACGATTATCACTGGTAGATATAGCTATAATTTGCGTATAATTACGCCTTCTTAATTCGATATCAGGTGACTTCAACGGCATGTCTAAAATGATCCGGACAAATAGTAATGCTCAAAATAACGCCAATATATCGAATGAAAGAGCGACTGGCTCAGATCATCACCATAATAACCGTGCTGAACAGCCACGTTTTTTTGAAGAGTCTTTCCTACCACAATCTGTTCGAAGTGATTATTTAAGCGCCGCTGAAGAAACTGAATACGAAATTTCAGTTAACACTCGCCGTGTTTATAATACGAGCTTTAGTGTATTTAGCCGTTATTGTGCCGAGCACCAACTTCAGGCCCTGCCCGCAGATCCACGAAGCGTAATTTCATTTATTGGTCATCAAAAAGAATTGATCCAAGAAAGCACTGGCGTTCAACTTTCAAAGCAAACATTAACCACAAGGTTGGCAGCAATTCGCTACCATCATATTCAAGCGGGATTCCACTCGCCTACCGAACATCCTCTGGTGATCAGAGTGATGCGTGGCTTGAGCAGAAATCAATCTCGCCATGTGAGTGACTATGATCAGCAACCCATTATGTATGATGAAGTGGAAATGTTGATCCAGGCTATCGATGAACAAGTGCAGCCATTAACCCGAGCGAGGGACAAAGCGATTATTCAATTAGGATTACAAGGTGGTTTTCGTCGTTCTGAACTGGCAGATATAAAAGTTCAGTATGTCAGTTTTCTGCGTAACAAATTAAAAGTACGCCTGCCCTATTCGAAGAGTAATCAGCAAGGCCAACGGGAATGGAAAGACCTGCCAGACCATGAACCCTTTGCAGCACTCGACGCCGTGAAAAATTGGTTATCGTTAGCCAATATTGAAGACGGACATTTATTTAGATCGCTTTCCCGTGATGGAAAAAATTTACGTCCGTATCAAATAAAAGACCGACATTCCGGATCTAGTTCATTACTGAATAAAAATAGTGGTTTCCTTACCGGCGATGATATTTATCGGATCATAAAAAAATATTGTACTAAAGCAGGACTGCCCGCCAAATTTTATGGCGCTCACAGTTTGCGCAGTGGTTGCGTAACACAACTGCATGAAAATAATAAAGATCACTTGTACATCATGGCCAGAACCGGACATACCGATCCGCGCTCACTTCGTCACTATTTAAAACCAAAAGACTGAAACTTAACGATCACAGGTCAAGCATTAACTTCTCGTTTTAGCCTGAATTTTAAACTGAGAAATAGACTTCACTTGATTCTTCTAAGAAGGAAAAGGATTTCATTCAAAGGACATTAATGTACAGAACTAATAAGTATTAATGGAAACACATTAGATAATTATATAAATTAACAATTTAAGTTATATTAAAAACATCAAATTAGAGCAATAAAACTAATTAATTTTATTTTAAGATTGATATCTTTCCAACCTAAAACACTTATCACATCCAATTTAAAATTCTTAAAAAATATAAGCTTGGTTAGCATGTAAATTATTCCTGTAATATAAAACCAGCTTTATTGTCATATTGGTACTTTAGCCTTAGGCACGAAATTTAATTCATCGTACTAGCCGGAGTAAAATATGAGTAAGGCCACCTTTGACCCTACACTTTATAATAAAAGTAATAATGAATCCTTTAATCAAGTGTTGGATAAGCATTTATCTCGCCGTAATTTCGTAAAAAGTGGCTTAGGCCTCAGCGCTATGACTGCTTTTGCCAGTGTTGGCTTAACCGCTTGTGGTTCAGACAATGAAGCTGTTCCTAAACCTGTCGATCCAGTCACACCAGTGCCACCGACTAAAAGCAGTGCCAAGCTTAACTTTACATCGGTTGCGGGTTCTCGCTTAGATGCGGTTGTCGTGCCAGAAGGTTACACAGCGCAGGTGTTAGCACCTTGGGGCACGCCATTAAACGCAAAAGCGGCGCCATGGAAAAACGATGGTAGTAACACGGCCGATGACCAAGCCAACTCAGTGGGCATGCACCACGATGGCATGCATTTCTTCCCATTAAATGATGCGGGTGATGACGGTCTACTCTGCATTAACCACGAATACATTGACGAAGATGCCTTGCATCCTACGGGCCAGACATTTGACCCCACTTCTGGTCTTCGCACTGTTATCGATGAAGTGCGCAAAGAAATTAACGCCCATGGCGTGTCGGTTGTACGTATAAAACTGATGAATAATCAATGGGAAGTTGTCAGTAATGATGGTCATAACCGTCGATTCACTGGCGCGACTGTGATGGATATCAGCGGTCCTCTGGCCTACTCTTCGCTACTCGAAACCCGCTATTCTCCCGACGGCAGCCAAGCACGCGGCACCTTAAATAACTGTGGTAATGGCTACACGCCTTGGGGCACTTACCTGACCTGTGAAGAAAATTGGCCAGGCTATTTTGCCAATCGTGGCAGCTTAACCGCCGATCAGAGTCGCATCGGGATCAGTAAAACCAGTACACGTTATGGCTGGGACGATCTTGCGGGTCATGATGAAGAACGCCTCGATGAATTTGCCCGTTTTGATGTCACGCCAAAGGGCGCAAGTGCGCAGGATGACTACCGTAATGAAGCAAACGGCCACGGTTATATTGTCGAAATTGACCCGTACAATGCCACATCTCGCGCGGTAAAACGTACCGCCCTTGGTCGTTTCCGCCATGAGGGTTGTACCTTTGGTAAATTAACCGAAGGCAAGCCCGTGGTGTTCTATTCTGGCCACGATTCGCAATTCGAATACCTCTATAAATTTGTTTCAAATGCGGCCTGGGATGCAAAGGATGCTGACAGCAGCAACCGCCTTCAAACTGGCGATAAGTACATGAATGAAGGTACTTTATACGCGGCTAAATTCAATGAAAATGGTGGCGGTATTTGGTTGCCTTTGACGTTAGATAGCCAAACCACAGACGGCAAAACCTTAAGCGATAGCTTCGCAACTTTGGCCGACATTATTTTAAACACAGCGGGCGCAGCGGACCTAGTCGGCGCGACACCTATGGACCGACCTGAATGGTGCGCGGTCGATCCATTCACAGGTTCAGCTTATTTGACCCTGACCAACAACTCGAAACGTACCGAAGCGAATCCTGCCAACCCAAGATTGAAAAACTATTTCGGCCATATTATCCGTTGGGATGAAGGCGACAAAGCGACTGAATTTACATGGGATATTTTTGTTTTTGGCTCTCCCAGCGATGGCAATTCTGAGACCAACTTGTCAGGCTTAACCGATCTCAATCAATTTGCCAGCCCAGATGGTTTAGCCTTTGATAAACGCGGTATCTTGTGGGTTCAAACCGACAACGGCGCCAAGGAAGTTGCCGAAGAAACTAACGATCAAATGCTCGCAATAGTGCCTTCAACACTTGTAGATGGCCAAGAGAAACAAGTAGGCGTAACCGCCGATAATCAAATGGAATTAAAGCGTTTCTTTGTCGGCCCCAACGACTGTGAAGTGACAGGTTTTGCCATTAGCCCAGATTACACTTCGGTATTTGCTAACATTCAGCACCCAGGTAACTGGCCTTATTCGTCTAATGCCGCTGAACAAACACCAGCCGGAATCACATTACGGCCTCGCGCCGCCACTGTGGTTATTCGCAAATTAGATGGTAAAGAAGTCGCTGTATAAGTCGTTATCTGTGGATATATCGGCATTGGTCGAAGTGTAAATAAAACGTTATTGCCAAAAAATATATACGCTTATATAAACTCCCCTTACCTGAGGGGAGTTTTTTTATTTAAGATAATAGCGGACTTAAATGCTTTAAATACACATTCATTTAGAAGATGAATTAACGCTTGCCGTTATTGGCCTGTTCAAAAGCTAGTTCAAAGGCATCGGTAAAATCTGTGATTGGCAGAAGATCTTCGCGGCAACGACGATTACGACCCAGTAATGATGATTCGACAAACAAATCAAACCATGTACTTAAGGCTTTGCCATTAGCCGCTTCGCCAATCGCCCCTAAAGCTAATGATGCCACCTCGGCGGTGCCAAGTTGAAAGTCATGGCTGCCTTTACGCAATGCATAGGTTGCCAGCGTATCTGGGTCAAAGGAAAGCAGTGGCAAAGAATGCAAGTATGGACTCTTACGGAACATTTTAATCGCTTCACGCCAACTGCCATCGAGCATGATTAACAACGGCCGTTTGCCTTCGGCTAACATCGACATAGGTACCTGATTTAGTACCGTTTGTCCTTGCTCCGCATATTGGGCAGGAAACACTAAATAGGGTTGATATTGCGGCGAATTGAGTAAGGTAAGTAATGCCGCTTCAGGTTCAGTGCGCGACCAAATATAGGCGTGTGTATCTGGGATGAGATCCGCAATCAAGCGCCCACTGTTAGTTGGTTTTAGCACTTCATCGTTGTACATGATCAGCAGAAAACTCGCTTGAGTCTGTAACTGACGGCGCAGCGCGCAGGTACAGAACTGCTCACCTAAAAGACATAATGGACAGCGGATCAGTTTTTTACCACGGGCACCAAAGGGCTTAGTCGATAGAGACTTACGGTACTGATATAAATGGTGCACTGCATGTGGGGCTAAAGCCATAAAACCTATTCTCTTTCAAACTTATTAGGGATTGCAGCTAAGTTATTCAGCACTTTCCTCTCGCGGTGGCGCAGTTTATCCCTTGGCCGTAAATGGCGCAATCCGCGCAATACATTATCGCGATAAAAGGCATTAGTGTCGGTGTTTGATGGTATAAGCTGCTGACTAAACTTTGCATTATGATTAAGGAAACCTCTTAGAATACCGCAACAGCTGTAATGCAAAACTCCATTCCATCACGCAGTATTTAACACTCGATTAGCGAGGTTAACCTTTCAATTACTTACAGAGGGGATATTGACGCTAAATATCAGTAAGGACTTAACTTAATGGGGAATTACCGTAATATCGTGTGCAATCTCTACTCTATAAATGCAATTTCGATAAAAGGTCAATTATGCAACGACATACCCTGCTCGCTACCATGCCGTTATTAAGCGGTGTACTGCTCACTGCAACGCTTTTTTCTAATGTCACTACGGCCCAAACGCTTAATTCCAAAGACATCCAGTCACTTGTTGATTCTGCCGTCAAACCTCTGATGGCCGAGTACGGCATTCCCGGTGCGGTGATTGGCATCACCATTGAGGGTAAACAGTATTTTTACCAATATGGGGTCAGTTCTAAAACCACAGGGCAAAGTGTGACTGAAGATACCCTGTTCGAGATTGGCTCTATCAGTAAAACCTTTACCGCAACACTGGCTAACTACGCACAGGGCGAAGGTAAATTAACACTCACGGATATGGCCAGTGATTATGTTCCAGCATTAAAAGGCAGCCATTTTGATAAGATTAATCTCATCAATTTAGCCACCCACACAGCGGGTGATTTGCCGATGCAAGTTCCTGATAAGGTCACTAATAACGCAGAGTTAATGGATTACCTTAAGCATTGGCAACCGTCATTTGCCCCAGGGACTCACAGGAATTACGCCAATCCTAGCATTGGCCTGCTCGGCATGATTGCCGCACAGAGTTTAAATAAAACGTTTCAACAAGCTCTTGAGCAAACGCTATTTCCACAATTAGGTATGACCAGCAGCTATATCCAGGTTCCGAGCAGCAAAATGGCTGATTATGCCCAAGGCTACAATAAGCAAGACATGCCAGTGCTGGTCAATCCTGGTGTATTAGCAGATGAAGCCTATGGCGTAAAAACCACAGCCACGGATCTGCTGCATTTTGTGGAGGCCAATATGCAAATGCACACGCTGGCTAAGCCACTGCAAACGGCACTCGATGAGACCCACACGGGATACTTTGATGTGGGCATGATGACTCAGGATATGATTTGGGAGCATTACTCCTATCCTATTGATCTTGATAAAATACTTATGGGCCACACTCAGGAAGTGGTGTTTGGCAGTACGCCAGTAAAACCCATAGTGCCGCCCCTCGCGCCGCAGCAAAATGTGTGGATTAATAAAACCGGCTCAACCGGCGGTTTTGCCGCTTATGCAGCATTTATTCCCGCGCAAAAGCTTGGCATAGTATTGTTAAGCAATAAAAACTATCCCGTTCCGCCACGGGTGACAGTGGGGTATCAGATTTTAACGGGCATAGAAAAACTACAAAAATAGTATCTTTCTAGTCGCGACTATTAAAGGAGATATGCCGATTCGCTATCTCCTTTATTATTTGTTCCTTAACTATATTTTTAGCGTGACTTTTTTAGGGTGGCTTGTATTAGGCACCTTATCCACTTGTTTACCTCCAATCTCTTAATAGCCAATTTTTTTAAGCAAACTCCCATGTAATAAAATAGGCAGTGAAGGGTTAATCTGAGTATTAATTGATTTGCAAATATTCGACCTAGTTAACAGACGAATAACCCTACGTAAGTTTAGCTTTACAGCTAAAAATGAAGAGAAAAACTTATGCGTCGCATTAAAAATTATTTCATCAAATCAATATGATTGACACTTGAAGTTACGCTTTTAGGGAGTAAGATGCGCGCAAATACATTAAGTGACCTTTTTCGGAAATATCATGTCAGGCACGCCTCACTCTCCTATTCATCACGATATCGCTCCAACGGCGAGTCAGTCTAGTTTACTGTTAATGATTGTCTTTATGGTCGCCTGTGGCCAAATGGCGCAAACGATTTTTGTGCCTGCCCTTCCGCAAATTGCACTCGGGCTCCATGTGGACGCCAGTCAGCTACAAGCAGTGATGGCCTGTTACTTACTCTCCTATGGGATGTTTCAATTTGTGTATGGCCCAGTGTCAGATCGCGTTGGTCGTAAAATGCCACTCGTCGTGGGTATCGCAATTTTTATTATAGGTGCAGTGTTTGCGGCTCAGGCCACAAGCTTTAACCAACTGATTATGGCGAGCCTTATCCAAGGATTAGGCACAGCCAGCGCGGGCGCTTTATGCCGGAGCATTCCCCGCGATCATTACTTTGGCGACCGACTGGTTAAATTTAATAGCTATGTATCAATGGCCGTAGTGTTTTTACCTTTACTGGCACCATTTATCGGTAGCGCCAGTGCAGCTTATTTTGGCTGGCAAGCTGTGTACTGGGTGTTAGCGGGATTCGGTGCTGTGGTCTGGCTGTTATTGATATTCGCCTTTAAAGAGTCATTACCTAAGGCGCAGCGAGAACATCAAGCCGTTATCGCATCCTATCGGCATGTCCTGCGCCATAGAGCATTTCGCGCTTACTTGTTTTCTTTGATCGCGACCTTTGCGGGTATTGCGGCATTTGAAGCGATTGCAGGCGTACTCTATGGTCAATATCTTGCACTGACGCCCTTCATGGTCAGTTGTTATTTTGTGGCGCCGATTCCAGGCTATTTATTGGGCGCGCTGATCGCAGGTCGACAAAATAAGCCACGAAGAGTTATCTATCAAGGTGTTGCGCTGCTTGGCGCTGGCGCCTTATTCATGTTGATCCCGGGGCTTTTCAATTTAGTCGTCGGTTGGAGTTTACTGGTTGGATCGATTTTATTCTTCAGTGGCGCTGGTATGTTATTCCCTACCCTGACCTCGGCGGCTTTAGAGCCATTTCCACGTCAAGCAGGAATTGCAGGGGCATTACTGGGAGGATTACAAAATTTTGGTGCCGGACTTGCCGCATTGACTATGTCTTTAGTGCCTATGGGCGGCCAGTTGAGCATAGGTTTATTAAGCGCTGTCATGGTGGTGTTAGTGATTTTGTCTTTGTATTACGCCAGAGATCAAAATGACACTCACCACAATTTGATGCCACAGATTTAATGTCCTAAATTTAAGATCCTAGATTTAAAACTATAGATTTAAAACCATAGATTTAATGCCGAAAAATTGAAGTCATAGCGTTCTTAGCTTAAGCAAAATCTATTATCGTAATTTAACAAAAAAGCCCACATTGATGTGGGCTTTTTTAATCGGTAACAAACTGTACTTAAACAGAAATATTGGCAAATACGTTGTGCTATAGAACCCAGCGTTACAGAATGCGGCGCAGTAAAAAGTCGGCTTTAAGGCGACGAATTCGGGTCATGATCTTCTTCACAGGTGCAGGATAACTCTGCAAGGTATCCACTTGGCTGTAGTGATATAACCGCTGTGTGTGCTCAAGAATATGCGCCTGCTCGGCTTCAAACTGAGCTTTCCAGCAACCAATTTCATCTTGGATCAACAAACCATTCTCAAGATCCAGCGCCCAAGCTCTTGGATTCAGGTTAGAGCCTGTGATCAAATGCTTATTGCCGTCGGCACTGATGCCCTTGAGGTGATAACTGTTGATGCCGTGTTTCCACAGATGGATATTCAGCTGGCCATTATCAATCGCCCACTGTTGGCGTTTAGCAAACTTACGCAATGATTGCTCATACATATAGGGCAAGGCACCTATGGTGGAGAAATCCTGCTCAGGCGGAATATAAAAATCGTTAGCCGTCTTGTCGCCCACCACGATATCGATACGTTTGCCATTGCGTAAATGCTTAGCTAAAGCGCGCACTAAAATGTACGGCGGATTAAAATAGGGCGTGCAAATAAACAGCGAGTCCTTTGACTCTTCCACCAAGGCGACAACCACTTTATTGAGTAAGTTTTTCTTGCGCCCTAGCCCAAGTAACGGCGTGATGCGGTTGCCATCACGGGTTTCCTTAAACTGGTACTCCGCGTCAGACAATCTCAGCTTAAAGCTGCGCATGTCAGTCTTAGGTGGCAGTACTTCTTGCTCTGCGTCTTGGGTTAACGAACACACGGCAGGATCGGCAATGATATTTTTCTGGATCATCGCACGCATACTGCGGGCTAACTCGGCCGACTCAATCAAGTGATAACGGTCGAAACGATACTTATCATTTTGTTGTAAATAGATATTATTGAGACTGGCACCGCTATAGATCACCGCATCATCGATAATAAAGCCCTTTAGATGCAGTACGCCCATAAATTCACGGGACTTAACGGGGACACCTAAGATATCGATAGGATGTTCGGCTTCAGCCATCACTTTGCGGTACATTAAATAGTTACCGCTATCGCCTTTATGGCCAATCAAACCGCGTCTTGCGCGGTGAAAGTCCACTAAAACTTTGACATCAAGCGCTGGATTTGCCGCTTTGGCATCCATCAGGGCTTGTAATACTTCACGGCCAGCTTCGTCATCTTCTAAATACAGCGCCGCAATATAAATACTGTGCTTGGCGCTCGCGATACGAGCGAGTAATTCTGCCTTGAAACGGCATGGCGTGAGCAACCACGTTAAAGCCTCGGGTTGAACGGCTATTCCACCAAGCTTATCTAGCAAGGCATCCTCCTTTAATCATGCTGACCACCCCGATAGGAAGCACTGGGGTTCAGTGATAAAAACATCACAGCAATATGTGTTAACTCTGGATAGGCCTCTGTCACTGCCTGCCTGATCGTTTGTTCTACTTTAAGATGGATATCAGGGTCCTTAGGGAACCAGAGTAACTCAACTTGGACGAAGCGTTGATCAATTTTTCCATTTCGAAAACTGATGCTTGGGATCCAATCTAACGTGAAACTCTCTGCATTACCTTTACATATATCCGCCAATGACTGCAGTAATGTTTGGCTGAACGCTGCAACGACCGCTTGTGGTAAGCCGCGCATACTAATATGTGGCATGGTTTAGTTGTTACCTAAGAACCTAAAATCGTAAGGGGTAGAAATTACCGACTTCACCTCGTCTCGGCAAGACTTTTCTCCCAAAAGCTCTGTTAAAGCTCGCGGTTTTGCTGGTAATTTGACCTTACGCGATGTTATCCCGCTGTAGCGCCACTATTTAGCTAGAAATCATGTCTTTTGGGCAAGGATTACAACCACATTTAAGGGCTGATTTTTTGGTACAACTATCATGTTAAGGGCAATGCAAAAGTGTGAATATTATCGCTTCTATATTAACCTGACAGTCCCTGAATTAAATGATGTTTAACGCAAGCTGCCTATACAAACCGTCGCTGGCTTTACTGAATATCTGCAAAAATGTCGGTCAAATCACAAAATAATCTTCAAACCTATTTCGTTTACCCCGAACCCAATGATTTAGCGTAAACTAAAACGCCTATTTGCGATTGAATCAACACGATAAAAGACCAAAACCATGAACAAAAAAATTCTGCTGACGTTAGCGCTGACACTGCTGTTTGCTTGGGGTATTTTCCATTTTAAAGCCCAATTGGGATTACTGATCCTGCCACTGTTTATCGGACTGGTATTGTTTGTTACCCTACGTTTATATCGCTTGATGGAAAAGGATGACGGCAGCAGTGAAGATTAGCCCTGCATTGTTTCACTTTAACCTGAAGGCCCATGATGTTCTTAATAAAAATGGCCAATCGCTAACATGGAAACGTTACTGAAAACCACTCTGTATGCCAGCCTTCTCCTAGCGGCGAGCCACAATCTCGCCCGCGCTGAGCAAATCGACGCTGGAGCGATAGAGACCCGAACCACTTCGCTTAGCCAAGCGGTCAGCAAAATCAGCCCTCGTCACTCGCAAATTGCACTGCTGGCAATGGACATGTCGAGCAATCAAGTGATCTTTAGCCAACAGGCCGAGACGCTGTTTATTCCCGCCAGCACGCAAAAGTTGCTCACAGCTGTGAGTGCCATGGCCCAGCTTGGGCCTGATTTTCGTTATGTCACTGAATTATGGACGGACGCACCAATACGCAAGGGCCATATCGCCGGCAGCGCTTATCTGCGTTTTAGTGGCGATCCGACGTTCACTCAAGCCGATCTCAAGGCCATTTTTGCCAGTCTCGTGAAACAAGGCATTAATCGCATTGATGGACATCTGTATTTGCTCGGCGATAAACAAGAGCAAATGCAGGCCCCTGGTTGGGTTTGGGATGACTTAGGCATTTGTTTTGCCGCGCCAGTGTCGAGTTACATTATCAATCAAAACTGCGTCTATGGTCAGTTCAACCCCAGCACGGCCAATAAACCATCGCAGGTGAGCCTGCGCACGGGGAGTTATGGGGTAAAAGTCAGCAGCGATGCGGTATTTGATCCCAAGGCGAGTCGTGAATTTTGCCAGCTCGATTTGGTGCGACTAGGCCAAAACAACTATCATCTACGTGGCTGTTATCCGGGCGGTGAAGCGATTGGGCTGGCGATTGCGGTCAGCGATCCGTTCAAATTTGCCCAAGATAACCTCACCTCGCTGCTCAAAGGCGAGATGTCACTCGCGGGTAAAGTTAAGCTCGGCACAAGCTTGCCCAAAAAGGCGAAACTGATTGCCAACCATAGCTCGGCGCCACTGCCTGAACTGCTCGATACTATGCTGCTCAAGTCGGATAATTTGATTGCTGATAGCCTGTTTAAACAGCTTGGCAAAAGTTATTTCAATGCCCAAGGTAGCTTTACTAATGGCGCGGCAGCCATGCAGCGGATTTTAACGGAGTTAGGCGTCGATTTGAGTAACGCTAACATTGTCGATGGTTCAGGGCTGTCACGCTATAACTTGCTCAATGCCCAGCAGTTAGCGGCGGTATTGGCACTCATCCATAAGGACAGCCGCTTTAGCCCGTTATTAACCAGTCTGCCGCAAGCAGGAATAAGCGGCACCTTAAGGTATCGCATGGGTTACAACAAGCCGCCGCTGAAACAGCAAATTTTTGCTAAAACAGGCTCGATGCAAGGCGTGTCTAACTTAGCGGGGTTTATCCGTTTGCCTGAGCACAGTGACACCCTGTTTGTGGTGCTTGAGAATGGCATGAGTCCCGAGCTTAAACATCAGCATAAACCATCGTTTAATGCCGAGTTTCTCAAGCAATTGATTTCAGTGCTGCAAGTGCCATCCCCCACCACAGCAGCGCTTAGTACCGCTGCTCACTCGGTCCAAGATTAAATACTGCCGAGTAGAAACAGCATGATATAAAACAAAAAAGCACTGAGTCATCAGTGCTTTTCTCGTTTTTATTTCGTTTTTATTTAAACGAATCTATCAAAGCCTTGTTAAAACAACTCTGCAGGCATAGCCATAGTGGTCGCATCACCGGCTCTGACTTGAGCGATATGGTAATCCGCTTTAGGCAGTAACTTATCAAAATAGAACTTAGCTAAATAGGCTTTCTGCTCGGCGAAAGCTTTATCTTCATGATCAGCGACTTTATCGACCATAGCCAACCAGTAGAAACCATAAAGGGTATAACCAAAGGCATCTAAAAAGTCGACCGCGCAAGCATTAATAAGCGCAGGTTGAGCGACTTTGTGCTCATTGATCGACTCAGCGACTATAACTAATGCATCTAAACGTGCGCATACTGCCGCCACTTTCACCGCATCAACGTGAGTAAATGCGCGCATTTGTGCTTTCAAGTCAGCGACAAATTCATTTAATGCGGCAAGATTATCGCCCGTGACTTTACGGCCGAGGAAATCGATGGCTTGAATGCCATTGGTGCCTTCATAAATCTGTGCGATACGGGTATCACGGACTAATTGCTCAATACCCGTTTCACGAATATAACCATGTCCACCAAAGACTTGCTGCGCCATGATCGTCGCATCAAGACCGCGATCGGTTAAAAAGGCTTTAGCGACTGGCGTTAATAAACCCACATAACGCGCTGCTTTGGCTTTAACTTCATCTTGAGCATATTTGGCCAAATCTAGCTGTTGCCCAGTAAACACAGACAAAGCACGGCCCGCTTCTGTCATCGCTCGAATGGTCAACAACATACGGCGCACATCGCCGTGGACGATAATAGGATCAGATTCACTGCCCGTCGGCGAGCCGCCAGCGGCAACGCCTTGATTACGCTCTTTAGCATAATCAGCTGCCATCTGATACGCCGCCTGAGCACTGCCCAGACCTTGTATACCAATCGCTAAACGCTCGTAGTTCATCATAGTGAACATGCATACGAGACCGCGATTGGGTTCACCAATCAAGAAACCTTGTGCATTATCAAAGTTCATCACACACGTTGCTGAACCTTTAAGGCCCATCTTGTGCTCGATAGAACCGACTGATACACCATTCGCATTCGCTAAGCTGCCATCGGTATTTACCGATATTTTAGGCACTAGGAAGAGTGAAATCCCTTTGCTATCCGGTAGCTTGGCAAGCACTAAGTGGATGACGTTTTCAGTTAAATCGTGATCGCCACCCGTAATGAAAATCTTGCTGCCCGTAATGGCATAACTACCATCATCCTGCGGTAAAGCTCGAGTGCGAATATTACGCAGATCAGAACCCGCTTGCGGCTCTGTCATATCCATAGCACCCGCCCATTCGCCGGAATATAACTTAGGCAAATAAGCTTGTTTTAATGCTTCGCTGCCGTGGGCATTGATACATAAAGCCGCACCCGCAGTTAACGAGCCATAAAGCGTAAATGCATTACAGGCACTGTAAGCCATTTCGTCGACTAAGATCCCCAGCATCTTTGGCATGCCCATGCCACCAAATTCAGGATCGCCACACAAACCAATCCAACCGCCCTGCGAGTACTGTTCATAAACGGCTTTGTAGCCATCAGGGGTAATCACTTGATTATCTTGATGTAACACGCCCTGCTCATCGCCCGTCCGGTTCAGCGGATGGATCAACTCACTGCTGATCTTGGCTGCTTCTTCAAGAATGGCATTGGCCGTGTCGATATCGACCATTTCAGCAATCTCAGGCAATTGTGCCCAAGTGTTTGGGGCATCAAATACCTGTTCCAGTAGGAAACGCATATCCGTCAACGGGGCTTGATAAGGGTTCATTGGTAGACTCTTAAACGTAGGATTAAAACAGTTGTTTTAATTTATACCAGTTCACTGTAGAAAACAATCTCATTACAAATACAGCCGCGAATAATATGGAGGTACGTGAGCAAAGTATAAATTCAACCCATAAAAAAACCCTTAAGCATGAACTTAAGGGTCTCTATTTTATAAGCTTTACCACAGGATTGTCGCAGCGTTAGCTCACAAGCTTGTGCTTATTACCACATTAAATCATCTGGGATCGCATAATCCGCATAGGGATCATCTTCAACCACCACAGCTTTAGATTCATCCTGTTGCCACAGATAACCGCACCACTGCGGCACCAGCAGTTTCACTCGCTCGGCTAACTTATGTGGTACTAAGTAACTCTTATCTTCGTAGCGCACTATGCCTAACTGCCCTTTGAGCAATTCTGCCTGCAGTTTTTCATCTATGTATAAAGAATAGATTTTATTATCAAGAGTATAGTTAAACTTCACTTCAGCATAAGTTGGGATCTTAATCGCAGACTTAGTGAACTCAGTGATTAAACCGCGCACCTGTCCACGTTCTGATGCCTCTGCAAAACGTTGTTCGTTCAGCGCTTTATCTTTTAGCGCCTGCAGACGTTTTTGCTCGGCCACTTCTTGCTTAAAAGCACTGGAGCCATCATCAATTCGGGATTTTTTGTCACGGCGTTTTTGGGTCTTAACGTCGCGAACCTTTTGTTTACTGGCAAGCCCTGCTTTGAGTAGCTGCTCTTGTAATGCATTAGCCATGGATCATTACCTACTTAATTTCTATAAAATCAAAGTTCTCGATTTTGAATACCAAACATCTAAAACCAAACTACATTTTCGCGGCCAGTTCGCCAAGCTCTGTCATCGCAATACTGGCGCCGCCAAGTGACCAACCGCCATCAACCGGCAGCACAACTCCCGTAATATAGGACGCCAATTCAGAGCCTAAAAATAACGCAGCATTAGCAATATCCTGGCCTGCGCCGTTGCGTTTTAATGGAACGGATTGGGCAACCTTTTGCTGTAATGCGGCGCTGGGTGCAAGGCGATTAAAGCCTTCAGTGTTAGCTATAGGGCCTGGCATAATCGAATTAATTCTCAGCCCTTCACAGCCCCACTCTAACGCTAAGGTTCGCGTCAGCATATCCACGCCCGCTTTTGCCGCACACACATGAACTTGCATGGGCATAGCAATCGAAGCCTGCGGCGCCGAAATCTGGATAATATTGCCATTGGGGCGACGTAGCAAAGGATAAGCCTGCTTTAGCACTTGAAAACTGCCCAGCAAATCAATGTCCATCACCGACTTAAACCCATTAGCCGAAAGCTTTGCGGCGCTGGCAGGGAAATTACCCGCCGCGCCGCTTACCAGCACATCGATAAAACCAAACTCAGAAGCGACTTTATCAAAACCGACTTCAAGGGCGCTAAGATCGCGCACATCAAAACTCACACCTAAATGAATACCATCAGGATTGGCCTGTTGCAGCTGCAATACCGCGGCATCAACTTTATCTTGGCTGCGACTCGCGACTGCGACATTGGCGCCAGCCTGCGCGAACGCAATTGCAATGGCGAGATTTATCCCACTGGTGCCACCGACAACGACAACATTCTTACCTTGATAGTTAAACATCGTAGCATTAAACATGGGCGTTCTCCGTGAACTGTGAGATATGCACTCAGGGTGTGATTAATTATTTTATGCCAATGATTGGTGAATCGCTTGCAATGCCGCTAACGGATCGGCGGCTTTGGTGATTGGACGGCCAATCACTAAGTAATCTGAACCCGCTGCAATCGCTTGAGGCGGCGTCATCACCCGGTGTTGATCGCCAGCATCGCTACCTACTGGGCGGATCCCCGGCGTAACGAGTTTGAAATCCTGACCTAACAGCGATTTCAACGCTGTCGCCTCTTGGGCTGAACACACCACGCCGTCGAGTCCTGCTTGCTGGGTCAGCTTAGCTAAACGTTGCACATGCTCAAACGCAGGCACATTGATGCCGAGTAATTTAAGATCATCATCACTCATGGAGGTTAATACCGTCACAGCGATCAGCATAGGCGCATTGTCGCCGTATGGCAGCAAGGCCTTTTTGGCCGCTTCCATCATGGCTAAACCACCACTGGCATGGACGTTCGTCATCCATACACCCAGCTCTGCGGCAGCGGCCACGGCTTTGGCGACAGTATTGGGAATATCGTGAAATTTCAAATCGAGGAACAAATCAAAGCCACGTTCATGGATATCTTTCACCAGTTGCGGGCCAAACAGGGTAAACATTTCTTTGCCGACTTTAAGGCGGCACATGTTGGGATCGAGTTTTTCTATCAGTTGTAAAGCGTGGTTTTTGTTATCGTAATCAAGCGCTACGAGGATAGGTTTAGTCGTCATCATCTCTCCAACAGAGTTACACTAACTATAGATATTATCTTATTTACTCGCCGTCTAAGCCTCTGATCCGCTTGATACTGCCCCAGTTTTTACAGGAAGGACAATGCCAGTAAAGGGCATGGGAAGGGAAACCACACTCTTTACAACGGTAGCTTGGACGGAATTTAATTTGTTGCTCAACGAGCTGCTCTAGCATAGTTAAACTTTGCTTGGCTTGCCCTTCCTCTGCTTGACGCAAATGCATTTGCATCAAGTGCTGAAAACCTTTCATGGTCGGATGCCGATATAGGGCATCGAGCACCATGGTCTCTGCCGCTTTAATCTCATCCAGACTTATCATGTGCTGCGCTAAGGCGACAACTACAGAAGCACCCGCGCCATCGGCCATGGCGCCCGCCAGTAACTCTTGGAAGCCTTCTTTGTCTTGTGTGTCGCGATAAACTTGTTTGGCCGTGGGGATTGCATCGGCAAAAAGCTCGATATCGGCTTTTTTCAGTTGCAGCAGCATTTGCTTGCACTGGGCATAATCTTGAATATCGAGGTATTTTTTCGCTAAGGTCAATAACGCTCGGCCGCATTGGGGATCTTGCTTCAGCGCCTGTTGCAGCAGTTTAATCTTCTGTGCATCGTCGCTGGCTTCATCGGCTAACTGGCAATAGAAATGAGCCGTTAACGGCTTTAAGACTTGCTGACGTTTACGACTTAGACGCTTAGTGATATCAATGGCTTTTTGCCACTCTTTAATCACTTGATAGATAGCAATCAGTTGAGTTTCAGATTCTTCGCTGTGATCATCTTGGCTAACCAAGTTGATAAAGATTTCTTCGGCCCTGTCGTAAAAACCCGCAGCCAGATAATCTTTACCCAGCTCCATCATAGCGATGTCGCGCTGCTCATTGGCTAGGTTTGGACGGGCAATTAAATTCTGATGGATACGAATGGAGCGGTCGACCTCGCCTCGCTTACGAAACAGCGAACCGAGTGACAGATGGGTATCTATGGTTTCATCGTCAACATCTAGCATACTGATAAACAAATCAACGGCTTTATCCGATTCGTTCGACAGTAAGAAATTGAGGCCAGTAAAATAGTCCCGGCTCAATTGTTTACGTTGATTGCTTTGATTCTGCCTTATGCTCCGTCGCCCCATATACCAACCGTAGGCGGCAGCAATGGGAAGCAACAGAAAGAGTATCTCAAGCATATTAGGCGTCTACATCCTGAGGGGCTTTAGCCATCACTTGGTTTAGTTTCTTTTTCGTTGTCGCTAAGCTCAATTTCAAGCGCACGATATAGTAGCTTGCAACTAACCAGCTCAAGATGAAACCACCAAAAAAGACGATCGCTAGCACAACAGGTAAACGATATTCACCCTGTGCGACAAAATAGCTGATGGTCACCACTTGTTCGTTACGCGCGCCAAAGATCAACGCCAGAATAAATAACAGTGCCACAAGCACAGTTGCTACAAATGATTTCACGCTGCACTCCCTAAACGCGTTTCAATTTAATGATTATCCAAGAAATTCACTGAGCTGACCAGCATTGCCTTGCAATAGATACAAAAAAGCCTCCTAACGGAGGCTTTTTACTATGCGGTCAATCACACATTAACGGCGTCAACACGCTCGCGCAGTTCTTTGCCTGGCTTAAAGTGCGGGACGTATTTACCTTCCAAATCGACTGATGAACCAGTCTTTGGATTACGGCCAGTCCGCGGTGCACGATAGTGAAGCGAGAAACTACCAAAGCCACGGATCTCAATACGATCACCGCTTTCTAATGTTGTTGCCATTTGCTCCAACATTTCTTTGATTGCGCCTTCAACCTCTTTCGCCGACAGCTGCGACTGCCTGGTGGCGAGTTTTTCGATAAGTTCAGATTTCGTCATCCTAGCTATCCCCTATTATCAAGCCAAACACAGTCGCCTAATGGGGAGAGAAGTCTCCCCAAACAACAGGCGATTATTTACGAGCTGCTTTAAACGCTTCAGCCATTGCATTGCTAATAACAGCGTCATCTTGTTTGTTCAGAGTCGCCATTACTTCTTTCTCTTCAGCTTCGTCTTTCGCTTTGATTGACAGGCTGATAGAGCGGTTCTTACGGTCAACACCCATGAACTTAGCTTCGATTGCATCACCTACATTATAGACAGTAGATGCATCTTCGATACGCTCACGTGAAATGTCAGCTACACGGATGTAACCTTCAACAGTGTCAGCCAGTTCAACAGTTACACCTTTAGCATCAACAGCAGAAACAGTACCGTTTACGATAGTACCTTTCTTCTTGTCAGCCAAGTATGCGTTAAATGGATCATCTTCAGTTTGCTTAACACCTAAGCTGATGCGCTCACGCTCTGGATCTACAGACAGAACCACTGCATGGATTTCATCGCCTTTCTTGTATTCAGAAACTGCGTCTTCGCCAGTACCGTTCCAAGAAATGTCAGACAGGTGAACTAGACCATCGATACCGCCGTCAAGACCGATAAAGATACCGAAGTCAGTGATTGACTTGATCTTACCAGAAACCTTGTCGCCTTTGTTGTAACGAGTTGCGAAGTCATCCCATGGGTTGGTCTTACATTGTTTCAGACCAAGAGAAATACGACGACGCTCTTCATCGATGTCCAGAACCAGAACTTCAACTTCATCACCTAAGTTAACAACTTTAGATGGGTGAATGTTCTTGTTAGTCCAATCCATTTCAGAAACGTGAACCAGACCTTCAACGCCTTCTTCGATTTCTACGAAGCAACCGTAGTCAGTTAGGTTAGTAACGCGACCAGTTAAACGTGTGTTTTCTGGGTAGCGTTTGCTGATTTCTAACCATGGATCTTCGCCAAGTTGTTTCAGACCTAGAGACACACGAGTGCGCTCACGATCGTACTTCAGTACTTTAACGTTGATTTCATCGCCAACATTGACAATTTCTGATGGATGTTTAACACGTTTCCACGCCATATCTGTGATATGTAGCAGACCGTCAACACCACCTAAATCTACGAATGCACCGTAGTCAGTCAGGTTCTTAACGATCCCCTTAACTGCTTGACCTTCTTGCAGGTTTTCTAACAGTGCATCACGCTCAGCGCTGCTTTCTGATTCGATAACTGCACGACGAGAAACAACAACGTTGTTACGCTTCTGGTCTAGCTTGATAACTTTGAATTCTAATTCTTTGTACTCTAAGTGAGCGGTGTCGCGAACTGGGCGCACGTCAACTAGAGAACCTGGTAAGAAGGCACGGATACCGTTTAATTCAACAGTGAAACCGCCTTTAACTTTACCATTGATGATACCGATTACAGTTTCAGCATCTTCATAAGCTTTTTCCAGAACGATCCAAGCTTCATGACGTTTCGCTTTTTCGCGAGACAGTTGAGTCTCACCGAAGCCGTCTTCAACAGAGTCAAGAGCTACGTCAACTTCATCACCAACAGCGATTTCTAAAACACCTTGAGCGTTTTTGAATTGTTCAGCTGGGATTGGGCTTTCAGACTTCAGACCCGCGTCAACCAGTACCATACCGTTTTTGATTGATACAACAGTACCACGAACGATAGAACCTGGACGGAATTCCAGAGTTTGAAGGGATTGTTCAAATAGATCAGCAAAAGATTCAGTCATGTTTAGGTTACTTTCTTTATTAAACCACTGTCCGTCCTAGACGTGGAGTCAGTCAAATTATCCGTATCATCCTTAATACGAATACCTATCCGGTGGGCTAACTTAGTTAGTGTCGGATAATTTTTGGTTGATAAAGTTAAGCGCAAGCGCTAACACTTCATCAATACCCTTTCCGCTTGTATCGATAATGAGCGCGTCCTCGGCGGGGACTAAAGGAGCCACCGGACGATTCATATCGCGGTCATCACGTTCGATAATTTCACTTAAAAGGCGCTCGATATTAACATCGAAGCCCTTGTCCTGCAACTGATTATAGCGTCTTTGGGCACGCTCTTCAGCTGAGGCGGTTAAATATAATTTTGCCGGCGCACTTGGGAAAACCACAGTTCCCATGTCGCGACCATCGGCAATTAATCCTGGCGCCGTTTTAAAGGCCCGTTGACGACGTAATAACGCTTCTCTCACCCGTGGAAACGCGGCGACTTTTGAAGCGGCATTCGAGCACTCTTGAGTGCGAATGTCGGTGGTGACGTCTTCACCTTCCAATATCACTTGAACCGGATCGGTATCATTGCCTGTTAAAAACTTCACATCGAGATGTGCCGCTAACAGCGTGATCGATTCTTCATTTTCCAGTTCAACGTTATGATGAATTGCTGCGAGCGCAAGAACTCGGTAAATAGCACCACTATCAAGTAGTTGCCAACCTAGATGCTGAGCCAATAATTGACTAATTGTACCTTTGCCAGCACCACTTGGGCCGTCGATTGTGACTACAGGAGCCCGTTCAGACATACATTCCTCCGCAAAAAATAACCATCATCCGTGAGTTCATCAAGTGAGCCCCCGAAAATGAGCGCGCAGCATTGTACAACAAAAGACAAACAAAATCCGTGGATTTTTTATGAAGATTAGCAGCCGCGCAAATACGGCTGACTATTCTTGACATCGATAGTTGTAACAATGACGAAGCAGATTGGCTTAGCCTTGCAGACTCGCAAACTGCTTAAAGTAGTCTGGGAATGTTTTAGAAGTACAATCAGGGTCATTGATGGTAATACCGCAATCAGCAAAGGCCAGCATCGAAAAGCACATAGCCATGCGGTGATCATTGTAGGTATCAATTTCGGCGGTGTTAATCACAGCAGGTGGGGTGATTTTAATGTAATCGTTCCCCTCTTCCACCTCGGCGCCTACTTTACGTAATTCCGTCGCCATAGCCGCTAAACGGTCGGTTTCTTTAATACGCCAGTTGTAGATATTGCGGATAACCGTAGTGCCTTTAGCAAATAACGCGGCAGTTGCAATGGTCATGGCCGCATCGGGAATGTGGTTCATGTCCAAATCAACCGCCGTTAATTGAGATCCACGCGCGATAATATAGTCATCGCCCCACTCGATATCTGCGCCCATTTTTTCGAGCACATCGGCAAATTTCACATCGCCTTGAATACTTAAACGGCCCACACCGGTGACTTTGACTTCGCCGCCCTTTATCGCCCCTGCGGCGAGGAAATACGATGCCGATGACGCATCACCTTCTACCAATACTTTACCCGGTGATATATAACGCTGGCCTGCAACAATCTCAAAACGGGCATAGTTATGGTTAATGACTTTAACGCCGAACTGCGCCATCAAGGCGATAGTGATATCGATATAAGGCTTAGAGACTAACTCGCCTTTGACATGGATATTCACGCTGCCCTTTGCGAGCGGCGCCACCATCAATAAGGCGGTTAAAAATTGACTTGATAAGTCACCCGCAATCTCAACATCGCCGCCATTAAGACCGGTGGCATTAATCGTCAGCGGAGGGAAACCGTCATTTTTAAGGTAAACGACATTGGCACCGAGTTGCCTTAAGGCATCGACTAAGTCGCCAATCGGGCGCTCTTCCATACGCGGTTCGCCCGTGAGGGTAAATTCGCCTTGGCCAAGAGTTAAGGCGGCGCACAAGGGGCGCATTGCCGTGCCTGCATTACCTAAAAATAATTCCTGCGCAGATTCAGAGGAGATCACACCGTCTAAGCCATCGAGTTCACACACAGTATTGTTTTGCGATAAACGGTAGTTCACCCCTAACTGCTTGAGGGAGGCCAGCATGTGGCGAATATCATCTGAGTCGAGCAGATTGGTGAGCGTGGTCGTGCCTTGGGCTAAGGTGGCCAATAGTAAGGCACGATTTGAAATACTTTTTGAGCCCGGAATATTGATCTCACCGCGGACTTGCACAACAGGTTCAAGACGTAATTGCTTCATGAATAAATCTTCTTTCTCTATAGGGCGTCATCATCACGATCACGCGGACTGAATACGCAAAATGGCAACTTCACGCTACACAGCGTCAAGTTAAGATTACAAATAAAAGGAGATTGGGGCCTTGTTGGTGCTTCGTCGTTATAAAATTACCGATTGTCGCTAAGGATTCAACCGTTTTTTCGAGAAAAATGGCATTTTGGTCAGATTATTTACTGAGTTCAGTGTAAAAATAACAAAAACGCAAAATTTAAGCGGTTAATTTAGGATTTAACCGTATTTTTTGCAGACTTTTTTGCCAAGATAACTGGTGTGTAATCACAGTTTTCACTTTAAATACTTTACCTTTCCGCGCTATTCTAAGCTCCAAACGATAAATAACGCATATCTGATACAAACAATCACGTTTGCACTATAACCAGAAAGGTAGATGGAGCTATGTTTAACTCACTCATCGCAATGCCAGCAGATCCCATCCTTGGCTTGTTGACTCAGTACCGCGAAGACACCCACCCACAAAAAGTGGATTTAGGTGTGGGCGTTTATAAAGACCCTACAGGCGTTACCCCGATCCTCAGTTGCGTGAAAAAAGCCGAGAAATTCCGTCTCGATACCGAAACCACCAAAGTGTATATCGGCCCAACAGGCTCGCCACAATTCAACACCTTAATGACAGAATTAGCCTTCGGTGCTGACCACAGTGCCATTATCGCTAACCGTATCCGCACCGTTTCAACACCCGGTGGTACTGGTGCACTGCGCGTGGCCGGCGACTTTATCAAACGCTGCAACCCGAATGCGGTGTTATGGGTAAGCGACCCAACTTGGGCAAACCACATCGGTTTGTTCGAAGCGGCTGGCATTACCGTTAAAACCTATCCGTATTATGACTACGATAGCAAATCATTGAAATTTGATGAGATGCTTGCTGCCCTATCGCAGGTGAGTCCTGATGATGTGGTGTTATTCCACGCCTGTTGCCATAACCCGAGCGGAATGGATTTAACCACAGAACAATGGGATAAAGTGGTTGCCCTGACAAAAGAGCAAGGCTTTACTCCACTGATTGACATGGCATACCAAGGTTTTGGTGATGGCGTTGATATTGATGCCTACGGCGTGCGCAAAATGGCGGCAGCGGTCGATAATATGATCCTTTGCAGCTCATGCTCGAAAAACTTCGGTCTGTACCGCGAGCGTATCGGTTCCTGCTCTGTGATTGCCAAAGATGCCCATACTGCCAATGTCGCGCAATCTGTGCTGCTTTATGTGGTTCGCTGTCTCTACTCTATGCCGCCTGCCCACGGCGCCGCGATTGTTGAGACAATTTTAGGATCGGCGGAGTTAAAACAAGAATGGCTTGATGAGCTGAAAGTAATGCGCGATCGTATCAACGGCAACCGCGCCATTTTAGTGGATAAACTTAAAGCCAATGGCGTAGACCGTGACTTTAGCTTTATCGCCCGCCAAAAAGGCATGTTCTCCTTCCTCGGGGTGGATCCAGAGCAAGTGGCGCGCCTACAAAAAGAATTCAGTATTTATATGGTGGGTTCAAGCCGCATCAGTATTGCTGGGATCAGTGAAGATAACGTCGATTACTTAGCCCAATCGATCGCCAAAGTGCTCTAAGCACGGCTGAGTTTATCTGCACAGCTCACTCTGCTGCATTGCTTCGATTCAGGATGCAGCAGAGTTTATTAAGCCCTTACAAGCGTCACGCTTTTCAATCATGCCACTGCGTCAGCGTTAACAAACCTCCCTTCAGTTCTAAATCCCCAAAACCTTATCAAGCAACGCTAGGTCTCACTGTTCAAGCTTTTATTTTCAATGGTAAACACTACTTTCTCGCGTTTAAAAAACAGTCGTTTAATGAAATAAATCGCAAGTTGTGACCTCGGTCGGCGGATTTCCATTTCATCAATCAGTGCTGCGGCTATTTTCACTTTTTAAAGCCAGAGTCGCCCAGTAGATTAATGGTCATCATAAAACCTGTGGATATTACGCCATGTTATTACAAGATAAATTATTGCAAATCGTCACCAACCCGCAGCTTTCACCTAAGCAAAAATCCAACTACTTAGCGTTGGAGGCTGAGGCGAGCTTGCCCTACATGCCGATATCGACTGAGGTAAAAGCGGCGATGAATGATGGTATTATTTGCGACATGTTTGAAGGCCATGCGCCATTTAAACCACGCTATGTGTTACCAGATTATGCCCACTATCTAAAGCAAGGTTCAGAATATTTAGAGCTTTCACCGGCGCAGGATTTAGATGAAGCCATCAATGCCTTGACCATCCTTTATCATCATGTGCCATCGGTGACCAATATCCCCGTGTATTTAGGTCAGCTGGATGACATATTAATGCCTTTCATCGAGGGAATGGATGCAGAGGTACTTTATCGTAAACTTAAATTGTTCTGGCTCATGCTCGACAGAACCCTGCCCGATGCCTTTATGCACGTCAATATTGGCCCGACAGACAACATTGTTTGTCGCACCCTACTGCGTATTGATGCCGAATTAAAACAAGTTGCCCCCAATTTGACCTTTATGTACGACCCAGCCATTACGCCAGATGATTTGTTGTTGCTCGCAACCACCAATATTTGTCAATGCAGTAAGCCGCACATCGCGAATTATCCACTGCATGCCAGTGCGTTTGATGCACGCGGTTTTGGTATTGTCAGTTGCTACAATGCCTTGCCGTTAGCGGGCGGCGCTAATACCTTAGTGCGGCTCAATCTTAAAGAGGTCGCGTTAAAGGCAAATTCTATAAACGATTTTTTTGATACAGTATTGCCAAATTACTGCTCGCTCACCTTTGAACTTATCGAGGCGCGCTCGGCATTTTTGCATCAAGAATCACACTTCTTTGACAGCTTTTTAGTTAAAGAACAATTGATTGATGAGTCGCGTTTTGCGCCTATGTTTGGCATTTACGGCATGGCGGAAGCGGTGAATATTCTGCAATCATTAACAGCCAGTGGAGAAGTTAAGCCAGCAAAACACGCGAGATATGGCCATGAAACGGATGCAAATCAGCTGGGCTATCGTATTTCTGCCACGCTCGATGCCATAGTGAAATCCACACCCGTCGCGCACGGTTACCATGGGCGAGCACTGCTGCATTCACAGGGCGGCATCAGTATCGACAAAGACGTGACCCCAGGTGTTCGCATTCCCTATGGTACTGAACCTAATCCCATCGCTCACATTCAAGCCTTAGCGCAACATCATCAGTTTTATACGGCGGGGATTAGCGATATTTTGACTATCGATGAAACCGTAAAGTCCAATCCCCAAGCCATGTTCCAACTGTGTAAAGCGGCGCTTGAGTTAGGTTTTAGGGAATTTACCGCCAATGTGGCCTCTAACGATTTAATGCGCGTGACCGGCTATATGGTAAAACGCTCGGACATTGAAGCATTTAAGCAATGTGGCTCACGCCTCAATACCACAGGCTTAGCCGCAGAAGCGGCGGTTAATACGGGAATATTACAACGCCAAGCAAGAGTCATCGCCCATGAACACTCCCCTTGTGTCTTTGAATAGGCAAGTAATGGTCAGTCAGCTATTGCCCTTTTCCTGCGTCGACGGGCCTGGCAGCAGGCTCGTGTTATTCTTGCAGGGCTGCAACTACCAATGCAAAAGCTGTCATAATCCACATACCATAGGGGGGTGCGATGCCTGTGGCGATTGTGTCGCTGCCTGCCCTGACAATGCGCTGACATTGATAAACCTCAATAACAAGCCTCGCATTCAATGGGATAAGAATTGTTGTAGTCAATGCGATACCTGTCTTGCCGTGTGCCCGAAACAAGCGAGCCCTAAGGTCACGCATTACACAGTCGAGGAGATATTAGGGATTCTCCATAGTCAGCGTCACTTTATTAATGGCATTACGGTGAGCGGCGGCGAAGCGAGCCTGCAACTACCGTTTATTATTGCGTTGTTTCAAGGGATTAAGGCCTCTGAATCGTTATCACACTTGAGTTGTATGCTCGATACCAATGGCAGTTTGAGTCTAACTGGTTGGCATAAACTGCTGCCCTTTTTGGATGGCGCCATGGTGGATCTCAAAGCGTGGCAGCAAGATACCCATAGATACATTACTGGTCGGGACAACCATGCCGTGTTCACATCCATTCAGCTATTGGCTCAACAGCAAAAACTGTATGAAGTGAGATTGCTGCACATTCCGAGCATCACGGATTATGAACAGGAGATAGAAGCGCTGGCGACCTATTTGCTTCAGCTAGGTGCGGATACACGGGTCAAGTTAAATGCCTTTCACCACCATGGCGTTGTCGACGACGCGTTAACGTGGCCAAGCTGCACACAAGCCGATATTGAACGCTTAGCCGCAAAGCTTGCAAAGCGAGGCGTCACCAATCTTATCTTACCCTCTTGCTATATTTAGCGACTGCAAAGCAAAATTTGCTCGTACAGCCAGCGCAGCGCGGGATCTTTCATACTTTGTCTATGCCAAACGAGACTGTAAGCCACTTTGCCATATTCTATGGGTAAGGATTTAACGGTTAAGCCTTTAGCTTGGCTGGCAATGGATGCCCAGCGGCGTGAACAAGTAAAAAGCAATTCACTGTGGTGGCACATTAACGCCGCGCTGCCAAAATCAGGGAGCGAAATGGGTATAGCACGTTTTTTAGATTGCTGGGCGAGCAAAATATCAAAAAATGGCGTACTCAGATCCGTATCGGTAATGCCGATATGGCGGTAACTTAGGTAATCATCGAAGCTGATCTGCGACTGTTTAGCCAAGGGATGGGACGAGTTCATCAGGCAGACCATTTCATCGCTGAACAAGGTTTCCCACACCAGATCGTCTTGAAGATAATTAGGTTGGCTCAGATCATGGGGTAACAGCACAAAATCTAACGAGCCTTTAATAAGACCATCAAAACCGATATTGTCTTTGCTATAAATATCGAGATGGATATTAGGAGCCAAGCTCAGAATATGGGCACTTAATTTGGCGGCCAGCAGTTCAAAGGTGCTTTCGCGCATCGCAAGTGAAAAACGCCCCTCAAAATGTGCTGGATTAAACGCATCTTGACTCATGATCTGATTCATATCATTGATCATTTGCTGCACGCTTGGGCCTAATCGTCTTGCCAAAGGTGTGGCAACCAGTGAGTTGCCGTTACGGTAGAACAGTTCATCGTTCAAACTGTCCCTGAGCTGGCTTAAGGTTTTACTGACGGATGAGGGGCTAAGACATAAACGTTCGGCGCTGGCGGTCACGCTCAGGGTATCGAGCATCACATACAAAGTGATCAAATGCTTCATACTAATGCGCGAAAGCTTGGCCAAATCCATCTGTGACATCCTATTGGTTTATCTTCTATGCACACTCAAACGCGTACTTTTAAGCATGATAAACAATAGCATGCAACTAACCCAACACATTGCTGAGAATATTCCCCAGTAATGCGCGCCAGCTCACAGGCTTGCACACCGCCCTCTCTAATCCCAGCCATCTCTAATCCAAGTTATCTTTAATATAAGGTTCTTCCGAAGTTCATCTTGCTTAACGCCAAACGCCAATAATCGATAAATTACAGCCAACAAAAAAGCGAATGCATTTGAGCATTCGCTTTTGGGATGTCTAACTTTGGATAGCTAACTTGGAATGGCTAGCTGATGATAAACATTCAATAAGCATAACGTTTATCTGCAGGCAGCAAAGCCTAGGCGCTGAGCGCTGCAAGCTAGTAGCTAAGCCTAGCTATGTTTAGCCGCAAACTCGTTCATAAACTTGACCAAGGCAACTATGCCATCGAGTGGCATCGCATTGTAAAGGCTAGCACGCATGCCGCCAACAATGCGATGACCCTTGAGGGCCACGAGTCCAGCAATTTGTGCTTGCTTTAAGAACTCACCATCGAGCGCTTCGTTGACTAACTGGAAGGTCACGTTCATTTGTGAGCGATTCGCTGCAACAACACCATTACGGTAGAAAGCATTACCATCAATGCATTGATACAACATCTGCGCTTTTTGTTGATTAATTTTCGCAATACTCGAAATACCGCCAGTCGATTTCAGCCAAGCAAAGACTTCAGCGGCAAGGTACCAAGCAAAGGTTGGTGGCGTGTTGAACATAGAATCATGCTCGACGGCTAGACGATAGTCCATGATGGACGACTGCGGTAAACTCGGCAGTTTTAACATGTCATCGCGTACTATCACTATCGACAGACCCGATGGACCTATGTTCTTTTGCGCACCGGCGTAAATCAAGCCGTAGCGGCTGACATCGATTTCACGGGACATGATTGTTGATGATAAATCGGCAACAATTGGCCATGGTGAGTCTAATTCGTCAAAAATTTCGATACCATCTACTGTCTCATTTGGACAGTAGTGAACATAGCGGTAATCGGCATCGATTTTATGTAAGTCAGGTAGGACAACGGCATTGAGTCCATTGTGTTTTTCAACAATATTCAGACTATCAATTTGTGCTTCACCCGCCAGTTTCTGCGCTTCTACTAACGCGGCAGATGACCATTGGCCACTGACTAAATACAGGGCTTTACCCTGCTCGCCGAGAAAATTATTCACGACAGCAGAGAACTGGCCGCGACCACCGCCGTGCATAAATAGCACATGGTAATTTGCAGGGATCTGCATCAGTTCACGTAAATCGGACTCGGCTTGCTCGGTCAGCGCGATGAACTCTTTACTTCGGTGGCTGATTTCCATCACGGAAACGCCTTGGCCATTCCAATCAAGTAATTCCTGTTGTGCTTTTTTCATTACCGCTGCGGGTAACATTGCAGGTCCAGCACAGAAATTATAAATCGCGCTCACTGACACTCTCCTTAATCCCAACCATGATGTATGTATTGATAAAACGAAACCATTCTAAAACGAACAATGCTACCAACAATCAATGCCATTAAAAAAACGAGCGTCCAATTGGACGCTCGTTAATATGACACTTAATTACTCTTCGTCTTGCTCATCATCAGCAAGCTCGTCTTCATCTTCGTCCAACTCTTCTTCGTCATCCAGCTCTTCATCAAGAGCCTCGTCGGCTAATTCGCCTTCGATAATGACAGGAACAATCGGTAAACCGTTTTCATCCAGCTCGACTTCATCTTCATCACTTTGGATTTCGTCGATACGTTGCAGGCCAACCACTTTCTCGTCGCCCGCGGTGCGGATAATCGTCACACCTTGGGTGTTACGGCCAATGATAGACACGCCGCCCGCTGGTGTACGCACTAAGGTGCCTTTATCACTGATGAGCATCAGTTCGTCGTTAAGACCCACTTGCACTGCGCCAACAACTGCGCCGTTACGTTCGCTCACCTTGATAGAAACCACACCTTTAGTCGCACGGCTCTTCGCTGGGTATTCAGACAGTTGAGTCCGTTTACCGTAACCGTTTTCAGTTACAGTCAGAATCGCGCCATCGCCTTTGGGTACGATTAGCGACACGACTTTTTGACCTTCTTCTAAACGGATACCACGAACGCCTGTTGCAGTACGGCCCATAGGACGTAACGACAGAACTTCTTCACCAGTTTCAGGATCGGTTTTCACTTCGCCTGTTTCAGAATCACGAACTTTCTCACCAAAGCGAACCACTTTACCTTCGTTCGAAAACAACATGATTTCGTCATCACCGTTAGTGATATCGACACCGATCAGTTGGTCACCGTCTTTGAGGTTAACGGCGATAATGCCGTTTGCACGAGGGTTGCTATAGGCCGTTAGTGCGGTTTTCTTCACAGTACCGTGTGAGGTCGCCATGATGATGTACTTGTCAGCCGCGTATTCACGTACTGGCAGAATCGCAGTAATGCGCTCGCCATCGGATAACGGCAACAAGTTAACAATTGGACGACCGCGTGCCGTACGGCTCGCTAATGGCAATTGATACACTTTGAGCCAGTACATCTTACCAAAGTCAGAGAAGCACAAAATGGTGTCATGGGTATTGGCAACTAACAGTTTTTCAACGAAATCTTCGTCTTTTACTTTAGTTGCCGCTTTACCTTTACCACCACGGCGCTGGGCTTGGTAATCGGTCAAGGGTTGATACTTGGCATAACCTAAGTGCGACAGTGTCACCACAACGTCTTCTTCGTTGATCAAGTCTTCAAGACTCATATCGACTTCGTTGGCATTGATCACGGTACGACGAGCATCACCGTATTCTTCAAGGATTTGAACTAACTCTTCCTTGATGACTTCCATCAAACGCTCAGGACTGCGCAGAATAAACAGCAGACCCGCAATAAATTCGAGCAGCTCTTCGTATTCGGCAATGATCTTATCGTGTTCAAGACCGGTTAAACGGTGTAAACGCAGTTCTAGAATCGCCTGAGCTTGTTGCTCAGTCAGGAAATATTGACCGTCGCGGATACCGTATTGTGGCTCTAACCACTCAGGACGCGCGGCGTCATCGCCCGCTTTTTCCAGCATGCCTTGAACGTGGCCTAATTCCCAACCTTGCTCAACCAATTTAACTTTGGCATCCGCAGGCGTTGGCGAGGCTTTGATCAGTGCAATAATCGGGTCGATGTTAGCCAGTGCAACCGCCAGCGCTTCCAAAATATGGGCGCGCTCACGGGCTTTACGCAATTCGAATACGGTACGGCGCGTCACGACTTCACGGCGATGCAGAATAAAGCATTCGAGCATTTCTTTCAGATTAAACAGTTTAGGCTGACCATTGGTCAGGGCCACCATGTTAATCCCGAAAGAACACTGCATTTGCGTTTGAGCATACAGGTTGTTTAATACCACCTCGCCCACTTCGCCGCGCTTAATTTCGATAACGATACGCATACCGTCTTTATCAGACTCGTCGCGTAGACCGCTGATCCCTTCAAGCTTTTTATCTTTAACCAGCTCGGCAATCTTCTCGATTAAACGGGCTTTGTTCACTTGATAAGGGATTTCAGTCACGATAATGCGTTCACGGCCATTATCTTCGGTTTCCACATCCGCCAGTGCACGCATGATCGCGCGGCCACGGCCGGTTTTATAGGCATCAATAATGCCCTTACGGCCATTGATAATTGCCGCAGTTGGGAAATCCGGACCAGGAATGTATTCCATCAGCTGTTCAATAGACAGTGAAGGTTCTTCAATCAGTGCCAAACAGCCTTTCACGACTTCCGTTAGGTTGTGTGGTGGGATGTTGGTCGCCATACCAACCGCAATACCCGATGAACCGTTAATTAACAGGTTAGGTACGCGTGTGGGTAGTACAGCAGGGATCTGTTCTGTGCCGTCGTAGTTAGGGACAAAATCCACTGTCTCTTTTTCAAGATCGGCGAGTAATTGATGCGCTAACTTATCCATACGGATTTCGGTATAACGCATTGCCGCCGCTGAGTCACCGTCGACCGAACCGAAGTTACCTTGGCCGTCAACTAAGGTGTAACGCAATGAGAATGGCTGGGCCATACGGACGATAGTGTCATAAACAGCAGAATCACCATGGGGGTGATATTTACCGATGACGTCACCGACCACACGGGCAGATTTTTTGTAAGGCTTGTTCCAATCGTTCTTCAATTCACTCATGGCAAACAGAACGCGGCGATGAACCGGCTTTAAGCCGTCGCGCACGTCTGGTAATGCACGTCCCACGATAACGCTCATGGCGTAATCAAGGTACGAATTCTTTAGTTCGTCTTCGATATTAATTGGCGAAATAGATGATGCCAGATCAGTCATAAACTGCTCGTTCCCCTGAAAAATAGCCGACAACGTATAATCCGTATCATTGCCTAGCCCAAAAACGTGATTTGGCATTCTAACACAGTTATTTAATGTCGCCAGACCTATCATTATCGAATTGAGAGTCTGGTGGCTTAATAGATGAAAACACTGTCAATTTGGTCGTTTGAGCGATAAACAAGCGTTGAAATTCGTGGCTTAGGATGAGAAAAAATCGTCAAAGGGATAAAGTAAAAGGTCGATACGGAGCACAACAATTAACATAAAAGCAGAAAACTGCTGAAAATTCACTCAACCACAAGGGCTTAGCTCAGTCGAACACTTTGTTTATCAAACATAGTCGTTATAATAGCCGCACAATACAGCTACTTCAGGTAATAGCATGCATCAGAATACCAATGTGGACCCACAGGAAATCGCAAAGTTTGAACGTATGGCCGAAACGTGGTGGGATCTCAACGGTGAATTTAAGCCGCTGCATCTATTAAACCCGCTGCGCTTAAATTATATCGATCAAACTGCTGGCGGCATTTTCGGTAAGAAAGTGCTCGACGTTGGTTGCGGTGGCGGGATTTTATCTGAAAGCATGGCCCGTATCGGTGCCGAGGTTGATGGTCTTGACATGGGTGATGAGCCCTTAGAAGTCGCCCGCCTACATGCCCTCGAAACCGGCGTAAGCATTAATTATGTAAAAAATACCGCCGAGACCCACAGCCAAGATCATCAAGCCTATTACGATGTGGTGACCTGTATGGAAATGCTGGAGCATGTGCCCGATCCACAATCTGTGATCAAGGCTTGCTGTGACATGGTTAAACCCGGTGGCTTTGTGTTTTTCTCCACCATTAACCGCAACATTAAATCCTATGTGCACACGATTCTGGGCGCAGAATATTTACTGAAGATGCTGCCAGTTGGTACCCATGAGCATAAAAAATTCATTAAGCCTTCGGAATTGATTGAACTTGTGGACAATACCGATCTGATCTGTACCGATGCATTAGGCATCAGCTACAACCCGCTGACGGGCATTTTTAAATACACGCCTAAAGTTGATGTCAATTACATGATAGCGACGCGTAAGGTTGATTAATATGAGTCTGGCACAGATCAAAGGCGTACTGTTCGATCTCGACGGCACCTTAGCCGATACCGCGCCGGATCTGGTGCAGGCCCTTAATTTAAGTCTTCAAGACGTCGGCATCGCCGCGCAGCCGTTAGCGGCCATGCGCTACGCCGCATCCCACGGCAGTTTTGCCTTAGTCGATGCGGCGATACCCAATGCAGCGAATGATCTTCGCACTCAAGTTCAACAAGGGCTGCTCGCCCACTATCAGCGCATTAATGGCGATCACTGTGCACTATTCACTGGTATTGCAGCATTACTCGACTGGCTCGAGTTAATGCAGCTGCCGTTTGGGGTGATCACCAATAAGCCAGCGCGCTTTACCCGTCCCTTATTGCGAAAACTGAATTTACACTTGCGTATGCCAGTGATTATCAGTGGTGATTCGACCAAACACCCAAAACCCCACACAGCACCTATGTTATTAGGGGCTCAGCAACTGAACTGCGCTCCAGAGCACATTTTGTATCTTGGGGATGCTGAGCGAGATTTGCTCGCAGCCAAGGCAGCGGGCATGTTAGGTGGCGTTGCCCTATGGGGTTATCTGGGGGTCAACGACAAGCCATCGCAGTGGCCTGCCTACGCGCACTTTGCCAGCCCTACTGAGTTACATCAGGCATTAGCCGACGCATTCGCCTGAAAACTCGCCCATAAAATGGTTAACAAACTTCACTTTTGCACTCGAAGATACACCTTTTACTAAAGTGACTATGCAGACGCACATAAGTGTGTTTGCCCGATTTTTACCTGCGAATAAAATCAGGCGGCGAAAGGTCGGCGGATAAAAGATCGGCACTTGTGCGCGATCGCGATCTAAAGAAAAGATCGCCTAAAAATCCCCCATGAGTGCGACACACTAACCTGAAATTGAGCTTCAAGGTTAGTCGTTACTAACGCGAAAGCTTATCCTCAACTTATCCACAAGATGTCCCCTGAATTCAGACTTGCAAATAGGGGCAAACCTCACTATCTTGTATCCCAGATAATTTAAAACACCATATCTTGTGTATAGGTAGCAATCAGACACACTAAAAGCTCGCCGCTTAATTGACTCGTTTTCAACCAGTCAGCAGTATTTAAGGGACGGTTATTGATTGTTTTACAAGGATACGTACGGTGAACTTGCTCACCTAAATAGATATAAGAACCAAGGCCTATCTCCAAATGAATAGCACTATGACAGTCACAAAACGCTGTGGCGATCGTGAAAATATCGATCTCGAAAAAATACACCGCGTAATTACTTGGGCAGCCAAGGGATTAAAAAACGTTTCTGTTTCTGAAGTTGAACTGCGCTCGCACCTACAGTTTTTCGATGGCATCCCAACCGAAGCTATCCATGAAACCATTATCAAAGCGGCTGCGGATTTAATTTCTCCAGAATCACCGGACTATCAGTTCCTCGCCGCCCGTTTAGCGGTGTTTCATTTGCGTAAGAAGGCCTTCGGTCAGTTCGAGCCGCCAGCACTGTATACCCACGTGACTAAGTTAGTTGAGCTTGGCAAGTATGACATGCACATTCTGCAGGATTACAGCCACGAAGAACTCGACGTGATGGATACCTATATCGACCATTGGCGCGATATGGACTTTTCTTACGCTGCGGTAAAACAGCTTGAAGGCAAATATTTAGTTCAAAACCGTGTGACGCACGAAATCTATGAGAGCGCCCAGTTCCTCTACATTTTGGTCGCGGCCTGTTTGTTTGCCCGCTATCCAAAAGAAACGCGCCTGAAATACGTTAAAGATTTCTATGACGCGGTATCGACCTTTAAGATTTCGCTACCAACGCCAATCATGGCCGGTGTGCGCACGCCAACACGTCAGTTCAGCTCTTGCGTACTGATCGAATGTGGTGACAGCTTAGATTCAATCAACGCGACAGCTTCGTCGATAGTGAAATACGTCAGTCAACGTGCGGGTATCGGTATTAACGCCGGTCGTATTCGCGCCTTAGGTAGCCCAATCCGTGGTGGTGAAGCCTTCCACACCGGTTGTTTACCTTTCTATAAGTATTTCCAAACCGCAGTTAAGTCTTGTTCTCAAGGCGGCGTGCGTGGTGGTGCTGCGACCCTCTTCTACCCGATTTGGCACTTAGAAGTCGAATCTCTGCTGGTATTGAAAAATAACCGCGGCGTTGAAGATAACCGTATCCGTCACTTAGACTACGGTGTGCAGTTGAACAAAGTCATGTATCAACGTCTGATCAAGGGCGAAAATATCAGCCTGTTTAGCCCATCAGATGTACCTGGTTTGTACGATGCGTTCTTTGAAGATCAAAACGAATTCGAACGTTTATATGTGCAATATGAGCAAGACAGCAGCATTCGTAAGAAAACCATAAAGGCAGTTGAGCTGTTTTCACTGATGATGCAAGAGCGCGCCTCAACTGGCCGTATCTACATTCAGAATGTGGATCACTGCAACACTCACAGCCCGTTCGATTCAAAAGTCGCGCCGATCAGACAGTCTAACCTGTGTCTTGAAATCGCTCTGCCGACTAAACCATTGAACAACATCGATGATCCAGAAGGTGAAATCGCGCTTTGTACGCTGTCAGCACTTAACTTAGGTTCTATCAAAGAATTATCTGATATTGAGCCATTAGCCGACCTCGCCGTACGCGCACTGGATAACCTGTTGGATTATCAAGATTACCCCATCAAGGCCGCGCAAATTGCCTCGATGAATCGCCGTACCTTAGGCATAGGCGTGATTAACTTCGCTAACTACTTAGCAAAAAATGGCATGAAGTATTCCGATGGCAGCGCGAACGAGCTGACCCACAGAACCTTCGAAGCAATTCAGTTCTATTTACTGAAAGCCTCGATGAACTTGGCCAAAGAGCAAGGTGCGTGTCCGTTATTCCACGAGACCACTTACTCTCAAGGTATTTTGCCAATCGATACCTACAAACGTGACCTAGATAAAATTTGTGCTGAACCATTGCACTTAGACTGGGAATCACTGCGTAGCGATATCAAGCAATATGGCCTGCGTAACTCGACGCTGTCGGCATTAATGCCATCAGAAACCTCGTCGCAAATCTCTAATGCGACCAATGGTATCGAGCCACCACGTGGTCTTATCAGCGTGAAATCGAGCAAAGACGGTCAGTTGAAGCAAGTTGTACCTGATTTCGATACGCTGAAAGATAGCTATGAATTGCTATGGAAAATGCCAAGCAATGACGGTTACTTACAGCTAGTGGGTATTATGCAGAAGTTCGTTGACCAAGCGATTTCAGCCAACACTAACTATGATCCTTCACGTTTTGAAGGCCGTAAAGTACCGATGCAAACCCTGCTGAAAGATTTGCTCAATGCTTACAAGTTAGGTGTGAAAACGCTTTACTACCATAACACTCGCGATGGTGCGTCGGATTCACACGATGACATCACCAATTTAGAGAAAGAAGACGATGGTTGCGCCGGCGGCGCGTGTAAAATCTAGTCTTTAACGTTAACGCGGCTCTTACAAATAAAAAGTATAGGGATCCCGATTGAGTGGATCCCTATCCATTGGAAAATAGCACCATGGCCTACTCTACCTTCTGTCAAACACCCAACGATGCCACCCGTGAACCTATGTTTTTAGGTCAATCGGTCAACGTGGCTCGTTACGATCAACAAAAATATGAAGTGTTCGAAAAACTGATAGAAAAGCAGTTATCTTTCTTTTGGCGACCGGAAGAAGTAGACGTCAGTCGCGATAAGATTGACTACGGTGCATTGCCCGATCATGAAAAACACATCTTTATTTCTAACCTGAAATACCAAACCTTACTCGACTCGATTCAAGGTCGCTCACCCAATGTGGCCTTTTTGCCACTGGTGTCGCTGCCTGAACTAGAGACTTGGATTGAGACTTGGTCTTTCTCTGAGACGATTCACTCGCGCTCATACACCCATATCATTCGCAATATCGTTAACGATCCTTCAGTGATCTTCGACGATATCGTCGTGAACAAAGAAATATTAAGCCGTGCGACAGATATCGCCGCTTACTACGATCACTTGATCCAACTGACTCAAGTGTTCCATTTACTCGGCGCGGGTACCCATGTTATCGATGGCAAAGAAGTCATAGTCAACACTCGCACCCTGAAAAAAGCCTTGTACCTGTGCATGATGTCAGTCAACGCCCTAGAAGCGATTCGTTTCTATGTTAGCTTTGCCTGCTCATTTGCCTTTGCTGAACGTAAGCTAATGGAAGGTAACGCGAAAATCATTCGCCTTATTGCCCGTGATGAAGCACTGCACTTAAACAGCACTCAGCATATTTTAAGCATCATGCAAGGCGGTAAAGACGATCCAGAAATGGGTGAAATTGCCGCAGAATGCCAACAGGAAGCTTTCGATTTATTCTTCAAGGCCGCAGAGCAAGAAAAAGAATGGGCAAAATACCTGTTCAAAGACGGCTCTATGATAGGTTTGAATGAACAGATCCTCTGCCAATACGTTGAATTTATTACTAACCAACGGATGAAGTCGGTGAATCTGCCACAACCTTATCCTGAAATAACCAATCCATTACCTTGGATGAAAAACTGGTTAGAAAGCGATGCAGTGCAAGTCGCGCCTCAGGAAGTGGAAGTGTCTTCATACCTTGTCGGTCAAATCGACTCAGCGGTTGATGGCGATGAATTCCTCGACTTCGATCTCTAAGACGCTCACAAGTGACGTTAAAAATGGCATTACAACAGTGACATCGAAAAAACGGCCACAAAACCTGTTTGCGAAGGCGCCAATCGTGCGCCTTCAAGGTCAACCTGTGTTGCTCTTTACCGAGCAACAAGGCACCTTGTTGCAAGCGCTCGAGGCAAAAAACGTCAAAATCTTCTCAGAATGCCGCAACGGTTTCTGCGGTGCCTGCAAAACACGGGTCATCAGCGGAAAAGTCAGCTACTTAAACGAACCCTTAGCCGAACTCAAACATGATGAATGTTTGCCCTGCTGCAGTGTACCAATCGAAGATTTAGAGCTGGATCTATCACCTGAAGGGGCAACTGTCGTCACCTATGCGTGTCAACCTCGTCAGAGCAAACCCAGTTTGGCTAAGACAAAGCAAACACAGCATGAAGCAAGCAACACGCGCACGTTAAAACAAGAAGTGTTTGAAGACTAACAGCGCCAAGATTAGACTTCTCTATAAGCTGCTTTAAATGATCCACTCTGAATAAACAACTTTCACTTTTTCAGTAAGCGGCGTTAAAACAAGCATTAGCTGTTAAACACAAAGTCCCTTTCAATACTGCCTTAATTAATCCGCGCCAATTAGCGACCAAACGCATTAAACCCCACTCTTCTTCCTTCTCTCTATTTTCAATGCATTCCCGCGGAAAACCAAAAAGCCTGAACTCAGGTTCAGGCTTTCAGGATCTAAAACTTAACGCATAACGCCTAAAGCTTATTGCAGAAGACTTATCGAGTTTCTATAAGCGCATAGCCAGCTCAGCGCCTTGGCGGATTGCACGCTTAGCATCAAGCTCTGCCGCGACATCCACGCCGCCAATCAGATGCACAGGCAAGCCCGTCGCTTTCATCTCATCCACTAAGGTGCGATTCGATTCTTGTCCAGCGCAAAGCACAACATTATCAACGGCCAGCACTTCAGCGGTTTCGCCCACGCGAATATGCAGTCCCGCATCATCAAACTTATCGTAACTCACGCCCGTTTTCATCTTCACATCATGTTGCTTAAGCACAAGACGGTGGATCCAGCCGGTGGTTTTACCTAAGCCCTTGCCCATCTTCGACGTTTTACGTTGCAGTAAATAGACCTTACGATGATCGGTATTGTCGGATTGAGGTTCTGTTAGGCCGCCCGCATGCTGGTAAGTTTTATCTATGCCCCACTGTTGCAGCCATTTATCTGGGTCCAAGGTGCTAGATTGGCGCTCACATAAGTAATGCGCCATATCAAATCCGATACCGCCAGCACCAATCAAGGCTACTGTATTACCGACAGTCACTTCACCCGAGAGCACTTTTTGATAATCGACCACCCGTGGGTCATCAAAGCCGGGTAAGACTAAATCACGCGGCACAACACCTGACGCTATCACTACTTCATCAAATTTTTCGGTCGCTAATACGCTGGCATCGAGGCGAGTGTTTAATCTCAGCTCCACCTTATGCAGCTTAATTTGATTGATGAAGTAACGGATAGTCTCGTTAAACTCTTCCTTTCCTGGGATTTTACGGGCGAGATTAAACTGTCCACCCACCTCGGATTTCGCTTCAAACAAGACAACATCATGGCCTCGCATGGCGGCATAAACAGAAAATGCCATGCCCGCAGGACCTGCGCCCATCACCGCAATACGCTTTTTATTGGCTGTGGGTAAGAAGTTGATTTCAGTCTCATAACAGGCACGAGGATTCACTAAACAGGTTGCGCGCTTGAGGGAAAAAGTATGATCAAGACATGCTTGGTTACAGCCAATACAAGTGTTAATCAGCTCTGGTGTGTTCGCCGCAGCTTTATTGACAAACTCAGGATCGGCGAGAAAAGGCCTTGCCATCGACACCATGTCAGCTTGACCAGAAGCAATAATCTGCTCGCCGATTTCAGGGGTATTAATGCGGTTAGTCGCAATTAAAGGTACAGAGACAGATTGTTTGAGCTTTTCAGTTACCCACGCAAAGGCGCCGCGGGGCACACTCGTCGCAATGGTCGGTACGCGCGCTTCATGCCAACCAATACCAGTATTTAAAATAGACACGCCAGCTTGCTCTAACCACTGGGCGAGCTGCACCACTTCATCCCAAGTCGAGCCGTTATCCACTAGATCGAGCATAGATAAACGGAAGATAATGATGAAGTCTTTACCGACTTTTGCCCGTATCGCGTTAACAATCTCAATCGGGAATTGCGCCCGCTTTTCAAACGCACCACCCCATTCATCGGTGCGGGTGTTGGTGCGCGCACTGACAAACTGATTGATCAAATAGCCTTCAGATCCCATCACCTCAACGCCATCGTAACCGGCTTTCTTGGCAAGAGCGGCTGAGCTGGCGTAATCCTTAATGGTCGAGCGCACTTGGCGACTAGACATAGCAGACGGCGTAAAAGGTGTAATGGGTGATTTAATTTTGCTCGGTGCTTGGGAAAAAGGATGATAACCGTAGCGGCCCGCATGCAAAATTTGCATGCAGATCTTACCGCCGGCCTCATGTACAGCCTGCGTGACCACGCGATGCTTACCGACTTGCCAAGGAAAACTCAGCTGACAGGCATGGGGCGTAAGGCGACCGCGAAGATTGGGGGAAATACCGCCCGTTACAATCAAACCCACGCCGCCCAGAGCGCGTTCTTTGTAGAACGCTGCCAGTTTCTCAAATCCGCCCTTTTCTTCTTCCAAACCTGTGTGCATTGAGCCCATAAGCACGCGGTTTTTGAGCTGGGTGAATCCCAGATCTAAGGGTTCTAATAAATGGGGAAACGACATTCAAACATCCTTTTAAAACAAGTGATTTAAATCAGCATACCTTGAGTCAAATCTAAGCTCAACCGTTGGATCGAGGCCATTAGTCAAAATCCTTTACAATTGTGTTTAGCCTGTAGCGCCATTTTCAGTTAGCATGGGCAGATTGGACTTATAAAGGAGTGGCAAATGTCCGCTAACCCATCGTTTTTCAAGAGAATATGTTTGTTTATTTGGCACACCCTCAACGGGACGCGTAAACTGATACTCAATCTGATCTTTTTTGGCATCTTAGCCGCCATTATCATCTCCATTGGCAGCAGCGAAGATATTCAAGTTGAAGATAATTCAGCACTGGTGCTTAATCTGGCTGGTTCGATTGTCGATCAGAAGCAACAGGTCGATCCCTTAGAAGCCGCATTCAAGCAAGGCAATAATGGCAATGCCGATGGGGAAATCCTGCTCGCCGATGTGCTATATGTGATTGATAATGCCGCGCAAGATCAAAGGATAAGTACCCTAGTACTTGATCTAGCCGATTTGAAACGTGCCGGGATCAGTAAGCTGCAATCTATCGGTGATTCGCTCAATCGCTTTAAAGAAAGCGGTAAAAGAGTGGTCGCCATAGGCAACTACTACGAGCAAAATCAATATTTCCTCGCCAGTTTTGCCGACACTATTTACCTCAATCCCCAAGGTGGTGTCTCGCTTGATGGCCTGAGTATGTACAACCAGTACTTCAAATCGGCCTTAGATAAACTCAAAGTGAAAGCGCATATTTTCCGCGTGGGAACCTTTAAATCTGCGGTTGAACCCTACATGCGTGACGATATGTCCGATGCTGCTCGCGAAGCCAGTAGCGCACTTTTAACCGATGTATGGCAAAGCTATACCCAGATAGTCGCTGGTAATCGCAATATTGAGCCTAACTCGCTAGTGCCCGATGCAAGCACTTATTTGGCCGAGCTCGATAAAGCTAATGGTGACTCTGCGGCAATGGCCATCAACATGAAATGGGTTGATAACTTAGCCACGACGGAAGATTTTCGTCAAACCATGCTAGAAACCGTTGGCAAAGCCAGCAGCGGTGACAGTTTCAAGCAAGTGAGTTTTTACGATTATTTAACCTTAGTGACGCCATTGCCAAGCTTTGTTGAACAAGACAGTGTCGGCATTATTGTCGCAAGTGGCACGATTCTGAACGGCACTCAACCTGCGGGCCAAATTGGCGGCGAAAGCACTGCCGAGCTGCTACGTAAGGCCCGTTTCGATAAACACGTTAAAGCCTTAGTGCTGCGCGTCGATAGCCCTGGCGGTAGCGCCTTTGCCTCGGAGCAAATTCGTCAAGAATTACTGGCACTTAAAGCGGCTGGCAAACCTGTTGTCGTCAGCATGGGCAGTTTGGCCGCATCGGGCGGTTACTGGATTTCGGCCAGTGCCGACTACATCTTCGCAACGCCAACCACGCTCACGGGCTCAATTGGGATCTTCGGCATGATCACCACCTTCGAAGATTCTCTGGCCAGTATAGGCGTGCATACTGATGGCGTATCAACATCGGAATGGGCGGGATTGTCTGTGACGCGCACGCTGTCACCGCAAGTTGAAGCGATTATCCAACGTCATATTGAACGTGGCTATTTAGACTTTATCTCGCTGGTCGCTAAAGAACGTAAAATGACCATAGAACAAGTCGATAAGATTGCCCAAGGCCGTGTTTGGAGTGGTAAAAAAGCCCTTGAGCTTGGCTTAGTCGATGAACTGGGTGATTTAGATGAGGCGATAGCTAAAGCCGCTAAACTCGCTGATATGACACTATTTGATACCCGCGTTATCGAACAAGAACTGACACCAGAGCAACGCTTTATGCAACAGATGTTTGCCTCAGTCTCGAGCTACCTGCCCGCCTCACTGAGCCAATCATCGATGTTAGAGCAAATGCTAGCGCAATGGACCAGCAGCTTGAAAACGTTAACCTCTTTTGATGATCCAAATAACGTCTACATCTACTGCGATACTTGCAACATGATGAACTAAATCTGCCAGCGTCTAGGTTGCAGCTCGCAACTTCAAGATGATGACAAAGACAAAGCCCGGATCTCCGGGCTTTTTTATTGGGTTTATGTCAGTTAAATCGTATAATTCGGCCACTTGAAGCTAAGAAAACGACAAGAATGACTAAACGCTCCATTTATGTTGCCTATACAGGCGGCACCATAGGTATGCAAAAAACCGATAACGGCTTCGTCCCCGTGGCGGGATTCCTGACTCAGTGCGTGCAATCTATGCCCGAGTTTTACCATGAAGAAATGCCGACATTCGTGATCCACGAATATTGCCCACTTATCGACTCTTCCAATATGGCGCCGACTGATTGGCAGATGATCGCTGATGACATACAAGCTAATTACGATAAATACGATGGCTTTGTGATCCTCCATGGCACAGATACCATGGCGTATACGGCTTCGGCGCTGTCGTTTATGCTGCAAGGCTTGTCAAAACCTGTGATAGTAACGGGCTCACAAATTCCCCTCGCCCAGCTGCGCTCAGACGGACAAACTAATTTATTAAATTCACTCTATATTGCGGCGAATTATCCGGTCGCAGAAGTGTGTTTATTCTTCAACAACAAACTCTTTCGAGGTAATCGCTCGACGAAGGCCCATGCCGACGGTTTCGATGCTTTTGCTTCGCCTAACTTCCCGCTACTGCTTGAAGCTGGGATCAAAATCAATCTGCGCGCTGGCAAAATCACCGTTGCCAACGATACCCCATTGGAAGTGGCGCATATTAGCCCGCAGCCTGTCGGTGTGGTGACTTTGTATCCAGGTATCTCGACCCAGATTTTTGAGAACATTCTGCAGCAGCCGGTTAAAGCCCTCATACTACTGACATTTGGTGTGGGTAACGCGCCGCAGGATGCTGCCTTACTCAAAACCTTAAGGCAAGCGGATGAACGTGGCATAGTGCTGGTGAATCTTACCCAGTGTTTCCAAGGTAAGGTGAATATGGGCGGCTACGCCACAGGCAATGCACTCGCTAAAGCGGGCGTGATCAGTGGCGCCGATATGACCATAGAAGCAGCCTTAGCTAAACTGCATTATTTACTATCTAAAAATTTGCAGCCAGCCGAGATAAAAGCAGCCATGTTACAAAACTTGGTCGGTGAATTGAGCATAGATTAAAGATAGTGTCTGTTAATCTGTTCGTAGTTCTCAATCACTAGCAACAAAAAAGCCCATATTTAATGGGCTTTTTTATGTTAACTCAGATTAAACGACGTCAAATGAGTACTTGTCTAGGTGCTTTTACAGAGAGCTATTTACAGAGGCTATTTGCATTGAAGTTATTTGATACTAAATCAATATTAACGTCACATAAACAGCTAGTCCTAGATCCACGCCTAACATCTTAGCAAACTCAAACCACCTTGAAGTCAGTGAGTAATTTATAAATCCTGCACTTTAAACTCAGCAATCGGCTCACCGCGGAATTGCTTTTTCAGCTCGGCTTTAGACAATTCATTGATTTTACCGTCAGGCGCAATAGTGAAATGCTCAGTTTGCTCAAGCTTGCGAGCTTGATACAACATCACGACCTGCAGGGTCGATTCACGCTGCGCTTCACTTAACACAGTGCCATCTTCCCACTTACCCAGCTCTGCTGCAGTACGAAGCCTTTGATAGACTTCAATGGGCATTTGATCGATCACTTGATTAATATCTGTCATACACTTTTCCGCTTATGTAACACGATTCTGACTCGTGTGATGAGATAACCCACAAAACCAAACACAAAGCATATTCCAGCTATATTCGCCCGCATACCTTCGGCAGGTTCACCACCCCAAAACCAAATCACCACACCAGCAATAAACAAGGTCATAGCAACAAAACTCTGATTCATTAAGCTGCTGGACTTTTGAATATGACTAATGCGCGATAAAGACTCATTGTCACCATTGGTGCTCGCTTGACAATGGGGACATGAAGGCGCCTTACTCGACATCCGCTTGCGACACACTGGACATTCAATTAATGCCATATCAGCCTCGCCCTAACGTAATTTATCAACAACGGCGAGCATGGCGATAAGCGATGCTTCACCTAAATAAATACTGCGCTCTGGCGACCAACCCACAAAAGGATCGGCCAGATTGTTATTGTCTTTAAAAGGCATTTCGAGGGTATTGGATAAACACTCGAAGGTCTGAGCGACCCAATTAGACGCAACCGTTAGATTCGCTTGGCCAGGCTCGTCTTTGTCATAGCCAAACTGAGTTTGGAAATCGGCACTGGCTAAGGTTAATGCTTGACTGAAGTCCGCTTGCAGCTGCGCCAGCTTATCATTGTAGGCAGGCACGCCCTCACAACCTGCGAGAAACACATAAGGTAAACCTTCATCACCATGGACATCATAGAACAAGTCGACACCAGTTTGCTGCATCTTGTTGACGACGTGGTACACCTCTGGACTCTTTTCTAAACTCGGCGTTTGCCACTCGCGGTTAAGATTGATCCCAATCGCATTGGTGCGCAGATGGCCTCTGACACTGCCATCGGGATTCATGTTCGGCACTATATAGAAATTGGCTTTGTCGAGCAGCGCTTTCGCTGTTGGACAATCATTATCGAGTAAACGATTCACTAGACCTTCGACTAACCATTCAGCCATGGTTTCGCCCGGATGTTGTCTGGCGGTGATCCAAATATTGCGTTTAGAAGGATCGCCATTCCCGACTTTCATCAGGGTAATATCGCGGCCATCTAAGGTCAGGCCCAAATGCTCTAAATTGACATCTGGGTGTAACTGGGCGCTGCTGAGTAAATCTAAGTGACGCTCATAGCTGTATGGCGCAAAGTAAGCGATTTGAATCGCATCGCAATCCAGCTCTAAGCTAATGCTTAGTTTGCCGTCTTTATACTGTGTAGGAATACGGAACCAATGCTGACGGTCGTAACTGGCTACTGCTTGATAGTCTTCCCATCCCTTGGTATAGGAAGCCGTCCCCGCGTTGATGATATTTAAGGTGTAATGGTTACCCACCTCACCTTCGAATCGAAAATTGAACCATTGATAAAACTCGCCGCCCGCATCGGGACGAATAGCAAGTTGAATATCGTCTTTATTATCAAGATTGACGACTTGGATATTTCCGCCATCAAAGTTGGCACTGATCCGCATAATGATTCCTAATAGGTTGTTAAAGCTAAGGGCAGTTAATGGCACGCGACTGATAGCACGCGGCACATTTTATTATATGGCCGATAGGATAAACCAAAACATCCCAAGGGGAAAACGAAAGCCAGTAAAATCAGTCAAGGCAGTTGCAGTCGACCTTTTATTGACCAAGTTTCACGCCAAACATCCGTCAAACTTAGCCGTTAACGAGGTGGTAAACGATGGTGTTAAGCCATAAAACTATAACCTTGGCCGCGCACTGTATTGATTAAGTTACGCGGCAAGCTGATGTTGGCTAATTTACGGCGAGTGTTACTAATGTGCATATCAAGATTGCGGTCAAATCGGCCCAGATCTTTTTGTAATACTGAGCGTTGCAACTCTTGCTTAGTGATGACTTGACCTTTCCTTTCAAACAGATATTTAAATAATTTAAACTCGGTTTGAGTCAAATCGACATACCGTGTACCAATAGTTATCCTATAACTCATATCATCAAAGTTAATCACTTTCGCTGCTACAGTTGCAATTTGCGGCGAGTGAGGTTGACTGACACAAAGACGTCGCTCTAAGGCGCGTAAGCGAACAAATAGCTCTTTGATGCTAAATGGTTTACTCAAAAAATCATCGGCCCCCAATTCATAACCTGTGATGCGATCGTCTTCATTATCCCGTGCTGATATCATCAATACCGGCGTTGAGCATTCCCGCGCTTTTAACAGCTCAAAACCATTCATTTGTGGCATGACTAAATCAAGTACTATGATGTCGGGAGCAAAACTTTCAATGCATGCCAAACCGTCGACACCATTTTCCGCACATGCAACTTCATGCCCTTGTGTGCCCAAGGCATCGGCCAACCACACACTAAACAAGGGATCATCATCAACTAAGAGTATTTTACTCATCCTTAAAACCCAAACGAGAATCTATATCATTTATATTACCATGCGAATCGAGATGACTCTAGACCTATTACATTCGTTAGGAAGTGTGATGTTGAAAACTGTGAACAAAATACGAAATTTAGGGAAAATTAAACGAAAATTGGCTATTCAAAAGTGAAGAGTAAAATGATGCTTAGCCACTCAAAAATCTGTGTCTGGTTCCATTTCGCAATAAAAAAGCGCCCTAAGGCGCTTTTTAAACACTAAGAGTACAAACTTAGCTTAGAACTTAACCGTTACACCACCGTAAATAGTACGGCCAATGGTGTCGTACACTTCAGGAACTGTACCTGCATCACTACCGTTAGTAACGTATAGAGGCTTCTCGTCAGTAAAGTTCTTAACACCTAAGCTAACTGTGGTGCTGTCATTTACGTGATAAGTCCCTGAAATATTGTGATACAGAATAGAATCAACACCTCTTACCGCAGCAAATGGTTCATCATTCACATCATAGTCAGTGTAATTATCATTCATAGAACGGATATAGCGGTTGAAGTACATTACACTCCAGTCATCTTGACCCGCAGAAATGCTGAAGTTGTTACGAACACGAGAGTAAGCACCGAAGTTCCCATCGATAGTGCCAGTATAGTTTTCACCATCTTGCTCATAATTGATGAGATATGTGGTGTCATTGCTGACTTTCCAGTCTAACCCAAACAATGCAAAGCTATAAGCTAAGTTGAAATCAATACCACTAGTATCCTGTGATCCAACGTTTGTTAATGCGCTTGTTAAATTAAACAAATCACCATCGGCAGTAATATTGAATGTGCTACATGCTTCAGCATCACCTTTATGACAAGCATCTAAACCGACTTGAACATCTGCACGAGCAATAGCATCAGTTACTTTGAAACGCCAGTAGTCTAAAGTCAGAGACATGCCATCGATATAGTTTGGTGAGTAAACTAAACCAGCAGTATATGATTCAGATTCTTCAGGTTTTAGATCTTTATCTGATGTGCGGTTAACTAGAATCTGTCCTGTTTGTTCATTCAGAGGTAACCAAGGGTTAGTTAAATAATCAAAGGAACCTGAATTACCACCATATAATTCAGCAACACTTGGCGCACGGAAGCCTGTAGCAGCAACGGTACGCAACATAAGTTCATCAGATGCTACATAAGTCAAACCAATTTTCCACGTTGTAGCTTTACCAAATGTTGAGTAATCATCTAAACGCAGTGCAAATTCACCGGTTAATTTCTCGGAGAAAGGCACACTCACTTCTTGGAAGATAGAGATAACGTTATAGTTACCACTTGTTGGATCTTGCTGAGCAGCAGTACTATCACCAGCGACAACTACTGGATCAGGATTAAAAAAACCACTCTCACGGCGGTATTCAGCGCCGATTGCAAAACCCACTGCGCCTGCACTTAAATCGAAAAGTTCACCATTCAAACCTGCAGACAAAGTTTGTTGTTCATTGCCGCCAGTTGATTTCTCGTCATAAGAAACGTCCTTCATCTCATTAGTCAGTGGAGAACCTTCAAACCACGCATATGGATCTGCATAAATAGAAGCGGCCATTAATGTTGCGTTAATAGAGTTATCAACGCCAGTTTTAGCCTCGTTCTTACCAAATGTGTAATCCACATTCCAGTTCATACCAGTATGAACGTCCAAAGAACCCGCTAAGCCTGCGGATAAACGCCAAGTATCGGTATCTTGGTTGTAAATACGAGGTCCAACATCATTCATGCGTCTGTTATATTGCACTTGTCCACGGGCATCAGCTTTAATGCCTGCATCAACCATGCCTTGGTCAAGATTAAGGCAACCAGCTGTTGGACCTTTCACTCTTGGGTCACCGCAAACATTTAACTTGATTTGCGCAGGCTGTGCCGCAAGCTGTTGGTTAGAGCGACGATTGGTATAGATAGCATCAGCCGTCAATACCACATCATTACCTAACTCTTGTGTCATATTTGCAAATAGGCTGCGACGCTCGCTTGGCGTTTGGAAGTAAACGTCATTCGAATAATCATAACCAGTGGCTCTGTTAACCCAATTACCATTCGCATCAATTACCTTCTGGTTTAATGCACCAGTTGGAATAATTGAACTCGTATTATCGAGTGGGTCGTACCAATCTCGATCCCCCTGAATCACGCCACGACGGTCTGCATAAGCGGCACCAAAAGTGTAATTACCACCATCGGTGTTGAAACCGTACAATGCACTGACATCACCGCTTTCACCATCGCCTTTATCAGTGCCACTGCCGTTGAAGTCTAATTGGAAGCCTTCAAAGTCTTTCTTAGTGATAATGTTTACTACACCGGCAATCGCATCTGAACCGTAAACGGCTGATGCGCCATCTTTCAGAATTTCAACACGGGCAATCATAGCAACAGGAATCGAGTTTAAATCAACCGAACTATTGGCACCAGAACCCGAGTTCACCATGCGGCGACCGTTCAGTAGTACCAAGGTGCGTTGAGAACCCATACCACGTAAATCAACCTGTGCAACACCGTCTGCACCGTTGTTTGTCGTTGAACCTACGGCAGCACCTGCCATTGAAGTTTGTACTTGTAGCATTTGGTCAACAGAAGTAAAACCTTCCGCTTTAATCGCAGCAGCATCAATAACGGTCACAGGTGAAGCTGTTTCCATATCTTGGCGCTGAATGCGTGAACCCGTGACTTCAATACGTTCAACTTTTGCTTTTTCTTCCGCAGCAAATGTGCTTGACGTTACAAATGCACCAGAAGTGATAGATGCAACGATAGCTAAGTTAATAGCTGACGCGACTTTGGTTCTTTTGATCATGTATGAATGCTCCCTAGATCTTACTATTATTTTTATGCTTACAGCTTGTACAACTATTGATGTACTACTGTTGCACTCGATACTGAGGATTCACTTTAACTCCGTCAACACTCAAAATATTAACCAACGAAAAAGCAATGTTAAATAATTTAGGTTACTTTGTTTTTATTTATGACGCATATTTTCAATAAAACTTAAGCATCATATTTTATTAGAAGTTAAATCTTAATGAGGACAAGTAATAAGTGATTAACACTGTTAACGAGTTACTTTTATGAAACATGTTCAGCATCAAAAAGTGTGATCAAAATCACATTTAATTATTCAAGCGAGAGCTGTAAACTGGAATGAGGTACTGATTAACCACCACTTAAATTGCATAGTCATGAACATTAGTAACTTATATGCAGCCATAATTATGGAGATAACCTCGCTAAATCAGTGCATAACAGAAGATACAAACAGTATCAGTTGTGCTATTTATGCACACAAAGAAAATCACCCTCGAAATTTCAACAATATTGATACAAATTATTCCGTATACCAAACCCTAGCAAAAGATAACTGTAGTGAGTATTTGTGTTGAGGATTTAGTAACCTAAGGCAAATTATTAAATTAAGTTAATCTCAGAATAAAAATCAATTTTGATAGTGGATAGTTCCTATTTCTGCTCAATAAACAAACTAAATAGATACATTTGTTAATTAATTTAGGTTCGCGTCAATTAACTATAAATATACAGTTTTCTGTATAAAATCTATTGTAATCGTCTAAATACTGAGCTTAAAAAGACGGGGAGTTCTGGAATACTGATACAACTTAATGATGAGAAACTCATAGCTATCAAGTTTTAAAAAGTCTTATATTTAACGCCATTTCAAACGCTATTCGATTTGCCAAAATCTCACCCCTATTGTAACCAAAGTTAAATTTCACCCATAAAAAAGCGACCACTCAGGTCGCCTTTCATTATCGGTATTATCAAGCAGATGGTTATTCAGGTTTGATCAACTCAAAATGCTGGTATGCCCGTGCGGTTGCAATGCGGCCGCGGGGCGTGCGTTGGATAAACCCTTGCTGGATCAAGAAAGGTTCTAACACATCTTCAATGGTTTCACGCTCTTCGCCGATGGCTGCGGCTAAGTTATCTAGTCCTACTGGTCCACCCATAAATTTATCGATAATAGCCAGTAACAATTTGCGATCCATATAATCGAAACCTTCACTATCCACGTCTAACAAGTCTAAAGCGTGTTCGGCCACAAACTTAGTGACGGCACCGTCATGCTTCACCTGCGCGTAATCCCGTACGCGGCGCAGCAATCGGTTGGCTATTCTCGGTGTACCGCGTGAACGGCGCGCGATTTCAAAGGCACCTTCAGCATCAATATCCAGCTCCATTACCTGCGCCGAACGCGTGACTATGGTGCTTAAATCTTTGATGTTATAAAACTCAAGCCGCAGCGGGATCCCAAAACGCGCCCGCAGTGGTGAGGTTAACGCACCTGCCCGTGTTGTCGCGCCCACTAGAGTGAACGGCGGTAAATCAAGCTTAATAGAACGCGCTGCAGGCCCTTCACCTATCATGATATCCAGCTGATAATCTTCCATCGCCGGATACAAAATCTCTTCTACCACAGGGCTTAATCGATGGATTTCATCGATGAATAACACATCACCGGATTCAAGATTGGTCAAGAGGGCTGCAAGATCGCCCGCTTTTTCAAGCACGGGGCCCGAGGTGGACTTAATGTTCACTCCCATCTCGTTCGCCACAATCATAGCCAAGGTGGTTTTACCCAGTCCTGGCGGACCGTAGATCAACATATGATCTAAGGCTTCATTACGATTCTTTGCCGCTTGAATAAACACCTTAAGTTGCGCCCGAGTGTCATCTTGGCCCGTGTATTCATCGAGCATTTTAGGGCGCATTGCCCTGTCGATGGATTCATCTTGAGCTTGGATCTGCGGCTGGATGAGTCTGTCTGCCTCAATCATTATTATTCCTTCTCGCAGCTTTCATCTTAATTATCATCATTCAATTAAAGCATCGACTTAAGGGCAGCTTTGATCAGTGTTTCTGAATCCATGCCCTCTTTGTAGGCTGCAGAAACCGATTTGCTCGCCTGCGGTGGTTTATAACCCAGCGAAATCAAAGCTGAAATAGCATCTTCTTCGGCACTATTGACTGTCGGCGCAGGAGAGTAATTAGATTGCAGCACAAACTCACGCTCTGAACCTGCAGAGGCTTCCATCAAGCTCTTGAGCTTATCGCGCATTTCTACCAGTAAACGCTCGGCGGTCTTCTTACCCACACCGGGTAATTTCACTAAGGTCACTATGTCATCGCGCTCAACACAACCCACAAATTCTCCGGCTGTCATGCCAGATAAAATGGTCAGTGCAAGCTTGGGACCGACGCCATTGGTCTTGATCAATAAACGAAATAAGGCTCTTTCCTGTTTCGTGATAAAACCATAGAGTAACTGTGCATCTTCACGCACCACAAAGTGGGTGTAGACCATGGTTTCATGGTTAACTTCAGGCAGCTCATAAAAGCTGGTGAGCGGCATCTGCAACTCGTAACCCACACCATTAACATCGATCAAAATTTCTGGCGCTTGTTTCTCAACTAACACGCCCCGTAAACGACCTATCATCTGTACCGTCCGTATGTTCTTGCCGTTGCCCGGCCACTCAATGCGATTAAACTCTGGCTGGTGTGATAATGACACACAGCAACACCGAGTGCATCTGCGGCGTCAGCTTGTGGGGCTGCGGGTAATTTAAGTAGTTGTTGGATCATGTGTTGTACTTGGGCTTTTTGTGCTCGCCCCGTGCCAACGACTGCGCTTTTAATTTGAGTCGCACTGTATTCTGCCACAGGTAAATTGGCGACCGTGGCGGCGACAATGGCCGCGCCGCGTGCTTGGCCAAGCTTGAGCGCAGAATCGGCATTTTTTGCCATAAATACCCGTTCAATCGCAAACTCATCCGGTTGATACTGACGAATAATTTCAGTGATCCCATCAAATATTTGCTTGAGCCTGCCAGGAAGCTCTTCAGACGAAGTACGAATACAGCCACTGCCAAGGTAAATCTGATGCCGCCCCTGACATTGGATCACGCCGTAGCCTGTGATCCGCGAACCTGGGTCAACACCTAAAATAATTGCCATTTAATGCCTTATATGGGATCTGAATGTTCGTCTCAGTTCCTGGATTAGCGAGTGCCCTACGTTAGCGTGTGCGAGCTGAAATTGGTTTAGATTGACGCCCAAATCCAGCTCACAGTCAATCTAACCTAGGCTTGCCATCACGTCATCGGAGATTTCCGCATTATGATACACTTCTTGCACATCGTCATGATCTTCAAGGGTATCGATAAGGCGCATAAATTTTTCGGCAGTGTCTAAATCAAGCTCAGCTTTCGTCGAGGCTATCATAGCGATTTCAGCGTTATCTGCCACAAAACTCGCTTTATCGAGCGCATCTTTCACCATATAGAAATCAACGGGATCGGTGAAGACATCTATAGCACCATCATCATAGCTGACAATATCTTCCGCACCTGCTTCAAGCGCCGCTTCCATCAATGCATCTTCATCGGTTCCCGGCGCATAGGATAACACCCCACGCTTAGTGAACAGATAAGAAACCGACCCATCCGTGCCTAAGTTACCGCCCGATTTACTAAACGCATTGCGCACACCGCTCACAGTCCGATTACGATTGTCCGTCATGGTTTCGACCATCACAGCGGTGCCACCAGGGCCATAACCTTCATAGAGAATGGTTTCGAGTTGCTGACCTTCCAACTTACCGGCGCCGCGTTTAATCGCGCGCTCAACCGTATCGCGGGTCATATTGCCGCCGAGGGCTTTATCAATGGCGACACGTAATCGTGGATTGGAATCGGGATCTGAGCCGCCTTCACGGGCTGCGACGGTTAATTCGCGAATAAATTTAGTAAAGAGTTTACCGCGTTTAGCATCTTGAGCCGCTTTACGGTGCTTAATGTTGGCCCATTTACTGTGACCTGCCATGGGAAGTCTCCTTAACTGAGGTGTCATCGCATAGCTTATCAAGAGCCGAGGTGTAATGGATTGAATAACGGCTATGTAGGATTGAACTAACTGATATTGATAAGCAAAGAAATGACGATTCACTAAAAACAGACCGAGGCTTGCGCCTCGGTTTTCGGTACGAATAAAAATAACTGATAAGGACTAATGCTAATCGATTAACGCCAATCGACTAATGCCAATCGCCTTTCACAAAACGAGTTACACAACGTCGACTTGAATAAGGTCGATTTACAAAAGCCCTGTTACGAAAGATCAGTCTTCAGTTTTAACGGCTTTCTCAACCACGGCAATGCCAAGTTCAGCTAACTGCTGCGGATTTGCAAATCCTGGTGCGTTAGTCAGCGGACAAGCGGCAGTAGTTGTTTTCGGGAACGCCATCACATCGCGGATTGAGCTTGCGCCCGTCATCAGCATGATGATGCGGTCTAAACCAAACGCTAAACCTGCATGTGGCGGTGTGCCGTAACGCAGCGCTTCTAACAGGAAGCCGAACTTCTCTTTAGCTTCTTCGTCGGTAATACCCAGAATACGGAATACCGCAGACTGCATTTCTTGGTTGTGGATACGCACTGAACCACCGCCTAATTCGCAGCCGTTTAATACCATATCGTAGGCATCAGAAACGCGATTAGCTGGGTTAGCTTCAAGTTCTGCCGCCGTGACGCCGCGCGGAGCGGTGAACGGATGGTGAACAGCGTGGAAGTTGCCGTTGATTTTCTCAAACATTGGGAAGTCAACCACCCACAGTGGACGCCATTCGCCTTGTAATAAGTCGAAATCTTCGCCCGCTTTAAGACGCAGTGCGCCCATGGATTCGGCAACCACAGTCGCTTGGTCAGCACCAAACAGGATAATATCGCCAGTTTGCGCGCCAGTGCGGCTGACGATTTCATTGACTATGCTTTCGTTTAAAAATTTCAGCACAGGTGATTGAATGCCCTCTAAGCCAAGGCTTAGGTCATTAATCTTCATCCACGCTAAGCCTTTAGCACCATAGATGCCAACAAACTTCGTGTAATCATCTATTTGCTTACGAGACAGTGCAGCGCCGCCTGGAATACGCAGTGCAGCAACACGGCCTTCTTCATCGTTAGCAGGGCCTGAGAATACCGCAAATTCGACTTCTTTGAGTAAATCGGCAATGTCCACCAGCTCTAATGGGTTACGTAAATCTGGCTTATCTGAACCGAAACGACGCATCGCTTCGTTGTAGGTCATGCGTGGGAACTCGCCCAGATCGACGTTCAGCATTTCAAGGAACAGACCGCGCATCATCTCTTCGGTTTTCGCCATCACTTGCTCAGAGCTCATGAAAGACGTTTCGATATCGATTTGGGTGAATTCTGGCTGGCGGTCGGCACGTAAATCTTCATCACGGAAGCATTTTACGATTTGATAGTAACGATCAAAGCCTGACATCATCAGCAACTGTTTAAACAGCTGTGGCGATTGTGGCAAGGCAAAGAACTGACCTTTATAAGTACGGCTTGGTACTAAATAATCGCGGGCACCTTCTGGGGTTGCCTTGGTCAGGATCGGTGTTTCTATGTCTAAGAAACCGTTTGAGTCGAGGAAACGACGCACAGAACTGGTCACTTTAGCGCGGAAAATTAATCGCTGCGCCATTTCTGGGCGACGTAAATCTAAGTAACGATACTTAAGACGTTGCTCTTCGCTGTTGTTCTGGTAGTTATCCATGCTCAATGGCAGTGGATCGGCAGCGTTGATGATAGTCAAGGCTTGGCCTAAGACTTCAATTTCACCGGTCTTCATTTGACCATTGACTTGGCTGTCAGGACGGGCGCGAACTAGGCCTTTAACCTGAACGCAAAATTCGGCGCGCAGCGTGCTGGCGACATTGAACACCTCAGGTAAGTCTGGATCATAGACCACTTGGATCAGACCTTCTCTGTCTCTTAAATCTAAAAAGACAACGCCACCCAAATCACGGCTACGATTAACCCAACCTACCAAGGTAACTTCTTGTCCAACGTGAGACTTATTGACGTCTCCACAATAATGACTGCGCATCTAACTCTATCCTTTATCCGGAAACCGGTGCTTTGGAAATAATCAAAACGAGATAAAAGCGGCATTATAGTAAAATAATGCCGATTACCAAAGTACTTCACACTTAGGCGGTGAAGTATCAAACAGTTTTACGCCCTTGACTAGAGGCGAACGCACTATCTGAGCATGAGCGTTCAAAAAAACATCAAGCTGAGCGATAACAACGCCCGCCGCAACTTTTTGCTTGGTACATCAGTTGATCGGCTTTTTTCAATAAGCCTATCGCGGTATCACCATCGCGGGGATAAATCACCACGCCCATACTGACCGCTATGCTGACACTGACGCCTTGAATAAGCAAAGGGCTCGACAGTGCCTGTAGAATATTATCAGCAACTTGGGTTGCAGCATCGAGATCTTGCACACGATTTAGCAGGATAACAAACTCATCACCACCAAATCGCGCCACGGTATCTGAGCCACGGATAACCTTGGTTAACTTTCGGGCAACTTGTACCAGTAATTCATCGCCAATTGGATGACCATGTTGATCATTGATTTGTTTAAATCCATCCAGATCGATAAATAGCAAGGCAAAATGTGCTTGCTCGCGCTGATGGGACAGCAAAGCTTGGGCTAATCTGTCATCGAGCAAGGCGCGGTTAGGTAACTGAGTCAAAGCATCGTGGTTCGCCACATGCAGCAAACGTTTTTCAGCGACTAATCGCTGAGTGATCTCACGATTTAAGCGGCGATTTACTAACAACACTGCCACCATCACTAAGCACAAGATTATCACGCCAAATACGATATAACGCAGCCATTGCAGATATTTAGCACTCTCTGTCACGACAGAAAATGACACCCAACGCGCATAAATTTGCTGCTGATGCTGAGTATCAATCAAGGCTAAGGCTTTGTTAATCATTGGCACCAGCGGCGCAAACTGAGGATAAACACCAATATGGCTATGCTGATCGGCAAGATCACTCAGCAGCGACATTTTCAGCGTCGGGTAGTGACTGGTTTTAAGTTCGGAGGCCAACGTCACCACTTTATCGATAAACACATCCGCATTGCCATTCGTCACCGCCGCCAATCCCGCCTGCGTATTTGGCACTATCACTAACTTGAGTGAAGGTTCCAGACTCATCAATTGCGCCACCAAATGATAGCCCTCGACCACAGCCACCCTTTGCCCTGCAAGCTGGGCAATATTGAATACCGAGACTTGCTCCAATTGCGACACTAATGCCCACGGCGATGGCCAGTAAGCCTCACTAAACGCTAAACGCTGCTGGCGCTCCGCCGTTTGGGCGACACTGCCAGCTAAACTCACCTTGCCCTTTTGCAACGCCTCGATTAACGAATGCCAATCATCAAAGGCAACGGGCGTCAGCTTAAGTTTGAGCTGTTCCTTGAGTAATTTGACGATATCGCTATTGATCCCCGCAAACTCGCCCTGCTCATCCATAAACTCCATCGGCGGCCACTGCTTTAAATAGCCCACTTTAAGCTCGCCTAAACTTTCCACATAGGCCTGTTCTGCAGGGCTTAGGCTGACATGGCGCTCAGCTTGGGTAAAAACATGATCTTTGGGATTGAGCATCCATTTATTTTCAATATCGGCAAACTCTTGATTGCTAATATTGTTAAAGCCATTGGCGATCCGCTGCGTCAGACCAGGATCATCACTGCGAGTCAGCACATAAATGTTGGTGCTAAATTCGAGATTGGGATACTGGCTAAAGTCAGACCAGCCTTTATTGAGCAGTAAATAATGGGATGTCCATGCACCCGAAGCCACAAAGCCAACAATCTCGCCCGATCTTGCGCCCGCGACCATGGCATCCATATTGTCGTAATAGCGCAGTGCCATTTGGGGTAAGGCTTTACGTAACTCCACCAAATAAGGCGCCGTCGGCACCACACCAATACGTTTACCTTTTAAGCTGTCTAAATCGGTCAACTGCTGCTGAAAGAGAAACAAGCGGCTCTTAACTGTATATAAGTGCCAAGCCCGATTAAGCCCCGTTTTGACATCATCACTCTCTGGATACCCAATGTGCGCATCGGCAAGACCTCGGCGAACATCATCCACACTGGAGTTCATATCGCCAGAAATAAAATCAACGGCGATACCGGTTTTCTCGGACCACAATTGCCACATGTCCACATACAAGCCATGGGGTAAACCATCGACCCCTAAGTCCACAAAAGGCTCGGCGCCCAGTTGCATGGAAATAACAATCCCAGCTTGTTGACGTTGATAGCCAAGCCATCGTCGCTCTGTTTGTTGGATAAAGTGCGGATCGAGCGCGGTGAAACCTTTATTGATCCTATCAACTAAATCGAGATTGCCCTTTTTGACCGCAGGAACAAATTGCATAGCCTTAATTTGGATACGCGCCGTATTGGGATAATTCGCGGCAACCTCTTGGGACGAAGCAGGATCTTTCAAATAACCTTCTAAGCCCGCAAACACCATAATCTCGCCGGCGGCGACCCCAGCGAGTAATTTCTCACGACTTTCGTAGCGTTTAAACACGAGCTGAGGTTCGATACGGTGCAATTCTGCTTCGTGGGATGAAGCCGCCACCACACCAATTTGAAAGGGAATGAGTTCTTTAATGGATTTTTTGCCCTGCAGGGATTTATGCAGATATAAAAAAGTGCCGACATCGGCGATAGGCACAGCAAAGTCGAACTCTTGCTCACGCTCTGGAGTTTTCCCCATGCCGATATGCACTTGCGCCTTACCTTGCCGCAGTTGTTCAAGGGACTCGTGCCAGTGGCGCGCCACAAAAACCACTTGGGAATGGCTTTGTTTCGCCCACTCTTTCCATAAATCGACCAGTAGTCCAGTCGGCTCGCCATCGTTGTCGACATATTGATAGGGAAAGCTATCTTCACCCATCACCACGATTAATGGCTCGTCGGGCAATGGACTTGCCAGCCCTGTTATGCTCAAAAAACAGCTGCACAAGATCACGATTAAGTGGATCACAAACTTCAAGTTGAGCCCTTAGTACTTGATGTACATGTAACGATTTTGTTATCTATGGCGTATTAGACAAAAATTTATCGCAAATTACCAGTATGAGACTTGCTGCTAATCGATCGGATTCGTTAAAATGCCGGGTTGAATTCCCATGAAAAATCTCAGATGAACGTTTCTCAAGACACTATCTACGCTCAAGCGAGCGAGCATATTAGCGATTTCCAGTTTGATAACCGTGTAGCAGGCGTGTTCAGTGACATGATCCGCCGCTCCGTGCCTGGATATACGCAAATTATCAATACCATAGGCGATTTTGCAGATCGTTTCGTCATGCCAAATACTCAAATTTACGATTTGGGTTGCTCACTCGGCGCCGCAACTTTAAGTATTCGTCGCCAAATCCAAGGCCGTCAATGTCGTATTATCGCCGTGGATAACAGCGAATCTATGGTTGCACGCTGCCAAGAGAACCTGAATGCCTATGTCAGCGATACGGACGTCGATCTGGTTTGCGGAGATATTCGCGATATCGATATTCAAAATGCCTCACTGGTGGTACTCAACTTTACCTTGCAGTTTTTACCGCCAGAAGACAGAGAAACCCTGATAGCCAAAATTTATCAGGGCCTAAACCCCGGTGGGATTTTAGTGCTGTCTGAAAAAATTCGCTTTGAAGATGCCCCGATCCAAACCCTATTGGAAGAGCAACATTTAGACTTTAAACGCGCCAATGGCTACAGCGAACTCGAGATCAGCCAAAAACGCAGTGCGCTGGAAAATGTCATGAAGCCTGACACCTTAACCACGCATCAACAACGCCTAACCAGCCAAGGCTTCAGTCACTTTAGTCTCTGGTTCCAATGTTTTAACTTTGCTTCTATGGTGGCCATCAAGTGATCAGCTTTAGCTCGTTTTACCAACAAATCGCCGATTCAAATCTACAACACTGGCTCGAAACCCTGCCGAGCATTTTAGGCAAGTGGCAACGGGATCATAAACACGGCAACTTGCCAAAGTGGGAAAAAGTGCTCAACAAGCTGCACTATTCTGCACCCGACCAAGTGGATTTTGTCGATAGTGTGACCGTCGGTAGTGGCGAGCAACTTAGCTCTGGCGAAAAAGAGAAGCTAGAGAACCTACTGCGTCTGTTTATGCCATGGCGTAAAGGCCCCTTCCACATTCATGGCATCCATATCGATACCGAATGGCGCAGTGACTGGAAATGGGATCGCGTGAAGCAGCATATTTCACCGCTGAAAAACCGCACTGTGCTCGATGTTGGTTGCGGCAGTGGTTATCACATGTGGCGCATGTTGGGCTCAGGTGCCAAACGTGTCGTCGGTATCGACCCTTCGCCGTTGTTTTTATGTCAATTTGAGGCGGTAAAACAGTTAGCGGGCACACATCACCCTGTGCACCTGTTGCCTCTTGGCATTGAAGAACTGCCACCGCTTGATGCATTCGACACCGTTTTCTCCATGGGCGTTTTGTATCACAGACGTTCGCCTATCGATCATTTATTACAACTTCGTGATCAGTTGCGCACCGGTGGTGAACTCGTGTTAGAAACATTAGTGATAGATGGCGACGAAAACGCCGTACTCGTGCCTCAAGATCGATATGGCAAAATGAATAATGTATGGTTCATTCCGTCAGTTGCCGCGCTGATGCTCTGGTTAAAGAAGTGTGATTTCACCGACATACGTTGTGTCGATACCGATGTCACTGCCCTTGCAGAGCAACGCCGTACCGACTGGATGCCTAACGAGTCACTGGTTGAGTACTTGGATCCTAACGACATCACCAAAACAGTTGAAGGTTATCCTGCGCCCAAACGTGCCACGATTATCGCAGTGAAAAATCAACCTAATCAAGATTTAACCTGAACTTTCAGTCTGAAGTCAGCAAATATCAGCCATAGCGTCCTCAATGTTCGAGTGGGTAATGGCTGATATCAATCGCCGAAAGATCACTATTCCTCTCGTTTATCTGGAATATACAAGTGTTCAGCCGCTCATTGTGACTCCTTCCTGAATAGCAATACATTTGCGACTCTCACCCTTACCGTTGACATCCATAACATAACAGGGTTTCATGCATAACAATGACTTGAAGCTAGCTCAATTAGATACTAAGCCAAAGTTAACTCATTCCATCACAAATGCAGAACACATAACCCATGTTAAAATCCACTTTACTGGTTAGCCTGCTTGGCTTGAGCCTTTATGCTACAAATGCCGCCTACGCAGCGCCAAGTCCTGTCCCCCTCTTAGTGGAGCAATGTCTGCGTTTGCCAAACATTGAGCTTGCATCTGCCTTCGCCAACGCACGCTTAACAACAGCGCAATTAACCTTGGCTCAGCGCGCGCTTATTTTTGAGCAACAGACGATAGGACTCAATAATATCAACGACAGGCTCAACTATTACCGTGGGTTTAACTTACCGAGTGAAGAACGCGAAGGCTTACTGCAATGCCAGTTACACCTCGCCGATACTCTGTCGCAACTTCTCAACCAAGCGGAATTTAGCCAACTGGCTTACGCCTTAGCCCAAGGTAATGCTGAACAAATACTGTTGAGCCGACAGCTTAAACACTTGCTACAACAGCATTGGAGCGCCGAGGAAAAAGCGAAACTGCATACGGCGCAGGCCAGCATAGGCCAAGGGTTAGGCAGCCAACAATTTAGTCTTGCCTTCAATGACAGCCAATGCCAACCCGAAGCGACTCAGCAGCAACATCATCTGCATAAAGAAGAGGATAAAAGTGACGAGCCGAAGCGCAGTAGTGCAAAGCAAAGCGATTTTTCGGGCACTATCGTCAGCTACTTACTGACACAGGAAAACTCCGTATGTCGCCAAAATGTATGGCAGGCATACCAAGCCAGAGCGAGTGAAACCAATCAAACGGCATTACAGCGAATTGCAGAGCAGCGCCAACAAGCCGCCACGGCGGCAGGCTTTACCGATTACAGCGCATTAGCGCTTAATTCGCAGCAGTTATCATCCCCTGAGTTGGTCAAAGCCTTTCTCGATAGCCAAACCCAAGATTTGCAAGTGGCTCCCTGGGATATTGGACGTACTCTGTCACAACAAGCATCAGCCAAGGGCCCCACATGGCAGACCCCAGACGTCTTGAGTCGCAGCTTTACTTATCTGCAAGTGTTTGGTTTGCAGTTTGAGACCATAGCAACCGCCAACGCCGAGAAAACACCAACCGATCCTAATCGGCCGCATATTGTCAGGGTCTACCACCAGCAAAGATTGCTGGGTGAAATCTATGTGGCGTACAACCAAAATCCACAGCAAAGTAGTCAACAGCAGACATTGCGCCAAAGTATACTCGGCCAGCAATTTGGGCAACAGGCGTTGGATCTTAAGCCGCAACTGAGTAACTACAAAGACATTGAACAGTTAACCGAATCCATCGCAGAAGCAGTGACTTCCCTTGCTAAAGCGAGCCATTTTTACCTCAACAATGCCATGGGACAAAGTCAGGATAGCCATTTTGTGGCGAGTCTCTGGTTAGCTGAAGTACTGCGCCATCAACTCTTTCCGCAATTTGAGCAAAGCTATTTACAAGAGCGTGAAACACTGGCTAAAGCTTATTCGAAACAGCTCAAAGTCTTTCGCGCTAAGGTTGCAGTCAACTTTTATCAAGACGCAAATTCACAAATCTATCCGGATATCGGTGCAGAGTTTAGTGCTAGCTTTGGTCAAGACTGGCTGCAAACCAAGGATTATCCCTATAGTTTCAATGCTATCGCCAACGAAGGGCCGCTATACTACCAATCGCTCTGGCAAGCATCGTTAGCCCAGCTGATTGATCAAGCCACATTAGGCTGCCAAGACAAACTTCAATTATTCAATTTGTTAGTCGTCAATGAAGACGCTTTAAACCTAAGTGAACAATTGAATGCCATTATTGGTGCGCCCGTTGACAGCGCTTCGCTGATCCAAAGGCTCTCAGATAGCGATTCGGAACATGCTAGTAATTCTGGCAATCAAGCTTTCGAGTCCACAGGCTCTTGTGCGTTTTAAGTGTTAATACTTAGGATGTGTTTGTGACTCGGTCGGGCGCAAACACAGCAAATCGTCATGATTTGCCTCTCTATCCCCTCAGTCACTTAGCGCGACATAGCTAGCAGTATGTCGTGAGAATGACTGACTCTATGATATTTAATTGAAAAAGTCGTAAGAAGTGGCCACTATAAGCCTCAATCTATCGTTTTTTTGAGATTATAATGACTCGAGCTAAATCTACCTTAGAACAATGGCGTATTTTGCAAGCTGTGGTCGATTTTGGTGGCTATGCCCAAGCGGCCGAAAGACTCAACAAGAGTCAATCGTCACTTAACCATGCCGTTGCCAAATTACAGCATCAGTTAGGTATAGAACTACTCGAAGTCAAAGGCCGTAAAGCCTATCTCACCCAGCAAGGCGAAGTACTGCTGCGCCGCTCACGGCATGTCACCCAAGCCGTCAACGAGTTAGAACAGCTCGCGAGTAATCTCGAACAAGGGTGGGAACCAACACTCACGCTTGCCCGCGAAATTATCTATCCGATGGAAAGTTTAGTGTGTGCCCTCAATGCATTTCTGCCCCACAGCCGTGGCACACGCATCATCATGCTGGATTCTGTGATCACTGGCACCCAAGAGCTCATTCTGCAGGGTAAAGTCGATATTGCAATCTGTGCAGGGGTACCACCTAAAGGATATTTATCCGAACCCTTATGTGAACAAGAACTCTACCTCGTCTGTCATCCAAGTCACCCACTCGCAGACTTAGGCACAATTGAAGACGATAAACTACTGGCACAGTATTTACAGTTAGTGATCAAAGATACTGGCGTGCAATCTAATATTGATATCGGCTGGCTCAAAGCTGAGCAGCGCTGGACAGTCTCTAACTTCCACGAGGCAAAAGTCATTCTTAACCAAGGTATTGGCTTCTGTTGGATCCCGTCTTTTTTAGTCCAAGAGGAATTGGCTTCGGGCAAGTTAGTGCGTTTACATCTTGATGGCAGTCAAAAACGCCGCATCATGTTGAGCCTAGTGATCCCCAATAGGGATCAACAAGGACCAGCATCCAAACTGCTTGCCTCTTTAATTTTACAACAACATGGAATTGAACCAACTAATAGCAACTAATAGCAACTAATAGCATGAAACCAAATCATGGGAATTGTTAAAGCTTAAGCTTACACACTAAAATCAACATAGCGTGCTGGGTGCTTGCCCAAGTATTGCGGCTGGATCAATCCTGCTTGTTGCGATGCATTATCTTCAGCACTTGACTCACTCTGCAGTGACGCACTACGATTTTCACTCGCACTGAAACTTGATGGCGGCGCGTTTATCTTGCTGGTATCTTTTGCGGCCAGAATTGGCAGAACAGTAGCGGATTGCGCATGATTAGGCAGCTCATTTACAGGGGCGAGATTAGAAGGCTGAATATTGGCTTGCGGCGTTACGTCAGCACGGACTGAAGGTCCAATACTGGCTTGTGCAACAGCGGTATAATAACGACTTGCGGTACTATCGGGTCTTGGAATAAAACGGGTCGCTAAATCAGCAGCAGTTGATGCTTCTCCAAATGCTAAGGTTGCAGTCGGTGGCTCAATGGTTTCCACTGTCGTTGACGTATTGACTGAGCCGCTGGTACTCGAGGTATTAGACGGAGTTTCCGAACTAATACCTGAACTTGTGTCAGTCGTCGCAGCTGTTTTGGCCGTCTGCGCTTCAACCCTTTGAATGAGCTTATCGACTGCATCTGATACTGGTGTTGAGACGGCATTTGGGGGCTGAGAGATATTCCCTGACTCATCGACGTTCCCCGTTACTGCGGGTGTGTGTTCTTGCAACGGCGGTAGCTCTTTAATCTGCGCATCGGCGCCCACTAAGGTTTGGGTTGTTTGCAAGTCTACAATCTGTTGTTGCCTCTCTTCAGCAAGCTTCACCTTTGCTTCATTCATTTTTTGCAAAGCTTCAGCGGCAACGCGGATATCCGCAGATGAAGGATCAACCGGAGCCATTGCCGCCGCGTACACTTGTTTCATTTTGTTTATCGTTGCGAGTGGATCGCCTCCGACAGCAGAAACATCAATCTGCACTTCACCATCGGTGGCATAACGTTGGCCATCGGCCCCCTTCTCATACTTAAAACTCGGACTCTGAGCGTATTGCCCACCGACAGTGGCATGGGCATGTTCATGGGCTTTAACCTCAGAATCTCTGGCTTTAAGTGAATCAAGCTGTTGTTGCTGCAGTGCCTGCGCTTTTTCTTGGGCTTGCTTTACTTGCTCCTGAGCTTGCTGTGCCTGTGATTGCGCTTGTGACTGTTGTTGCTTTGCTTGTTCTGCTGCCACAGCTTGCTGTTTCTGCGACGCTTCTTCCTGTGCTTGCTTTTCAAGCTGATTATCATTTTTAGCAAAAACAGCGGCTAAGGCTTGCTGGCGATCATCGGGGTTAGACACTATAGCAGGATCTTCTACCTGACTGACTTGAGCCTTAGCGTCACCGAAAACCTGAGTAAATTGTTCCAACACTGTCGGTTGAGCCACTTCATTGCGAGCGGATTGTTCTACTGCTTTTGCAGCGTTTGACTGCTCAACAGTCACTGTACTCGCTACTGAACTATTACTACTTATATTTCCAGAACTGTTATTTACAGAAGTGTTATTTACAGAGCTATTACCTGCCGAGTTAGAGGTGGATGAGTCAACTACCGCAGCGCCAGTAAAAACAGTTTGTGGCCCAAACACTGCGGCTAAATCAGGCATTATTGGAAAAGCACTGCCCGTATTCGTTGGATTAAAAGCGGAAGGCTCTGTGCCAGTCGTATTAATTGATGAACTCGTAGGCGTAAAAATATCAGCGGCAATACTGCTCGTGACACTAAGACTCGGACTTATTGTAGATAAGGCGTTTGCGCCAAGGCTAGTTCCTGTAGCACTCGTGATTGATGACAATGCAGGAGTCGACACAGGTGTAGCAATTTGTCCCCCACGTACACCAGAAATGGACCTTGGCCCCGTTAACAAGCTAAAACTGGCATCCGCATGCAAACTTGCCCGATCTTTTAACCCATTGACTTGAGGAGCATTGGTTTGAGGAAGAGCAACCTGCGGCCTTGATTCAGCAAAAGGATTGGCCTTTAGTGCTTGACTTGCGCCATTGAACGCTGGTGGTAGTACAGGCGTAACATCCGCAATTGCAAGCGGCGCTTTTAAAGCATCAATACCTGCGACATTTGAACTTATGGGTGTCGCGGTATTTGTATCGCTGAATAAAGGCGTTGATGATATAGCTGCAGGCATTGCAGAAAATGTTTGAGCGCTCGATTGCAATGAACTATCAGCCGAAGAACTTGCGTTAAAAGATACATTCGGTGATGAGTGGAGAGATTGAGAAACGTAAGTTACTAATGGAGCAATAGCCGAAACTTTAACCGGAGCGGTTGAGGTTCCAGTAAAATGTGGTTCATAGGCACCACTCGCTTCAAGTTTTGCGGAGCCTGCTTGAGTGCTGACTCCTTGATAAGTGCTATTAGCGTGAGTCTTGCTTTGAGTCTTGCTTTGACTGTGACTTTGGCTTAAATCAGTGCTTAGCGTCTTATCATGTGCCGAAAATGAAGAGGATGGCGCTCCAACCTTAGGTGATAGCGCCACAACCGACATGATTTTTACACCTTAATATTAATGATCGAACCTATCGTTTCTGAATCAGTTTCAATCACTTCTGTTGAGGCTTCACCTTGTCTTAATGACTCATTTGCGGCCAGTAATGCCGATGTTTTATCGGGCTGGGCAACATCTCTGGCAGGCTCTGCCGGAGTCGCACTTTGCGTCTGTGTAGGTTTAGCCACATCTATCGTTGCTTGAGTGAGCCCAGATTGAGCACTTTGCAAGCCTTGCAGACCGGATGAATAAGCAGATTGGATTTGCATAACGGTATTCCTGCACGCTGTGATTAATGGGTCAATTATTGACCAGTAACGTGCAAAAGTACAGATTTTATCCGTATTCTCAGCATTTATTTACGGCCAGATTTATCCTGTGATCCAATTAGCTTCCCAATCCTTAAATACGGGATTAAAACCCTGCCGTTGCATCTGTTCGATAACTTGCTCGACACTGCGATCATCGCTTATCTCAAATTGATCGAGTTGACTGTCAGGCGTTTGATAGCCGCCCGGTTGTGTCGAACTGCCCGCACTGATTTGAGTGATCCCAAGTGGCAAAAGATTATCCCTCAGCTCAGGGCTTTCCCTTGTCGACATGCTGATATCAAGCTGTTGATTAAAGAGTCTAAATGCACAAATCATTTGCACTAAACCTAGATCCGATAGCATGACTTTTGGGGGGATCCCGCCAGTACAAGGTCGTAACCTTGGTAGCGAAATACTAAAGCGGGTACGCCAATAGCGTCGTTCTAAATAGTCGAGATGATATCCCATCATTAACGCATCTAAACGCCAATCATCCAGCCCCAGTAATACCCCAAGACCAATTTTATCAACGCCCGCCGCCGCAACTCTGTCCGGTGTTGCTAAACGATAGGCAAAATCCATTTTTTTACCTCGAGAATGGTGACGAGCATAAGTCTCGGGCTGATAGGTCTCCTGATAAATCATCACAGCATCTAAACCTAGCGCGACTAACTGGCGATAATGGTCCTCACTCATGGGCTGGACCTCCATCGCCAAATGGCTAAATTGCTGCTTTACCAGCGGCAACATTTGCTTGAAATAATCGATGCCGACCTTAGTTTCATGCTCACCCGACACCAGTAAAACTGAATCGAAGCCCCTATCTTTGATAATGGCCATTTCGGCCATCAACTCCAGCTCATTCAAGGTCTTGCGTTTGAGTTTGTTACTCATGCTAAAGCCACAGTAATCACAATCATTAGCGCACAGATTCGAGACGTATAGCGGTAAATACATACCCAGATTCGCGCCAAATCGCTGCCGCGTAAGCGCCGCTGAACATTGTGCCATGGTTTCTATATAAGGTTCAGCCGCAGGTGATAACAGGGCCAGTAAGCTACGTAAATCCCCTGCTGGACTCACTAACGCCCGCTCAACATCCTGGGCAGTGCAAGAATACAAATCGAGTAACAGTTTATCCCGTGGGATCTTGGCAAATTCCGCTACAAAACTCATTGGTTTAAAAATCCCGTCAGAGGACTGGTATGTATCGCGCCCGTTTGTACTCGGCCAAGCCCTGCTTCAAAGGCCCGTCTACCGCATTGCACCGCCTCTTTAAAGCACTCGGCCATCACTATCGGCGACGCACTGCTAGCGATGGCGGTGTTAACGAGCACCGCATCGGCGCCCAGCTCCATTGCCCGCGCAGCCTGTGAAGGCGCGCCAATGCCGGCATCGATCACCACTGGCACCCGCGCCTGCTCTATGATGATTTTTAAAAAGCTTTCAGTGACTAAACCCTGATTACTGCCAATCGGACTCGCCAGTGGCATAACCGCAGCGCAGCCTACCTCTTCCAAGCGGCGACAGAGCACAGGATCGGCATGCACGTAGGGCATCACGATAAAGCCTTTCTCACAGAGGATTCTAGCCGCCTCTAAGGTTTCTATCGCATCGGGCATTAGGTACTTAGGATCCGGGTGGATTTCGAGCTTAATCCAATGAGTTCCAAGCATTTCACGGGCAAGCTCAGCCGCAAACACCGCTTCCTTGGCGTTTCTCGCCCCCGAAGTGTTAGGCAATAGCCGGACACCCGCTTGGCGTAACGGCGTGAGTAAATCATCAAGCCCCATTTTAAAATCAATTCTTTTCATCGCAACTGTCACTAACTGCGATTTTGAAGCCGTTATCGCCTCAAGCATCACTTGGCTATTGCTGAATTTTCCCGTTCCGGTAAATAACCGTGATTCAAACTCCACATCGGCAATCGTTAACATACTAGCCTCCCGCTACAGCTGAAAAAAGTTCTAATTTATCTTCATGTTGGCAGAGAATCGATTGCCAGCGATTACGCGGAACCACCTCTGCATTCAACACGATAGCGACCGAATCGAGGGCTATATCTTGCGCGAGGATCACCGCCGCGAGTGAAGTCGGTTCCGTTAATGGCTGCGGGACATTATTTATGTGAATTAAAATCATATCAAACCTCCATACTTTATAGTTTGCTGGGCTTATCGGATGATGAACGAACCTCTTTTGGACCACATACGTCACAATGGGGATCCCGCGTTAATGTCGCCGCTGTCCATGAAAGTGATTTAGCGTTAAAGCGCCAAAAACGCCCAAACAAGGCACTTTTAGGTTCATCACAACTATCCATACTCAGCAAGAGTTGCATGGCCACCAAAGATTGCATTGACGCTATGACGCCTACGCTCGGCCCGAGTACGCCTTGGGTACTACAGCTCTGCGACACTCTCGTCTGTGCGGGGAAAATACAGTGATAACAACCACCAGAGGGGAACCGCATTTGGTCGACCGCGAACAATTGGCCGCTAAATGCCGCGATTGATGCGCTGACTAAAGGTAAAGCCGCTTCGATACAGCGGCGATTAATGGCTTGGCGAGTCGCGAAGTTATCTGTGCAGTCAAGCACAAGTACTCTTTTACCTTGTTGTTTTAATTGTAAAACCTCAGCGAAGTGATGAGCTGATGTCTCAGCACTAAATGCTGTTTCATGGGCAGTAACAGTGCACTGCGGCGCTAAGCCTTTGAGCTTTTGCTTGGCAACTCGCGCCTTATTGAGTCCAATATCGGCATCGTTGAATAACAATTGTCTTGGCAGATTCGATACTTCAACCTTATCCCTATCGATTAAGGTCAAGCGACCAATACCTGCACAAGCCAGATACTGCGCCGCCAATTGCCCTAAACCGCCAAGACCGATAATAGCGACACCGGCTTCGGCTAGTTGCAATTGCCCGGCCTCACCCACTTCTGGCAATAAGACTTGCCGAGAATAACGGATGAAATCGGCATCACTGAGTGTATGGCCGCAGTGTTCATTGTCGCTGTGTATATGACCGCAAAGAACCTCTGCGTGAGCAAGCGGTTGGTTTTTACTCATGCTTAGCAACCAACTCATGCTTTACAGCCAGTTCTTCAGACAAGCTACATTGCTCCCAAGCTTGGCTCAGCTCTGCAAACGCGGCTAACGGATCCTTAGCTTTCGTTATTGCGCGCACTACAGCAATATTGCCCACCCCAGTGGCTTTCACCTTTGCCAGATTTGTTAAGTCAATACCGCCAATTGCGACCAAGGGATAATGATCTTGGAGTAACGCCACATAGTGTTTAAGTTTTGCGAGCCCTTGGGGCGCCGAAGGCATTTGCTTCGTCGTGGTTGGGAATATATGCCCAAGCGCTATGTAGGATGGCGAGTATTGGTGCGCCAATAGCAACTCGAAATAACTGTGGCTCGATATGCCTAGCGCGAGCCCCGCGGCTTGAATGGCCGCTAAGTCAGTAACGGCGAGATCTTCTTGGCCTAAATGTACCCCGAAGGCATGGTATTTTATCGCTAACTGCCAGTGATCATTAATAAAAAGCTGTGCATTAAAATGCTTGCCTAAGGCAATGGCTGTTTGAATTTGTGCTTCTAATTCGGAGCCAATTAACTCAGGTTCGCCTGACTTAGATTTGCCTGACTCACATCTACCTAGCGCAGACTTGCCTAAATCAGATTCGGCTGGCACTGCAGTAGTTAATTCGCTGATGTCGGTTTTTATCCGTAACTGCACGGTTTTAACGCCCGCAGCTAACAAACCCTCCAGCATGGTTAAGTCACTCACCACAGGGTAAACACCAAGATCGGCATCGAGCACTTTAAAACCGTGGGATAAAATATTTTGAGGTGGCGTCGAGGCTATTCTTACCTGAGCGGTTGCCTGATCTGTTGCAGATAAAACTGTTGCAACTAAATCACACCTAACATCAAGATGTTGATTGAGGTGATGACTAACAAAATTGCCATCACACAGATTTATCTTGGCATAGCGGGACAAATCATTAGGCCAACCCGTTCGGGCCAACGGCCCTGGACCTTGCCCTAAACCAATCGCCGCGCTTAAGCCTTGACTCACGTAGGCTTTGGCAACCACCACCGCATCTTGCAATACAAAACCTTGCGCTAACACAGCGGCAATGGCCGATGACAAAGTACAGCCGCTACCATGGTTATGACGGGTATTAACCCGCTGGCAGGCTAACCAGAAACGCCCATTTTGATGCAGCTCAGAGCTCGCGCGCACTTGACGACAAACTAGATAATCCTCGGCAAGCGCAAGGTCCCAGCCGTTGCTATCAAGAGCGATAACATGAACATTAGCCTGAGTTTGAGCATAAGTGCTAGCGTGAGTTTGAGCATGAGTATCAGCAAGAATGTCAGTGCAACCAAAGCTCACATCGCCACCTTTAGCGAGCACACTGCAATCAAGGCTCTGGGATAAAGCCAGTGCCGCGGCAGCGAATTGCGCTTTCGTTGAAACATCACTGTGAGTTAACCGCCCAAGTTCAAGCACATTGGGCGTGATAAGTTCGATTAAACCTTTGAAAGGCTTAAAATCTAAGGCTGATTTGGCCGCACTTTTTATATCCTGACAGTTATCTACTGCTAATGCATCGCCACAACTGGCGACCATCACAGGATCGACAATCACAGGCACTGATGGATAGTGGATTTTAAAACTAGCGATCCAATCTGCCAGCAATGCCACTTGAGTTTGATCTGCCAGTAAGCCGATTTTAATTGCTTTGGGTGGCAAGTCGGAAAGTAAAGTCGTCAGCTGAGCCATTAACATCGCCGCTGATACGGGCTCGACTAAAGTGACCGCCACAGAACTTTGCGCCGTCACTGTGGTGACCACACTGCAACCGTGACAGCCCAAATCTTGAATTGTCGCTAAGTCCGCCTGAATACCGGCACCGCCGCCACTGTCTGAACCGGCTATGGTCCAAACAAACGCGGGACGCTCGGTATTCATGGGCAATTTCCCCCCATGAATACCCTGCATAATTAGGCTTCCTCAGCTTCGGCGACAAGCTTGTCTTTGACGTGATAGATCTCGGCTCCCGAGGCAGCAAATTGTGCCGATTTTAGCGCCATAGCCGCTTCCAACTCCTGCGGCGTCTTGATTGTGACTTGCATGGCTTGGGCTGCCGCTTCAACTTGATCCGCCTTCGCTTGTGCCGCCTCTAAGCCAGCGGCATAGGCGCGCACATCTTGGGTGATTTTCATCGAACAAAATTTAGGGCCGCACATAGAGCAAAAATGCGCGACTTTAGCGGATTCCTGCGGTAAAGATTCATCGTGATAAGCACGCGCTGTTTCAGGATCTAGTCCTAAGTTATATTGATCTTCCCAGCGGAATTCAAACCGCGCCTTTGCCAGCGCATTATCACGAATTTGCGCACTCGGATGACCTTTCGCCACATCGGCGGCGTGGGCAGCAATCTTATAAGCAATCAAACCTTGCTTAACATCTTGTTTATTCGGTAATCCTAAATGTTCTTTTGGCGTGACATAACACAACATAGCACAGCCGTACCAAGCAATCATGGCCGCGCCTATGCCGGAGGTGAAATGATCATACCCAGGTGCGATATCAGTGATTTGCGGGCCAAGCGTGTAAAACGGCGCCTCATCGCAGTGAGCTAACTGCTTGTCCATGTTCTCTTTAATGAGCTGCATCGGGATATGTCCCGGCCCTTCGATAATGGTTTGTACATCGTATTCCCACGCGATTTTGACTAGCTCACCTAAGGTTTCAAGCTCTGCAAACTGGGCAGCATCATTAGCGTCGGCAATCGAGCCTGGACGCATACCATCACCTAAAGACAGGGATACATCGTAGGCAACGCAAAGCTCACAGATCTCACGAAAATGGCTGTAGAGGAAGTTTTCCTTGTGGTGACTCAGGCACCATTTGGCCATAATTGAACCGCCGCGGGAAACGATCCCAGTAACGCGTTTAGCCGTCATCGGCACGTAACGCAGCAGCACACCAGCATGAATAGTAAAGTAATCAACACCTTGCTCAGCTTGTTCAATCAAGGTATCGCGGAACACTTCCCAGGTTAAATCCTCTGCCACGCCGTTCACTTTCTCCAGCGCTTGATAAATCGGCACTGTGCCAATGGGCACTGGCGAGTTACGGATGATCCACTCGCGGGTCTCGTGGATATAACGCCCCGTGGATAAATCCATGACAGTATCTGCCCCCCAACGGGTTGACCAGACGAGCTTTTCCACTTCTTCCTCGATGGATGACGTCACCGCAGAATTACCAATATTGGCGTTCACTTTCACCAGAAAGTTACGCCCTATGATCATAGGTTCGGCTTCGGGATGGTTAATATTCAGCGGAATAATCGCGCGGCCACGGGCAACTTCGGCGCGGACAAATTCTGCGGTAATCGGTTCGCCGACTAAGGCACCAAAAGCTTCGCCCTTGGCTTTACGATTGAGGATTTCATCCTGTACTTCGGCAAGTGCCATGTTCTCGCGGATCGCCACATATTCCATTTCGGGCGTGATAATCCCTTGACGGGCATAGTGTAATTGGCTGACTCGTTTGCCCTGCAGCGCTCTACGTGGGCGGACAATGGCACTCGAGCCAGCCTCAAAACGTAGATGGTCTAAACCGTCGTCAGCGAGTCTTTGTTGGGTAAAGTCTGAGGTCGCGCAGGGTAATTGCTCTGTATCGTTGCGGGCTAGAATCCAGTTTTGTCTTAATTTACCAAGGCCTAGACGCACATTGATGTCGGCCTCAGGATCGGAATAAGGTCCGGCGCAATCGTACACGCGAATTGGCGGATTTTTTTCCATGATAGGCGCATCATCTGTACCGCCGACAAGGATGTCAGTCTGCAGGATTTGCCGCATGCCAACGCGTATATCGACACTGGAACCTTCGAGATAAATCTTTTGTGAATTAGGATGTTGCAGCGGCGCTAACGTATCGATAAAGGCTTGGGCCTGCGCGCGGGTTTCGCGGCGACTCGGCGCCTTAGGCACGATTGATTGACTAGACTCAGTCGATTTATTAGGCACTGTCGATTTATTAGGGATTGTCGACTCTGGCGCTGTGATTTCTATTGCATTGGCAGCTACAGCTGGGTTTTGGTTTGAACTGGACATAAGCAATCTCACGTTAAAAAATGGAGTTGCTTGTCTGGAGAATTGAGTTGTTGATAGCTGGACATGGCAATCAATTTTTGTGGCCAACACTGGCTTCAAAAATTGAGTTACCCTGCTCAATAACAATTAAATCTAAACATTAAGGCTTAAAACTCTGCTGAGTAAACAGGTGTTCAAGCCGTCTATTTTGGCGATTTAATGTGTGTTATTACGCTTGTTTCCTTCGCAGGTTTTAACCTGATCAGGTTCAACGGATCCCGAATAAACGGTCTCAGCCAAGAGGCACTCCGACAAGATGAGTGCGCAGTATAGACAGAAGCGGCAGCAACAAACAAGGAAAAAAGTAATTAAAAACCTTAACTACCAATCCAAAATAAAGACTCACAATCTATTGTTTTTAATTGAAAAAAATTAAGTAAAACTAAAAAATTTATAATTGGCGTGAAAATAAATCATAAAAGAAAGTCACTATTTATGGGGTTTGAGCATCATTTTGTTTAATCGAGATTGAATGGCATCATCAATAGCTTGATTGATTTTTTTGCCACTGCAGTCAAATGGGAAACCTAAATTTTCGGCGTAAGGATTAACTTGAGTGCCGACTTGTACCACGCGATAACAAGTATCCCCTTTACGCACAATACGATTTGGATCTAAGGGTAAATCTAGGCTCGTTGTGCCACCGAAATCATCGGCGTTAGGGACAAATAACACTTCCATCTCAGGGCTCATTTCACTCATATTCGATTTCCGGGTGAATTTATCGGCCTGTTCAATGACGAGATCATCGAGCGCTTGCTCGCGCTGACGTTCAAAATATTGCTGGGTGAATAAACTCATGCTTGAGCTTGTCGCTATTGTGCTCTCACCTTCTGCTGCGGGCGAGCTCTTAGCGCCAAGCTGCGGCTTTATTTCTGTGGTATCAAGCGTATTAGTTGGTTTTTTTGCCGTCACTTCCGCGGACTGTACTTCACTTTGGGCACTTGATTGAGATTGGCTCGATTGAGTGATGTCCGGTTTAACCGTATCTGGCTTCACTTTTCCCTGATCTACTTTTTCAGGCATGACCTTTTCAAGTATTGGCAGAGGCTTAACTTGAGTTTGAGGCGTGGGAACAGTTGTAGGCGTAACAGAACTTGTCATCTCAGTCTTATCCACGGCCTTGCTCTCTGTTTCTAGCGCAGCGCTTTCAGCCTTCTCTACCGCGGGAGCATAAATAAAGTAAGCTTTAAGCGCCGTCACTTTAGGGCCCCGACTTTCCGTTTCCGTTAATCCAAAGGGATTTAACTGTGGGCGCCACAAAATGCAGATAAGTAAAAATAAACACGTATGCACTAAGAGCACAAAAAATAGCAGGCTTAATCCTTTGAAATATGGCTGACGAGTACGTAACCCCAATCCTTGAGCACGGGTTTGTATTGTCCTAGACAGTTCAAGTTTGGATTCAGATTCAGAAACCAATTTATCTTGATCTTGATGTTCAGTATGGATTTCTTGCAGTACCAAATCTCGGGTTTTAACTTGAGCGATGCCTTTGATGTCATGCTCAGTGACTAAAAGGCCTGCACCGCGATTGAACGCTGACGGCTCGGCAGCAGTGGTAAAAACAGGCGTTTGTGCAGTATCCAGATCAACGAAGTGATGATCAAATGCAATAAAAGTCTCGCCTTCTGGCGATGTGACCGAAAAAAGCAAAGCACTATCAGTATCATCTCCAATCGCTATTGCTGTAGGAGATACTGTCAATAAAGGCACGGCTTTGGGTTGACGTTGAAAAGGCAAAATCCATCCTTAGGTTTTGTGTAGTCTCAATTGATTTCGATGATGCTTAACGTGGAACAATTACACTCAAATCCAATATCAATCCAATATCGAGTTGCTGAATATTGAAAGAGAATTATCCAATGATTGCATTTACTTGCGAGTACTCAACGCAGATTAGAGGAGGCAAACAGGGTAAAGTTCAACGCGAATGCAACACGTTACAAGCGCAGTGCTTACGCTAATGCTTAGTAAGACACTTGTCAGTCGAGACAAATAAGGCTGGGAATTGAGATCACAATCGCGCTAAATTGATGGGAAATGGCTTGTTAACTCTTACGTCTTGAAGCGGATAACATCATCAATGCGATACGCTGACGGGAATGCAAGACGGCGTAAAAAAGATAAAAGGTGAAAACAATAGAAGCCAATCACGAAATTTAAGCTTACAAGTGTGCGCTTAAATATGGTGATTTATTTTCCTAACTGATAGACTTAGTCATTATCGTTTGCGAGTGTGTATCTACCATGTCGAGTCAAAGTGTTATCGAACAACAAAACCCAGCTAAAATCCCTGCTAATTCTGGGCCTTATAGTATTAAAGAAGAGATCGCTAATAGCGTATCCCATGGCTTAGGCGTCATAGCAGGCATAGTGGCATTGGTACTGATGTTACTCAAAGGGCAAGATCATCTAACGCCAATTCAACTAACAGGCGTTGCCATTTATGGTGCGAGCATCATAGTGCTTTTTCTATGCTCGACCTTATACCACAGCGTTAGCCATTCAGGCTGGAAACATAAACTTAAGATCGCCGATCACTGCGCAATTTACTGCTTGATTGCAGGAACTTACACACCTTTGATGCTGATAAGCCTACAGGGGACGCAATCGATAGTGATTTTAACGGCGATTTGGTCGCTTGCGATTGGTGGGATCCTATTTAAGACGCTATTTATTCACAAATTCAAAAAGTTAAGCTTAGTCTTGTATCTCGCCATGGGTTGGCTATGTGTCACTGTGATGGGCGATTTAACGGCGGCCATGTCGGAGTTAGGTTTTAATCTATTGATCTTAGGTGGATTATTTTACACTTTAGGTGTGGTGTTCTACGTCGGGAAACGCATTCCATTTAACCATGCCATTTGGCATTTGTTCGTGCTTGGCGGTGCCATGAGTCACTTTCTGTGTATTTATCTGACTGTTCTTTAAATGGCTATGATTTAACTGACGGTGATTTATCTGTGGGTCAAAGCTAAAAGTCGTTAATTATCTATTCAAGCACTTCCTCGAACGCTCTCTCAAACATCGCAATCAAGTACGGCTATTCAATTCAGTAAATAGCGACGCTAATAGCGTCGCTTGTTCTGCTCTACCACACTGGCGCCAAAGCGCAATAATACATTCTGCAGTGCACAAGCCCCCTTCTTGCTGATTACGCCGCAATATAAAGGCGGATTCAGGCATAAGTGGCGGCAAACTGACTCGTGCAGCCGTTTTAAGATAGGGGCTCTGGCGCAGCATCTTACGTGCCTCCTGCCAGGTCGCATCTAAAATCACCACTTGGCTCGGCATTCGCTGTTCTGCTATCACTGTAGATTGCGCAGGCGCTAACAACATTTGTGCGTTCGAGAGTGCTGGCTCAGCTAAATCCGTATCTAAGGCATTATGATCAATGGGCACAGCGGGCTCAGTATCACTTGCAGGAAACAACAATTTAGCCTGCTGCGATGCCAGCATAGCCACTAAATCGTTATCAGGTGTAGTTCTCGACCAGACGATGCTTTTCACCTCTTCAGGGAATGCGGCTAACGCGAGTTGGCCGGTATTTGTTTTGCGGGTTAACTCGCGTTCGTGGGTCAATAAAATAATCTTCATTGCCTTCCTTGCTGCGGCAAAAGAATGAGAAATAGCCTTGTTCATCAACTTAATCATACAGAAGACCGAAGTGAATCCGCTTAAAAGATCAGGTTGAAATAACGACGTTTAATCGCTAACCAAACCCTGCTCACTCAGTTATGTGTGAAATAAAATCATAGATTAATGATATGATTTTAAAGCTATAAAACTTACAAACACTCCAACACTATCTTTTTTAGCAGAAAAGTTTCACGCTCTATTGATTGGCCTTTATGGGGATGATTGCGCTGAATATCTTCATTATGAGCGATGGCTTGATGAATATTGAGCCATTCAGGCCGCATGCCATTTTTTATCTCATGGGCTTCTAATCGAGTCTCACCTAAACCACGCTCGCCCAGTGCGGTGTCGATACGGCACACATAACAAAATGACTCCATGTGCACTACGTTCGCCCCTTCACGGTACCAAGGACGAAACTCTTCGTAACGACCAAAGGGGGCTAACACTTGAATGTCTAGGGCGCCGGTTTCTTCCTGTAGCTCACGGATCAGCCCGTCTTCGAGGCTCTCGCCGTCGTCAATTCCGCCGCCGGGTAAGCTGTAGTCGCGGTATTTTTGAGTATACAGCAGCAAAATGTCTTCACCCGATAACACAATCGCGCGGGCAGCTCTGCGATAAAAAACGCGTGCCGTCTGTAGGTTAACCGCTGGATCTTGGGTGGTTCTCAATAAACGCATAGTCTTAGCCATTTGCCGAAAAGGAGTCGCAGCATAAACGAAAATGTGCCAAATGCAGATCAAAAACTGTAGCAGAGGCAATAATCACACTCAGTCCCGTCCGAGTGATTGATAGGTTTTAGCGATTAGACTCTTGATTATTAACGGCTTAAGCTAAAATCGTTTTACCCATGATATTAACAACGAGATCGCGATGTATCCTTTATTTCGCCTGATTCTCATCGTAGTTGCTCATCTTTGGTGCCCATCGTAATGTCCAAGCGGAAAAATGCTCAAGAGCATTCAAACTCACTATGCTCACTTAAGAGCTGGGCCAATTGCTGCTGATAGGCATCAATAATCTCTGGTGTTTGCTTATGCGTGGGCATGCGTAGGTAATGACCAATCACCTGCGACAGATAACGCTGCGCTCGCGGCAAACTTGTTTCATCTAACGTCAGCCACATTAACGACCCCGTAGCACTGATAGGCAGACCATTTGGAGCCGCTATTGTACTGACATGGAGGATTTCGTAGAAACGTTGATTCTCTTCCAATAAATGTTCCGACTTAAGCCCTAGCCCTAAGGCAGTGAGTGATTGCCTGACATAGTAATTATGATGCACGGGACACAAAATAAATTCGAGGTACCGCTGTGGGTGCAGGGCTAGAATTGCCCGCACTAAGTCCACCAGCAGTTCACCACCCACACCAGCGATGATGATCAACTGTTTATCCTTGTCACTGGTTTGCACGAGCGGTAAAGCCGCAACATCAAGGCAATGCACTTGCCACTGAGTATGACAACTTAAATTTGGGTCTATGCCTAGGTTTAAGTGTGGGTCTATGTCTGGGTTTAAGTCTGGATCTGAGTGTGGCGCTAAGTTGGGATTTAGGCCTGATATGTCAGCGGGGAAGAAACGCTGCAAACGCAGTTCAAGCGCCTGCATCAGCGAAGGGACACAATCGACAAAGTGTACATGGCGGGCAGCGCTCCTTTCTAGCAACAGCATACCGAGCAAACCATGATCGCAGCAGCAATCCCAAATATGGTCGTAATGACCGCTGATCATGCTGTTTATCTGTTGTAAACGTTGGCTAATTTTCACGGTTTGACCTTACTGCTGTGGCTCCAAATACTATAAATCCCACTGTAAATCCCACGCTAAATTGCATTTTTAAGCAAAAAGAAAGCGCGCATATTACCCGAGTCAAAAGCAAACCACATCTTTTGTTCGTGCCCTCGCAGTGCTTCTCGTCACTTCTGTTACGCCACGCCTTAATGTGGTGAATACGTATGCAGGCCGTTGCGGTTAAAAAGCCATCGCCACTAGTATGCTGTGAGTCACATTCATTATAAAAACAAGGATCAAGGAATGTTCATCAAGACCAACCCTATTCAGTTTACTGGCCGTCACTTAACAAAGAGTCACGCTCGCCAGAGCTCATCACGCCAAAAGCTATCGCAAGCGCGATTAAGTCCTACACTTATCGCTCTTGCGGTTACGAGTCTCTTTAGTGCCAACGTATTTGCCAAAACCGTTACCGTCAGCTCACCCAACCAACAAATTCAAATCAGCTTGAGTGACGATACTGGCCGCCCCGAATATAAAATCGATTTTCACGGCAAGACAGTCATAGAACCGAGCCGCTTAGGCTTAGTTTTTCAATCCCTTGGCGAACTTGGTCAAGGATTGCAGATTAACAGCAGCGAGAAAAAAAGTGCCGATGACAAGTGGCAACAACCTTGGGGCGAACAGGAATGGATCCGCGATCAGCACAATCAACTGACCGCAGTATTAAGCAACGGCAAGGTGCAGCTCGAAGTCGAGTTTAAAGCCTTTGACGATGGTATTGGCTTTCGCTATCACTTAGCCCAACAAGCCTCCTTTCCCGCTAATTCGCCGATCTTAATCACAGACGAGTTAACCGAGTTCAATGTCGGCCAAGCCGATAAAGCCACCGCTTGGTGGATCCCTGCCCGTGGCTGGAATCGCTACGAATATTTGTATCGCACCACAGCGCTTAAAGAAGTCGATAGAGTCCACACGCCCTTCACCTTTAAACTCGCGAACGGTACGCACTTAAGTATTCACGAGGCCGCCTTGGTGGACTTTGCCGCCATGACCTTAGATCAGCAGCGCGATGGCAAGCTTAAGGCCGATCTCACGCCTTGGTCCGATGGCATTCGCGTCAAAACTCAAGTGGGCTTTTATACGCCGTGGCGCACCATTCAAATTGCCGACAACGCGACTGGGCTGCTCAATTCGCACCTTATCCTTAACCTCAATGAGCCCAATAAACTCGGCGATGTTGCTTGGGTAAAACCGGGGAAATACGTCGGTATTTGGTGGGGAATGCACTTAAATGAAAATACTTGGGGTTCGGGCCCAACCCACGGCGCCACCACCAGCGAAACCGAACGCTACATGGATTTCGCCGCTAAATATCAGTTTGATGGTGTATTGGTAGAAGGTTGGAATGAAGGTTGGGACGGCGACTGGTTCCATAATGGCGATCAATTTAGCTTTACTAAGGCCTATGCCGATTTCGATCTGCCCGCCATCACAGCCTACGGGGCGAAAAAAGGGGTGCGTTTAATCGGCCACCACGAGACAGCAGGATCAGTCACCCATTATCGCGATCAAATGGCTGATGCCTTTGCCCTGTATGAGAAGCAGGGGGTGACCCAAGTCAAGACGGGCTATGTCGCTGATGGTGGCCAAATCAAGCGTATCGATGACAAAGGCATTACCCGTCACGAGTGGCACGACGGCCAGTTTATGGTGGGCGAGTATCTGCACAGCGTCACAGAGGCTGCGAAACACCATATCAGCATCAATAGTCACGAGCCAATCAAAGACACGGGTCTGCGCCGAACCTATCCAAACTGGATCTCCCGTGAAGGTGCCCGCGGCCAAGAGTACAATGCCTGGGGTAGCCCACCAAATAGCCCTGAGCATACGGCCATGTTACCGTTCACCCGTATGCTCGCAGGCCCAATGGACTTTACCCCGGGGATTTTTGACTTAGCACCTAAGGGGTTGGATGCACAAAACCGTGTGCAAACCACCTTGACCAAACAGCTCGCCTTGTACGTTGTGCTCTATAGCCCAATCCAAATGGCAGCCGATCTGCCGCGCAATTATGAAAAGCACTTAGATGCCTTCCAATTTATCCGCGATGTGCCCACAGATTGGTATCAGAGTGTCGCGCTTGCCGGTGAAGTCGGCGACTATGTGGTCTTTGCCCGCCAAGCGAAGGATCAAGGTGATTGGTACTTAGGTGCACTCACGGATGAAACCGCGCGCAAGGTCACGGTCAAACTGGATTTCCTCTCCCCGAATAAACGTTATCAAGCGCAGATTTACCGCGATGGCGCAAAAGCCGATTGGAAAACTAATCCCTATGATTATGTGATTGAGACTAAAGAAGTGAGCGCTAAAGATAGCCTCAACCTCGTACTTGCCAGCAGTGGCGGTACGGCAATCAGATTCAAAGTACTTTAGAATTAGTATTTTAAATTTAGCATCTTAGGTTTCGCGTTTTAAATTCAGCATGTTAACGTTAGCGCGTTAACTGAGTGTTTGAGCGAGTGTAAAAATACAGAGTAAAAAACAGAAAGTCACCAAGGATGTACCTTGTCCTTGGTGACTTTTTATTGCCAAATAGCACCTGTTTATCCCAATACAAAACGTAAAAGTTAATCCCCCTCGAAGCGTCTTAGCTGATGTTGGCGTAAATTCAGTTCGTGCTCATTGGCCGACAAATCGGTATAAACCGAATAAACAGGCTGTAGATGCCCTCGCAAACTCACCCACATCGTAGACAGACCATGCCAGTCCAAGGCGAATGCGTACAAGCAACACAGGTGCAAAAATGCCTCAGTTAGATTAATCTGACCTTACTTTACTTGCTTATGGTGCTCAGCTTGCGATATCGGGCAAATTTATTAGAAATGCGCAGCTTTAAGCGTTTCGAAACTGAACTCGCGCACTTAGGCTTTAGCCATTTTCAACCCTTAGCGCCACTTCGCCCTTGGGTGCAGCGCTACTTTCATTTGCGCGTAGCGACGGATTTACCCCAGAGCATTGAACAGACATTTTATCCAGACGGCGGCACTAGCCTGCATTTCTATTTCCCAACGCCAACACAAACACTGACTCAAACGCTCAGCGGCGAAGAGCCTCAAGTATTGTTTCATTGTGGTCAGAGCCGACATTCCCACGCCTTTTTGCCAGGAATCGAGCTGATGACAGTTCGCTTTCACCCCGGCGGCGCGTTTCATTTACTCGGCATTGAACTGCAAGATATTCTGTCTACTTCATCAGTGACGACTATTGATGCGACGCAATTGCAGCTAACTGGATTGGAGCAACTGTTATCACAACTGGCGGAAACTAATCAGCCGGCCCAACGCATCGCCCTACTTGAGCACTGGTTGTTGCAACTCTCCCTGCGGCAATTTACTGCGGTGTTAACTCGACATAAAAGCGCTATGGTTGGCTTAGTGCAGGCGAATTTACCAAAGCTTATTCAAACCCAAACCAGTTTAGAGGATTTCTATAAGCAACTGCCCTTAAGTCGCCGCCAGTTTGAACGAAGATTTAAACAAGAAACCGGATTGTCGCCGGCGCAGTTACTGCAATTAAACAGAGTCAAAGTCGCCCGTAACCTACTCAGCCAATCACCTAACCTCAGCCTAGTGCAGGTTGCATTCGATTGCGGATTTTACGATCAAGCCCATCTACATCAACACTTTGTGCGGGTGACACAGCAAACTCCAGGGCAATACAAAAAGCGTAAAATGTCGCAAATCTCCAATCCTAGGTCGCGCTAACCGCTTAGATTGAAGCCTCAGCTTATAGGAGGCTTTTATGTCAGAACGTATACCACGCCAGCAAATTTATCAGCTACAACCCGCACTCGCCAAGGCACTGTTAAGCTTAGACAAAGCAGCCGGCGACTCCCACTTTACGCCATTACTGGTGCATTTAGTCAAGCTCAGAGCATCGCAACTCAATGGCTGCGCGTTTTGTCAGCGAATGCACGCCGAAGAAGCCAGAAGCGACGGTGAAGAACAGCTGCGTTTAGATTTACTTGCCGCTTGGCATGAGGTCGATGGAATCTTTAATGAACGGGAACGTGCAGCGCTGCTCTGGACTGAAACCTTAACCCAAGTTGCTACTGCACCAGTGCATGACAGTCATTATGCGGCGCTTGCAGAGCATTATTCCGAGAAAGAAATTGTCGACCTCACCAGCTTAATCATTGCCATTAATGGCTGGAACCGCATCGCGATTGCCTTCCACTTGCAACCCATATAGCAGCAAATAAATGAACAATAAAAAGGGCACCTAATACGGTGCCCTGTTTGTTGGTATTTCTATGCCGTTCGTATCGCTATGTCGTTAACTTAAGGTCAGCGCGACAATTTTAAGTGGATGATTGTCATCGAAAGATGGGAAATCTTCATGGGGATCGAGCCAAGTGTGCGCTGTGACTGTACGGCCTTGTTTTTCAACGCAGCGTACTAAACTGTCAAACCATGCTTGGCGCTCAACTTTCGCCACATTGTTGCAGCAAACGATAGTGCCACCGACTTTAGTAGCCATTAATGCAGGCTTAAATAAACCTTGATAATCATTGATCAAATCGACAATACCGAAAGCACTCTTGGCATAACGCGGTGGATCGAGGAACACGAGATCAAACTGGGTTTGCGGTAATTTTGGGAAGCTCGGTAATTTTTGATTGCGGCGCCCTCCCACACTTAAACCAGCTAATTGGCGCAGGGCCGGAAACGCATCACTCTGGACAAACTCACACACATTGGACACCTGATTTAGCGCCGCATTCGCCTTGCCCGTGGCTAAAGCAAAAGAAGAAAAATCGACGTTCATCACCCGAGTCGCACCGCCGATGGCTGCCGCAGTGCCAATGCCGCAGGTGTAGGAAAACAAATTCAGCACGGTTTTATCTTGGCTATTTGCCCGCACATATTCGCGGCCAATACGCATATCGAGAAATAGCAGCGGATCTTGCCCTTCGTGGCGCAATTTAGTGCTGAACTTGATGCCATTTTCCTGCATAACTCGCTCAGCACTCGCAATCTCTGTCAGTGACGGTGATAACGCGTTCAATACGCGGGAATTGCCTAATGAGCGGTCGTTATACACAATCGGCAAATCGGCCTGTTGCAGCAAAACGGCACTCACATCGGCTAACTCTTCGTCGGTTAAGGTCTGATGAAAACTCTGCACTAGCCAAGTATCGCCGTAACGGTCGATATTCAAGCCACTCACGCCTTCGACTGTGCCATGGAACACCCGAAAACAATCGGTTTGATCCTGTTCTGCTTGTTGTAAAAAATCATGGCGTTTCGCCAGAGCCGTCGATAACAGCGTTTGAATAGACATAAAAAGCGGGACTCGCGCAGCGGAAACCTGCGTAAGGTTTCAATAAGGAAAACGGCATGATAGCAAACTAGCACTCAGAATATCGGATAAATTCACCCTGCCAGTGCGAAAAACAGGCTTTAAAAAGTGCATACTAGGACAACGACCTAGCTTGATTGGGTTCATTCACTTTTTGGCTTTAGTCGTTACGGCTCAATGCATGCTCAAACTCACTTATGCCTCCCGTTTGCGATTCAATTCACTGAGTCCTTGATGGATAAGGCTTAAGCAGGCGGAGGGATCTTCTAACGGCAACAGATGCCCATATCGCTGATCTTCTAAAAATACCGTATTCGGTGTGAGCTGTTGCCAACGCTGCCAAGTCGCTTCAGAAAAGAACACTGACGGTTTCCCTCGAATGGCGACGCAGGGAAGCTTTATCTGCCGCAATATCGATAATACATTGGGCGGCTGGGTGTAATTATGCGCTTCCCACCGTTTAGGAAACTTCAACGTGAATTGGCCATCATTGTGTTGATAAACCCCGAATTGGGCTAAGGCAGCAAAAGCCTCATCATCAAAGCGTTTGTATAGCTTACTCATTTTGCAATATTCAAGGAAATGCTCACGACTTTCCCACACATCGCGCTTCTTTAAGGTGTTTTTGGCGGGCGCGGTCAAATTCATTAATGATTTAGGCATTAACTTGGCAAACCAAGCGATAGGGCGCGACACCATTGCAGGTTCAATAAGTATCAGTGCTTTAAACAAATCGGGTCTTTTGTTAGCGGCAAGAATGGTACTGGTTGCTCCCATCGAATGACCCATTCCGACAATTGGCGCACTGCAATGCCGCTCAATATGCAAGATCAAATCATCGGCATATAGCTGCCAATCTCGGCGCTTAGGCGGCAAACCTACATCGGGCCATGTCGGCCTTAACTCGAGTGCATTAAGGCTAAAGGCTTGCTGCAACTTGGCCAATAAGGGCGCATAAACACCTAATGGAAAACCATTGGCATGGTAGAAATGTACGCTTTCACCAGTATCAGAAAAGGTTTTAAAAACCTTAGCCTGTTGTAATTCAGTCCAAATTTGATCCATTAAATCCTACTTATCGCGTCCCAATTTTCTAGTTCAACGGATTCAATCGCACCAATCTCAGCCACTAGGCACCTTCCGTTCAAGCTACGAAATCTAGCGATGAAATCTAACGATGAAATCTAACCTGCCGATATTAGCCTCCACGACGGCCTAAAAGGTCATTAAATCACTTCAATTAACGACTCTAATCCGGGCGCGGTTTTAGTTGGCACAAACTCTATCACCTCAAACTCGGCAACATCGGCAATGCAGAACGGATCTTGCTGCAAAATGGCCTCTAGCGCCGCGCGACTGTCAGCCTTCGCGAGGATGACGCCGCCGGTTCGAGGCACCTTGCGACCCGAGGCAATAAAAGTCCCTGCGGCATAATACTGCTCAAGGTAGGCAATGTGCGCGGCTAAATGTAACTCCACTTCGGCAATAGGCTTTTTATAGGTGAGCGAAACAACAAACATAGGTATCCTCTTATTCACAAGTTTGGGGCATAGGGTTCCCCCAGCTGACTATATAGTGCGGTCCTCAAGTGTCAAATGAACTAAGCCTCCAGCAAAGTTAAAAACAGTCAACAGCAGGTTGCACCTCTGTTTACGTGTGGTTATCAACCCATGATGAATACGTATGTAAGCGGTTGTACCTAAAACCAAGGCAAGGCTACTATAAATCCGCTCGTTTCACCCTCTGCTTGTGGGGTTTGAGATGTGTGAGGTCGTTTCTGATAGGGTTATATACAAGGATTACTATCAGGCTTAAGTTCTTTCTGCTGACTGGCTTTGAGCCATTCTTTTGGACTGACTCGTTTTCATTAAGGTGTTAAGTCCAAATGTGAAATGAATTTATCGGCGAATATGCTTCTGAGGGAGAGGTATATTCGCCATTTTTTCACAGAGCAGACGCATTCATAATATGTGCGAAACCATCCATTGCTCGGCAAAACAATTAAAACAATAAGCACTCAAGGCAGACATACTGCCGGCAACAGAAAGGAAGTTCAATGTCTTCGAATCATCAACAGGCGAATCAACAAGATAGCCATCAAGCTCTCGTGCCTCAGGCGCCGCATTCATTCAAGCAACAACCTGAGCTGAATTTCTGGCAAATTTTTAATATGTGCTTCGGTTTTTTAGGCATTCAATTTGGTTTTGCCCTGCAAAATGCTAACGTCAGCCGCATTTTTCAAACCTTAGGTGCATCTATCGATGAAATCCCCATTCTGTGGATTGCCGCGCCGCTGACGGGTTTGTTGGTTCAACCTATTATTGGTTATTTAAGCGATAAAACCTGGGGACGCCTTGGCCGCCGCCGCCCTTATTTTTTGATTGGTGCGATTTTTACCACTCTCGCCATTTTTATCATGCCGCACTCGCCTACCCTGTGGATTGCCGCGGGCATGTTGTGGATCATGGATGCCTCGATCAACATCGCCATGGAGCCATTTCGCGCCTTCGTCGGTGATAATTTACCGAAAAGCCAGCGTACCCAAGGCTATGCTATGCAAAGCTTTTTTATCGGCATTGGCGCTGTGGTCGCTTCGGCCTTACCCTATATTTTGACTCACTTTTTTAATGTCGCTAATACCGCACCAGCGGGTGAGATTGCCGACTCAGTGCGTTATGCCTTCTATTTCGGTGGCACAGTGTTATTGCTCGCGGTCACTTGGACTGTCGTATCGACAAGGGAATATTCTCCCGAAGAGTTAGCCGCCTTTAATGCTAAACAAATCGATGCTGAGGATGAAACCTTATCCCGAATCCGCAGCGCAAAAAAATATCAATTTGCGTCCTTCGTGTGGATGGGGCTCGGTGCCCTGCTCACCTTCGCTATTTGGGCGCAGGATTTAGACAAGCAACTGTATATCTTAAGCCTAGGGATTTTTGCCTTTGGTCCATTGCAACTGTATTGCGCGCTGCGTTTAGGTAATTCACACCCCGCTGAACGCCATAAGCTCGGCATGGTATTTAGCGTGGTCGATGACTTATTCCATATGCCCAAAGCCATGCATCAACTGGCGATTGTGCAGTTTTTCTCTTGGTTTGCGTTGTTTGCCATGTGGATTTACACCACAGCTGCCGTGACGTCTTACCATTTTGGCAGTAGCGATGTGTTGTCCCAAGCCTACAACGACGGCGCAGATTGGGTCGGCGTGCTGTTCGCCTCCTACAATGGTTTTGCCGCCATTGCCGCGATCTTTATTCCTATGCTGGCTAAGCGTATCGGTATCAAACTGACGCACACAGTCAATATGTTCTGTGGCGGTATCGGCTTGATTAGCTTCTTCTTTATTAAAGACCCAAGCCTGTTATGGCTGCCTATGATAGGTGTCGGTATCGCGTGGGCGTCAATATTATCTGTGCCCTACGCTATGTTGTCGGGCATGTTACCCCCGCAAAAAATGGGCGTTTACATGGGGATTTTTAACTTTTTCATTGTGATCCCGCAGCTTCTTGCCGCCAGTGTGCTGGGTTTAGTGCTCAATGGTCTGTTCGATGGTCAACCTATTTATGCGCTAATCACAGGTGGCATCTTGATGATGTGCGCTGGTATTGCCGTACTTTTTGTTGAGCAAGAGATTGTGGATCAAAATGGCCAAAGCGCCGCCGTAAATAGCAAAACCAACTTAACCACAAAAGACGCAGACAAAGTTAACTGACAGTTCACTAAGTGCTGTGGCGCTGAATAAGATGGCACTCAATTAAGTGCCATCTCCTTAAGTGAGGCTCTTTTAGATGCCAGGCCGTTAGATAACAGTCAGTTAGATGCTAGGTCTTTAGATAAGAGGTAGTTAGTCGGCATATAGCCAGATACATTAAGCAAGGTGAACTTGGCCTGTTGGCGATTCACCGCAGCATGAAGCTTTTATATCAATTCAATCACTATAAAAATATAACCATTATTTGGGGAGAACGAGATGGAATCGAGTCCTACGCCGCAGCAGGATCTGCACACTAGCCAAACCCGTCACGCACAAACGTTAACAAGGCGCAGCCGCCTAGCGCTTGCCGTCGCCGCAAGTCTATTAGGGACAATAGGATTCACTGCTTGTTCACCCACATCGAATTCAGCAACACCAAGCATGAGTGGCAATGCCGCATCAAATGTGCAGCTGGTTGCGCCCGGCGCACCGGGTAAAGCACCGACTTGGGCATTTTCGGGTAAAACCGGTATTGGAACGTCGTACGAGCCTTACACCCAAGGTCAATACCAAGATGCCAAGCAGAATCCTATTAGCCGCGTTTGGTTCTCCCTCGCCCAAGGTATTTTAACCGAAACCATGTATGGTCTTATTCACAATGCGCAGCTCAAAGAACTGCAATTTGTGATCACGGGAAATGGCTTTGTCGATACAGAAAAAGATAACACCATCAGCAGCATAGAATATTTAGATACCGATGCTAATGGTCGCCCACAATCCCTTGCCTATAAAATTATCAATAAAGATATTGAAGGTAAGTATCAGATTGAAAAGCATATCTTTACCGATCCTGACCGCGACACCCTAATGATGCGCGTCACCTTTACCGCCTTTGAAGACGGCATTACGCCGCATTTGTATGTCAATCCGCATATCGATAACGCGGGCGCCAATGATATCGGCCGCATCGACACTAATACAGACAATCATACCAACACACATGCTGGCAATCAGGCGCTGGTGGCCTATACCGCCGCCAAAGACAGCAGCGTGATGACGGTCAAATCCGAGCTGAATTTTGTGCAGGCAACGACAGGCTTTGTCGGTGTCTCCGATGGTCTAGCCGATTTGGCCGATAACGGCAAACTCGATACACCCTATCAAACGACCAGTACGCAAGATAAATCGACCGTTGGCAATATAGCTTTTACTGCGAGTTACCCTACGCTCATCAAAGCCAAACCCGTCACTTTTAATCTCGTCATCGGTTTTGGTAAAGATGGAGCACAGAGTTTAGCCAATGCCGATGCCACTTTGGCCGCAGGTTATGATGCTGTGCTGAGCGCCTATAAAGGCGATGCCACCCATGTCGGCTGGCACGATTACTTAAGCTCGCTGCCCGCCATCGCAAACATGGCCAACAACACCACAGATAGCGGTAAGCTGCTGTATACCAGTGCTATGGTCTTGAAAGCGCAGGAAGATAAAACCTATGCGGGCGCACTTATCGCCTCGTTATCCAATCCTTGGGGCGATACGGTTTCAGCAGCCGTGCCGAGTACTGGCTATAAAGCGGTATGGCCGCGTGACTTTTACCAATGTGCCATGGCATTCCTCGCCATGGGTGACACCCAAACGCCCAAAGTGGCCTTCGAATACCTGAAAAAAGTGCAAGTGACCGAAATGACGCCCGGCTTTACGGGTACGCCGGGTTGGTTCCTGCAAAAGACCCATGTGGATGGCCAAATTGAGTGGGTTGGTGTGCAGCTCGATCAAACCGCCATGCCTATCATGCTCGGCTGGAAACTCTGGCAAGCGGGTGTGCTCACCCCTGATGAGATCAGTCACTGGTATCAAGAGATGCTCAAAGGTGCTGCAGACTTCTTGATCAGTGGCGGTGAGGTCAATCTGGATTGGAATCACACTCAAATCGCCCCGCCAAAAACCCAGCAAGAGCGTTGGGAAGAACAAGCGGGTTACTCACCCTCGACCACGGCCGCAGTGATCGCAGGTCTTGTTGCCGCGAGTGAAATAGCCAAAGAAGCCAAGGATCCCGACTCCAGCAGCCGTTATCTTGCAGCCGCCAAAGACTTAAGTAATAGTTTAGAAAAACACTTAGTCACCACCCAAGGACTACTAAAAAACAGCGCAGGCGTCAGCGCGCCTTACTATTTACGTTTAAGCCCGAATGGCGAGCCAAACACCGCCGATACACTGGCGGCGAATAACGGTAAGCAAGGTTTAGATCAGCGTCAGATCCTCGATGGCGGATTTTTAGAACTAGTACGTTATGGCGTGCGCGGTGCAACTGATAAGCTGATCAATCAAAGCCTTCAATTGATTGATAACACTGAACTTGACTCTAATTTGCGCCTTAAATATGAGTTTACCGCTAAAGATGGCAGCAAAATCCCAGGCTTTAGACGTTATGGCAACGATGGCTACGGTGAGGATACGGTTTCTGGCAAGAACTATGCGGAGTCGGGCAGCAACAGCGCCGATCAACGTGGCCGCGTCTGGCCCTTCTTCACCGGTGAGCGCGGTCATTTTGAATTAGCACTCGCCCAAGAAAAAGGCGAGCTAACAGGCAATAACTCGCAGCAAACCAAGCAGCAGTTGATCAACACCTATGTGCAAGGCATGGAAACGTTTGCGAATGCGGGCATGATGTTACCCGAGCAAGCGTGGGACGGTGTCGGCGATGCCACCCGCTACCATTACCAACTCGGACAAGGCACTAACTCAGCCACGCCGCTAGCCTGGACCCATGCCGAATACATTAAACTGGTGCGCTCAATGACCGACGGCCAAGTCTGGGATAACTACCCTATCGTCCCAGCGGCATTGAAATAACGAGTTGAAGTGGCTTTTTGAAATAGTGTATTGAAATAGCGCATTGAAAAAATGTGCTGAAATAACACACTAAAACAGCGCATGAGCTTAACGATGCTTTAGCTTTAATAAATTAAGGGCTAGAACAACTCACAAATGTTGTTCTAGCCTTTTTTATATCTGGCTGTGACCTGTCAGACTCATTTTATAGAATTAATGCCCTTTTCATACTGAATTAAAGATGCATATCACCGAGTTCATTCACAACCAGTGTACAGTGCGCAAAAAACAGACGAAGAATAGCCCTGTTATGCTAACAACATCCATCAAACCTGATGAAAGTTGCGGTGATCTTTTACATATATTTTTTTAACATTCAAATCCCTTCACAGGCTGACTTCCCAAGCAACCAAATCGTGTTACATTATGTAATTAATGGCGGTTTAATTTGTTAACAGGATTTTTAATGCGACGTTTTTTGCGGGTAATGAAATGGATTTTAATCTCTCTATTATGTATTCCTGTCAGTTTATATTTCATTCTTCTGCTTATAAATTTTCGAGACAGTCCACCTTCTGAACTGGCACAAAACTACTTAGCCGACATCGCGGAAAATGATAATGCACTATCAAATCACCTTAACGATAATGCTTATGTATTTGTACTCGGTTTTGATGTCAGCAATACTGCTTCGCCAATGGATGTTGGACTAGAACGCCTCAAGAAGTTACAACACCTCGGGGTTATGGATAAACCTCAAGATAACCAACAAATCCGTTTTGAAAAGCCCCAATTACCGCTTGAACAATGCATCAAAGAAGATGATTTTCTCTCCAGCTGTAATGTAATGCTTAAACAAGAGAACAATCTTAACGCCTTACTCGATGAATATAATTGGTTAATCGTCCGCTACCAGCAGCTGCTTAATATCGGTACTTGGCAGGATGGCAGCCAATTTAATGTTTTTACAGATAGTATGCCCTTTACCCATCTGTTAGCAGCACAAAAACTCTATCTGTTTAATGTACTGACCGATGCCAGCACTATGGATCCCCTACAAGTCGCCGAGGCAATCAACCAAGATATGCTATTTTGGCAACGGCTATCAGCAAGCACTCATATGCTTATCGGTAAGATGATGAGTAATGCTGGAATGGAAGCGAATATGAAACTTGGAGAGTTGGTAATGAGTCAATTGCCGCATTCACAACTAATCGAGGCGTTACCACCAAGCTGGAAGCATGCACTGTCACCAGAAGTACTTTCGTTTGACAATGTAAAAAGGGGCGAATGGTATTACTTTACCCAGATAACCAGAGCGACACAGGTCACTAGTGATACTGACATAAATACAAAGCTAATAGAGTGGTTACTGCTACCATTGATGCAACACCAAGATACCGCCAATCGTTATGCCGCGCTCCTAAACGACACGGCTCCCCTGAATGAATGTCCTAGCAATTTATCAATCGATACTTTCAGCCAATACATCTATAACCCCGTAGGGAAATTCATACTCTGCTCTGGCATTATTTCATTAACCCCTTACCAAGAAAGGTTTAACAGACTTGAGCATCAACGAGCGGAGCTTGTTACTCGACTCCCACAAGATAGCACGAATATTAACTCCACTCTGACTGGCCAATTATAAGAATCGATATACAAAACATAGATATTTGTTATGGCTGACTCAGTTTATTCTTGCGCGGGAGTAAACTGATTTTTCCTGTTTTTCATCAGCTTATGCTGCGGATAATCTTGCGGCGTGCAACCAAATTGCATTTTAAAAGCCGCACTGAAACTGCTGACGCTCAGATAACCTAGACTATGTGCCACCCTAGTCGTGCTCTCTCCTTGGCTTAAGCTTTCAAGCGAATTTAACAAACGAAACCTTTGCCGCCATTGTCGATAAGTGAGCCCAGTTTCAGCTTTGAATAGTCGTTCAATCGTTCTCACACTCGCGCCGCCCATTTCGGCTAACTCGGTCAGGGTGTAATTCACTGTTGGGTGCCGGATCAACTTTTGGATCAAGCGGCTGAGTCTTGGATCTGAGCCTGCGGGTAAATGAGCATCTAGGCTGTCCAGAGTTTCGAGCTCATCAATGGCAACCAAACCCAGCCGATGCAGTTGTCCACTGCCTAAAAGGTGTGAACTCTCACAGAGTTTGAGCACCAGTTCGCGCATCAGCGCTGTCATCGTCACCATCACCACTTTTGTATCCTGTGGCCTAACATCATAGCTAGGATCAATATAGATATTGCGAGTGTGGGCGTGGGTTTCGCTGTTCACTTGATGGGGCAAATTGCAGGGGATCCACACCGCATGGGTTGAAGGTACCACCCAGACGGCATTGTCGCTGCGGACACGTAACAAGCCTTTCGCGGCCCAAAGTAGCTGCCCCCGCGGATGAGAATGAGGCTCGATGCCCGCTTCCGCCGCCATATTGCGAGTATGGGTTAGCACAGGTCGATTGGCATCTGTGATAAACGCCACGTCACTGGGCGTTAATAATGTCGCTTTAGGAACAGGTTTTGACATATTACCCTCTTAAAACGCCAAACTAAGTCAGCTATCTTAGTTGGCATCTTTTACGTATTCAACCCAATAGGTCGGTAAACATGAAACGTTTTATTGACGTTAAACCGCTAGCGTTTTTCAGTGCACTGTTGATCGCTACTTTACTTGCACTTTTTCCGCTGAGTCAGCATCCCGCGGTGTTTTCCTATAGCGGTGGCGTAGTATTAGTGACCTTAATGTTTTGGAGTACAGGTTTTTTCCCGCCCTTTATGGCGGGATTAATATTTTTTGCCCTTGCGACTATTTTCAAACTCATTGAGCCGAGTGTACTTTTTTCAGGATTCGGCTCGACTGCGGTGTGGTTAATCATTTCAGGGTTTGTGATTGGCAGTGCCATCACTCAGTCTGGTTTAAGTCGCAGAATGGCCAGTTTGATTGCCCCCATACTGACCTCAAGTTATCCACGCTTGATTGCGGGTTTGGTCTTTAGTGCCGTGCTGCTTGGCTTTGTGATGCCCTCATCCGTTGGCCGTGCGGTGGTCATGGTGCCAATTGGTATGGCGTTAGCTGAGCAAGTCGGTTTTGCTCGTGGTAGTCATGGGCGGATAGGCATTGCGACCGCCTTGGCACTGGCGTGTAACATGCCCAGTTTTGCCGTGTTGCCCGCGAATATTCCCAATATGATATTGGCGGGTTCCAGCGAGAATCTATTCAATATCCATTTTGGTTATACCGAGTATCTCTTACTGCATTTTCCAATCCTTGGTTTGCTCAAATCGATATTGATTGTGGCGCTAGTCGTCTTCCTATTTCCTGCAAAAATAGATGAAAATCGGCCTGAAAGCGTCATTGAAACAGAAGCTTATAATCTTGGTATGCAAAAGAAAGTCACAGTATTACTTGCGATAACTTTACTGTTTTGGGCGACAGATTCACTGCATGGGATCAATCCGGCGTGGGTTGGACTGACCACCGCTATCTTGTTATTGCTCCCCAAATGGGGAGTGCTTGAGCCTAAGAGTTTTAATAGTTCGGTGGATTTTGCGACCGTCATTTTTGTCGCGGCGGCCTTAGGTCTGGGAGCATTGGTCAATCAATCTGGACTTGGCACTGCGCTAGGTCAACTGTTCAGTGAATGGCTACCATTGCAGCAAGGGGCATCGTTCCTGAATTTCATGTCGTTATCGCTGATGGGGACGCTGACGGGATTAGTGGCAACGGTTCCAGGTGTGCCGACAGTGTTGTCCCCCATGGCGGCAGATTTTGCCAATGCAACTGGCTTCTCCACCCCTGCGGTATTAATGACGCAGGTGATCGGTTTCTCAACCGTGATTTTTCCTTATCAGGTTGCCCCGTTGATTTTGGCGATGCAATTATCCCAAGAGCCCTTAAGCAAACTACTTAACATCACCTTACCGCTGGCGGCAATCACTCTAATTGCACTTATCCCACTGGATTATCTGTGGTGGCTATGGCTCGGTTGGATTAACTAAATTGCGTTAGCTAAAGCGGGTTAACTAAATTAAATTGACGAAACACTCACCCTTGGCGGTATTGACGCCGCCAAGGGTGCTTTAGAGCAGGCATCATCAATTGCCCAGCACCTCGACACTCATCGCTCGACAGCGCATACAATCAGCACACAGCTTACAACAAGTGCATCTTTGCGCTTGGGTCGATAACACAACTGTCTCCACATAAATTCTTTCGATAAGTTTCATTGTTAGACTATACTGTTCATACGTACAGTATATTGTGATTTATTATGATGATCCTAGGCCGCTTCGCCAAACATACCCAATATCGGCTCTCGCTATTTAGCTCCTTGATTGCCGCAGGATTTCCGTCACCAGCCCAAGACTATGTAGAACAAACATTAGATCTCTATGAGTTATGCATCAAGCACCCAGCCGCCACGTTTTTTGTCAAAGTCCAAGGGGATTCGATGATCGACGCGGGGATTTTCTCCGGTGATATTTTAGTGGTGGATCGCTCATTACAGCCGGCCCACGGGGATACCGTTGTCGCAGCAGTCAACGGCGAGTTTACCGTAAAGCAATTGCAACTGCGCCCTGTGGTGCAATTACTGCCACGTAATGCCTTATTCTCCCCGATTGCCATCAATGATGAGTCTGAGTTAAACATCTTTGGGGTGGTAACCAACGTGGTGAAAAAGCTCAAATGACGCCCTCACTATTCGCACTCGTCGATTGCAATAATTTTTATGCCTCCTGTGAGCGGATGTTTAGGCCAGATTTAGCTGGCAGGCCGATTGTAGTGTTATCCAACAACGATGGCTGCGTCGTCGCCCGCTCGGCAGAGGCAAAACAACTTGGCATCAAGATGGCGGTGCCTGTGTATCAAATCGCAAACCAACTCCGCCAGCATCACGTTGCGGTATTCTCCTCCAACTATGCACTCTATGCCGACATATCAAATAGAGTCATGACCACCTTAGAACAAATGGTACCGAAAGTAGAAGTGTATAGTATTGATGAAGCGTTTTTAGATCTTTCTCGTCTCGATAAATGCACTGATATTCATCAGCTTGCACTTAATATTTATCACCGAATACCGCAGTGGATTGGGATCAGCGTTTGCGTCGGCATTGGACCGACAAAAACCCTCGCTAAACTGGCAAACCATGCCGCGAAACGTTATCCCGCGACGCGGGGCGTGGTTGACTTGCGCGACCGTGAACGCCAACGACGACTGATGGCGCTTATCCCTGTCGACGAAGTCTGGGGAATAGGCCGTAGGCTTACAAAACGCTTGAACATCATGGGTATAAATACCGCGTTGCAATTGGCGGATGCGCATCCCAAGCTTATCCGCGACACCTTTTCTGTCACCGTCGAGCGCACGGTACGCGAACTTAACGGCATTGCCTGTAATGACATACAAGAGGTCGCCGCAACTAAGCAACAAATTATCAGCTCCCGCTCCTTTGGCAGCCGTATTGATAATTTAGAAGCGATGCAACAGGCAATCAATGAATACACTTTTAGGGCCTGTGAAAAACTGCGCTCCGAGCGCAAATACGCTAAAGCGATGTCAGTATTTGTCCGTACTAGCCCTTTTAGCGATGCAACTCCCCAGTACAGCAAATCGCTGTCGGGCAGTTTAGTTCGCCCCAGCAATGATACGCGGGATTTTGTCACCCTTGGCCAAAGCCTACTGCAACGCATTTGGCGTGAAGGTCATGCCTATGCAAAGGCCGGTGTCATGTTAGGGGATTTTTTTGGTGCTGGCGTGTTTCAGCTTGGATTATTCGATGACGTCACGCCTAGGCCTAAAAGCAAAGAGTTGATGCAGTTACTCGATAAAGTGAACCACAGCGGTCATGGAAAAATTTGGTTTGCAGGACAAGGTATTGACCCGACTTGGGGAATGAAGCGTGAGCAGCTTTCCCCTCGTTACACCACCCAATGGGCACAATTGCCCATAGTGAAATAATCAACAAATCCAGTTGCTAAATGGCCGCCTGCGAATTACAGACCCCACCTAACTCTACACTAACTCTAAAATCCATATAGCACTAAAACCCATCTAGATCTAAAAAATATATAGCGCTAAGCCCCGTCGGGCGTTAACGCTAAAGCGCTATTAACATATACCAAGCTTTGTCTCATTTCGCCTTAACACTCCTCATCGCTGAGATCTTCAAAGTACCAGTAGCCTAGATTCACCCACTCGGTAAGTTGCGTGACCAAATCAGCATGGGCTAACCAAGGGGCTAAGGCAGCTTTATCCAACTGATTACTATCACATAGTAATGGGATCACTGCGGCCAATTCGGCTGAAAGCTGATACTTATCACCATTAATATAGACAACACCCTGTGCCACATTGATATCAAAATACAAACAGCGCAGTCCGCCGAGGCGAATAAGCGGCTGCTCATCAAGCCAAGCGAGCACTTCGTCTTGCGTGATGTCCAATGGCTCATCGGGTAAATCTAAGGCGCATTTTGACTGAGTTAAATAGCGGCCCGAAAACTCGCTCACCAGTTCATCGGTCAACATATTAGTCAGTTGGGTGCGTAATCGCGCTAAATCGCCATTATCGACACAGCCACTACGGGTGGTCAGCTCACGGTCTGGATCTTTAATTTGCTGTGCGCCTAAATCCTGCTCAGACAAATGATCGGCCAAAGCACTTATCATATCTTTGGCGGAGGCGGTGCGATAACCCACTGAAAAACTTAACGACTGTTCTAAGGTTATGCCGTCATGGGGGAATCCAGGGGGAATATAAAGGATGTCGCCAGGCAACAACTCAGTATCGATAATCGGGTCAAAGGCTTCGGTGTGCAGCAAAGCGGGATGGGCGGCAAACTCTTTGTGCGGCCCCAGATCGCCCACACGCCAACGGCGACGTCCCGAGCCTTGGCAAATAAACACATCATACAGATCGATATGCGGCCCCACGCCACCACCTGGCGTCGCAAAACTCACCATCACATCATCTAAACGCCAGCGCGGAATAAAATCAAAGCATTGGATCAAGGCCTCCGCATCGGGCACCCAGTTATTCAAGGCTTGCACGATCAGAGTCCAATCCCGTTCACCGAGATGATCGTAGGAATCAAAGGGACCAAATTCCGCCTGCCATTGACCAGCTTGTTGGTACACCCGCCGAGATTCCACCAGCTCATCCATGGCTAAGCCAGCTAATTCTTCGGGCGAAACTAAATCTTGAAAATGCTTGAATCCTTGGCGGATCACCAAGGGTTTTTTCTGCCAATACTCTGCTAGAAATTGCGCGGGCGTTAAGCCGTTAATATCGAGTTGCATGGGTTGCTCACAAACCAAACTGTTATTCATAGCAGCAAATGCTAACAGGAAGCGAAACCAAGAAAGCTCGACCGGATCAACAAAGCATTAAGTCTTTTGTCAGCATCAATGTGATAGTGAATTTACTAACGTATTGAATTACAATCGGCTTATCAAAAAGCATTTCGCCACAAACAGCGCTAATGCTGACACATCATTAATTGAGTCCATGTAAGATCTATGCCTACATCAGCTGCTAACACTTTGGTCGTGCTCGACTTTGAAACTACGGGGCTGTCGCCCAATCAAGGGGATCGCGCGATTGAAATCGGGGCTGTGCTGATTGAAGGCGGCGTGATCACCCAAAGATTTTCTGAGTTAATGAACCCAGGATTTAGAATAAGTCGCTTTATTGAGGACTACACAGGGATCAGCAATCAAATGCTCAGGGACGCGGCGCCCTGCAATGAAGTGATGGCGCGTTTTGCGGACTTTATCGCCGATCACAATTTAGTTGCCCACAATGCGGCGTTCGATCAGCGCTTTTTAGATGCGGAGTTTGCCCAAATTCGCCATCGTTATCTTGGGCAATTTGGCTGTTCCTTGCTGGTGGCGAGACGTTTGTATCAAGCGGCACCCAATCATCAGTTAGGTACTTTAGTGCGCTATAAACAGTTACCAACCGATGGCACTTTTCACCGCGCCTTAGCCGATGCCGAAATGACCGGCCATTTGTGGCTAGCTATGCTGGCAGACCTTCAACAAGAGTTCGGCGTCAATGCCCCCACCTTCGAGTTACTGCAAAAAATCGCTAAGAAAACCAAAGCAGACGTACCAAAATTTTTGCGTCAATACGCAGGCAAGTGATCTAAAAATAACGCCACTAAATGATAGTAAAAAGCCGATATATCCTAGGATTATCGGCTTTGTTCCATCAGCTTAGTTTCAACAGGTAAAATTAACGATTCAATCGGTTGCCGACAAAAATATTATGCTAGCGATAACGGCTTAAGCGGCGCGCTATCAATGCCGCAGGAGCTGCGAACCACTAAGGTTGTCGGAATAAGCTGCGCACTCACCTCTTGTCCGCGGATAAGTTTGAGTACACTGTCGACTAAGATTTCTCCGGCTAATTGGGTATTCTGTTTAATGGTCGTTAATGGCGGATTGGCAAAACTCGCCACCGGAATATCGTCATATCCCACAACGGCCACTTGCTCTGGAACTGAAATACCCTTTTCCTTCAGCGCCCGAATCGCGCCAATGGCGATCAAATCGCTGGCGGCAAATATCGCATCAAACTTAGCACCTTGTGAAATCAACACCATAGCGGCATCGTAGCCAGAACTTTCTGTGCTAATGGCCGACACTTGCTTAGTGCGATCAACGGGAATATTCGCCGTTTGCAGCGCCTTTACATGGCCTAAATATCTGTCCCTAAACTCAGGACTGTGGCTCGAAGCATCGCCCAAAAAGGCAAACGCTTTGCGGCCCAGAGAAATTAAATGCTCTGTCGCAATCAAGCCGCCTTGATGATTATCACAGCCAATCGATAGCACAGACTTGTTGTTATGCTCGGCGCCCCAAATCACAAAATGGGTATTCTGCGCTAATAGTCGTTCTAGCTTTTGCTCGTAATCCATATAGTCGCCGTAACCGAGCAGAATAATGCCATCGGCTTTATTACTGTCTTCATAATCGGCGTGCCAATCGTTGGATAATTGCTGAAAAGAAACGAGTAAATCATAACCCTGCTGCGCTGTTGCTCGAGTGATGGAGCCCAGCATAGACAGGAAAAAAGGATTGATTAACGAGTCATCATTAGTAGGGTCTTCACACAATAGCAGCGCTAAGGTATGGCTATTTTGGGTGCGAAGATTACTGGCGTTTTTATCGACCTTGTAATTCAGCTCTTTAGCAATAGCTTGAATGCGTTGTCGGGTCTCTAAATTGACTAACGGACTGTTTCTAAGGGCACGGGAAACCGTAGACTGGGATACGCCAGCACGATAAGCAATATCAATCGAGGTCGCTTTCGATGCCATAGAGAGGAGGTAACCTTAGTGATTATTTTGCGTCGATACTAAAACAGTTACGCTAACTTGTATAGACGAATGCGTTAACATCCGTCTTACACTGGGGTTTCTGCTTAAATGCCAAGCTGATCGAGCAAATCATCGGCTTCATTATCAATGGCGCGAGTCGCAATAGCAGGTTTATCGGCCATCTTCACCCAAGGCGAAACATTCGAATTTGAGTCGTTGTTTCCCCCAATCGTACTGTGCTGCTCTAACAGGCTATCGGGGTCGAACTCTTCATCGTAAACAAATTCATCTAAACGGATAAATTCGGTTTTATCCATGGCAAATTCGAGGTAGAAAATATGATTGTTTTCAGTTCTAAACGACACTCTACGGGCCACAGCATCATCTAAGTTAGCATCGATTGAAATAGTTAACTCTTTATTAATCGTCAACATTTTTGGTTGACTTTGGCTGATTGACGTTTGTAATTCTTTTGAAATTTTATTAATAAAATCCCCTAAGATTTGGTTCATCAACTCACCCATCACGTTACCCACTTCATCTGACGTGTGCGAAAACGCTAATTCAGATTCAGGCATCCCCATGTTCAGCATGTAGCGACGGTAGATTTCAATCGCCGCTGATGCAGAAAAGTTGATCACCACTAGGCCTGAAAAACCACCATCAAAAATCGAGAAACAACCGAGATCAGGTTTAAGACGAGTACGCGCAATACTTTGTACCATACCCGCATGGGTAACATTGCTGGCACTGGTGCTAGAAAGGACGTGGGCGACTGAGTGGCATAACTTCAGTAAAATATCATCCGACGTTACGATAGTATTTGTGGTCATAATCGATTCTCAAACTGAATAATGAATTAATCTTGCGCGTAAAAGCGTAAAAAATCAAAATTAAAACAATTGATTAGCCTAATATAGCAAGATGACAAAATTAACATAATGCTAACTTATTGATATTTAATAGATCAGATAAAACCTTCAACATGAAACGACTTATAAAACGGTCTAACTTAATAAGAACATGCCCCATAATGCAACAGATTAAAATTCCCTATCATGATTCCCTGCTTTAGATCAAAGAAACTCATATTTTATAACGGCTTTTGCTGAATTTATGTCACAGACGATTCAATTGAGATTGATTCGCAGGTATATTAAGCAACAATTATTAGCCTTTGAGAAACCTAAATGATCACGTTTTTGCGCCGATTTACCATATTGCAACGCTTAATGATGATGCTTCTTATGGCCGCGATAGGGACTGTGTGTTTTGCCAGTTTTTCGATTAAAGAACAGTACAGCAATTTAATTGAGCAGAAATGGCTACAAATAGACGGTCAACTCGCCAGCATGTTGAGCGTGATAGATGTACATCGTCAGGATGCGCTCAAAGGTAAATATAGCGAAGAAGACGCCAAGAAAGCTGCCGCGGAGTTAATCAATCAGACTCGCTATTCTGGCTCAGGCTATTTCATTGTTATTGATGATAATAATCAAATCCTCGCCCACGGTGACAATGCAAGTCTTATTGGCACCTCAGCATTAACGTTTAAATTACCTAATGGTACAAATCCCTTAGCCACTATGCTGCCTTTAGCGCGGGCTAAATCGAAAACGACCCTCGAATACCCTATCGCCGATCCTATGACACGTGCCATCGAAGATAAGCTCGCAGAAGCCCGTTACTACCCACAATGGGGCTGGACAGTGATGACAGGTGCTTATCTCAGCGATGTTAAAGCGAGTTTAAAATCAGTTATTATCGATTACCTGATTATCATGTTTTTGATTTCAGTGCCGATTTTTGCCTTCTTCCTTGTGCTTAATCATTCCATCACCTCGCCATTGAATGATGCTATTGATGCCCTTGAAGATATTGCCCAAGGCGAAGGCGACTTAAGTCAGCGGATTAATGCCCAAGGTAAAGATGAAATTGCCCACCTTGCCCGCGCCTTTAATATGTTTGCACAAAAAATTGGCGACATGGTCGGCCATTTACAGCCCTTAGGCCAAGCGTTAGACACAGACGCAAAACAGCTCATGATTGCAGTTGAAGAGTCCAATCAAAGTGCTGAGCATATCCACAGAGAAACGGGCAGCGTTGCCACCGCAGTCAATCAAATGCTGTCGACCACCCATGAAATGGCGAGCAACACCCAGCAAGCGGCCGATGCGGCAAATAGCGTAAAAGAACAAGCGCAGCAAAGCCAAGTGGTGATTGATAACACGGTCAGCAATACTGAAAAGCTGGTAGCTGAATTAAAAGCCTCTGAAGTGATTACCCAAAAACTAGGCGTCGCCTCACAGCAGATCGGTAGCATTCTCGATGTGATCCGCAGCATTGCCGAGCAGACCAACTTGCTCGCCCTTAATGCCGCCATTGAAGCTGCGCGAGCTGGGACCCACGGCCGCGGTTTTGCCGTGGTTGCCGATGAAGTTCGCGCCCTTGCTACTCGCACCCAAGACTCGACCAATGAGATCCAAAAAATCATTAGCGAGATCCAATCCGGCGTTGGCTCAGTAATGAAGAGCAACAATCAAACTCAACTGCAATCCGATGAGTTGCAAGCCCAAGCCCACGAAGCGGGTAAAGCCATGGCGGCGATTCTGCAATTGATTGCCCATATCAGTGATATGAATACCCAACTAGCGAGCGCCACCGAAGAGCAATCACTGGTGACCGAAGAAATTAATCGAAATATTTGTAATATTTCAGAATTAACCGAAGTCTCAGTCAAAGCTAACGAAAGTAATAGCCATGCAGCTCAGTCACTGCAAGACATTAGCCAAGACATGTCCCGCACCTTAGGCCAGTTTAAAATCTAACTAGAATCTGGCTGTATAACTTACCAACAGGGGGGCGCATAGGGCGCCCTTTTCTTTGCTCACATTTCCAGTAACCCGAGTTACGACTATCTCAGCAACGATGAATACTAATGAAAAAGTCCCATTAACCTCAAATTCTCTGTCACGCTAACGTTTGATATGCGGTATGCTTTAGCCTTAAAAATCCAACCGAGACACTGCCATGCGAATGACCTTAGCCGTTCACCCTGAACAGTACACTATTCATAGCTTTAGCCCGAATGCCGTATTGCCCAGTGAGGTTTTTGTACAGGACATGTATTTCATTGGAAAAACCCAAGAAGGTTTATCTTTAGTTATTTCCAGTGAAGTGAAACTTGACAGCCTAGAACAAGAACCGGGCTGGTGTTGTTTTGAAGTGCTTGGGCCACTCGGATTCTCGATGACAGGCATTTTATCTAAAGTATCAGGCACCTTAGCGGACGAACAAATCAGTATTTTTGCAATTTCCACCTTTGATACTGACTACATTTTAGTGAAAAAGAATCGCCTCAACAGTGCCATCGCTGCCTTGAAAAAACAGGGCTACCACATCATAGAATCGAAAGACGAAGTGTAATACCCCTCTAAATATGAGCTCATCCACTATGTACGAAAAAACAGTCACCATTACCGCTAAACATGGCATCCACACTCGTCCTGCAGCTTTACTGGTTAAAGAAGCCAAAACCTTTGATTGCGATGTCATGGTTGAATGCAATGGCAAACAAGCGAGTGCTAAAAGTCTGTTTAAGCTACAAACTTTAGGGCTATATTCTGGCGTTACGGTAAGAGTGTTTGCCGAAGGTGAACAGGCACAAGCCGCAGTTGAGAAAGTATCCGAACTGCTGATCACGCTAAGCTAGCTAGGCCTTTGTCCTATTTACCAGTGTATTGATTAGCGCACCAATATCTAAGACTGCATATATAACTTACCGACGAGGGATAAGTCGAAACGGGTTCTGTACGTGCCAATAGTTTACACGCCAACGCTTTACAAACTCAACGCCACTCAACTAGACTCGCTAGCGCTAACAAGCATTCAGTTCAGTGGTTAATTTAGGAAGGGATATGTCAATAACGGGGATTATAGTGTCATCGGGAATTGCCTTTGGTCAGGCTCTTCACCTTATTCACACCGAACACCACCTCGATTATCGCCCTATTCCCCTGTCGAAAATTCCCCAACAACAGGGCAAGTTTGCCAAAGCCTTACAAGAGTTGCAGGCACAACTGACCCACAGCCTAGCCACACTCGATAGCGACTCCGAAAATTATCAGTTGATCGAAGCCGATTTATTATTATTGGAAGACGATGAGTTAATCGAGCAAGTAAATGATGCGATTCGTACCTTACAACTGTCGGCAAGTGTGGCGGTTGAGCGCATATTTGCCCATCAAGCCAACGAGCTACAATCCCTAGATGATCCCTATTTAGCCAATCGAGCCCAAGATGTACGCTGTTTAGGCCAACGCGTTGTCGCGGCGATCAACGGCCATTTAGGCCAAGGACTCGACAAACTCGACAGACCCACTATCTTGTTGGCGCAGGATTTAACCCCCGCTGAATTTGCCTTGCTGCCAAGGGAAAACCTCTGCGGTATTGTGCTCAAAACTGGCGGTTTAACCAGTCATACTGCGATTTTAGCCCGAGCAGCCGGTATTCCTGCCATCTTAAGTTGCCAGTTTGATGCCGATTCTATCCCCAATGGCACGCCCTTAGTACTCGATGCGCTCAATGGTGAGCTTTGCGTTAATCCCAATCCTGATCAACAGGCAAGACTTACCGTCACCTTTCACCACGAACAGGCAAGACGGGCAGCGCTGCAAACCTATAAGGATGGCCCAGCGCAAACCCAAGATGGCCACATCGTAGGGCTTATGGCCAACGTGGGTAATCTCAACGACATCACCCATGTCAGTGATGTTGGCGCCGATGGTATAGGTTTGTTTCGCACCGAATTTATGTTGATGGACGTCAGTACCCTGCCCGATGAAAAAGCCCAATACAGCTTATATTGCGATGCCTTACATGCACTAGGCGGTAAAACCTTTACCATCCGCACCTTAGATATCGGTGCCGACAAAGAACTGCCCTGCCTGTGCCAAGAAATAGAAGACAATCCCGCCTTAGGGCTGCGCGGCATTCGCTATACCTTGGCACACCCAGACTTATTTAAAACCCAATTAAGGGCCATTCTGCGCGCTGCAAACCATGGTCCAATCCGCTTGATGTTCCCTATGGTCAATCAAGTCGAAGAATTGGATGAAGTGTTTGCACTCATTGCCCAGTGCCAAGATGCCTTGGAAGAAGAAGAGAAAGGCTACGGTGAACTCAGCTACGGTATCGTTGTCGAAACCCCCGCAGCAGTATTCAACCTCAATGCTATGCTGCCACGACTCGACTTTGTTAGCATTGGCACCAATGATTTAACCCAATATGCAATGGCCGCCGATAGAACAAACCCACAGCTTACCCGTGACTATCCGTCCCTTTCGCCGGCCATTTTAGCGTTAATTAACATGACAATAGTCCAAGCAAAAGCGGCCAATGTAAAAGTGTCGCTGTGCGGCGAACTGGCCAGTTCACCACAAATTGCACCGCTGTTAATCGGCATGGGGCTGGACGAACTCAGTGTTAACCTAAGTTCACTGTTAGAAGTTAAGGCCGCCATTTGCCAAGGTAACATCCAACAATTTTCGGCGCTGGCGCACACTGCATTACAACAAGATAGAATTGCAGGTCTACAGCAGTGTATAACAAGCTATAAATAGAGACATTTATTCGTTATGCTGCATTACAGAACAAAAACAATGACAAAAACAAGCAAAAGAGGCTCTAGATTATGGGATTTTTAAGCCGAATTAGGCGCTTGGTATCGGGTCAGACTCAGTTAGCTGGCGGTATCATGGTATATGCCCCCGTTTCCGGCGATATTGTCGCCATTGAAAAAGTCCCCGATGTGGTTTTTGCTGAAAAGATTGTCGGTGATGGCATCGCCATCGCCCCTAAAGGCGAATTAATTCTTGCGCCAATCGACGGCACCATAGGTAAAATTTTTGAGACAAATCATGCGTTCAGCATTGAGTCTCCCCAAGGATTAGAATTATTTGTTCACTTTGGCGTCGGCACAGTCGAACTGAGAGGCAAAGGTTTTAAACGTTTAGCCCAAGAAGGCCAAGAAGTGAAAGTTGGCGATCCAATTTTGTCATTCGACATTGATTATCTTAAAGATCAAGTCGACAGCCTACTCACCCCAGTCGTTTTGGCAAACATGGAAGACGTCAAATACCTAGACAAGGCCCAGGGCAGTGTTACCGCAGGTAAAAATGTGATTTTTACAGTGCAGATCTAATTTAAAATATTGCATCGTCTATCGGTTGTTTGTTGAATAATAAAAGGCTGACTCACCATCATGAGCCAGCCTTTTGTGCTTTTGAAAACCGAGCCTAAAACGGTATTTGCATTCGCCAAGCTGTAGCAGTCTCGATACACAGCACTTAGGAGAATCTATTTCGGCCGTTCTCACGCTAAGCATCACGTTACTTGTAAATAACGGCTACATGACTCTAGTAAACTAATCTACTTTGAACATAGCAAAATCAGGTCGCGGCAATTTATCTAAAATACTGTACAGATAAATCACCAATACCGAGAGTGCCGCGCCCGTCAAAAACAGCCACTGACCGCCAAAATGATCCAATATAATACCGCCGCCAAGGGGCGCGAGCGCAAAGCCTAAGTCATAGAATGAGGCGGCGCCAAAGTAAGCACCCCGAAGATGATCAGGGGCTAAGCGGTCGATATGCACATTCATAGTGGGGAACAAAATCGTCTCGGCGACGCTCATCACCACAATTGCGCCTATCCAGCCCCAAAAAAGATCCAGCGGATTAAATGCCAGCCAGATCTGTGAGCAGATCAGTAACAGCAATCCGATTTGAATCCGTTTGACGAGCGGAAAACGGGCCATGAGTTTCAATAGCAAAAATTGAGTGGAGATAATCACCATAGCATTAGTGAAAATCATGCCAGAGATTAACGTCAGTAAATCAGGCGCGCCAGCGCGAGTGAGATATTGGATCAACGAACTGTCCATTTGAGCGTAAATGAACATACATAAAATATTGGCGACAATTAAACATTGCAGCAGTTTATCTTGCAATAGAATGGCGACAATTTGCTTACGGCTCACGACAGCCGCTTTTTTCGTGCTCGTCTCAGTATCACTCGATAAGCCATTCACGCCACGATTAACACCGTCACTTGTTATGCCATTTACACAGCCATTTACACAGTCACATGCACACTCACTTGCACCATCACTTTCAGTGCCACTCGTAGCGTCACTTAAATTGTCATTCGATGAGGCGCCAGCCGCCAAAGCCGCATCCTGACGGTTTTGATGGTTAAATCCCCAGTACAACATAATTAACAGCACGGCAAAGGCCACTGCAGTAAGGTAAAAACTGGACTGCTTGCCCGTAAGACCAAGCCATACCCCCAGCATAGGGCCAACGGCGCAGCCTACGTTGACGATGAAATACAGTGACTGCATCGCCAATTCGCGTGTTTTAGGATCGGCAATAATGTCGCCAATAGCCGCCGATGTCAGCGGTCGCCACAGTGAAGTGGCCATAGAGCACAATGTCATCACAACCACATACCCTTCGACAGAATTGGCTTCAGCCAATAATGAAAACGAAATGATATAGAGGATACCCGTCAGGTACATCAGCTTATGACGACCAATCCTGTCGGATAATGAGCTACCAACAAAACTGGTAAATACCGAAATAATCGCGGCGCTGGACAAGACCATGCCGACCTCTGTGGCACTTAGCGCAAATTTCTCATATAAAATAACAGCTAAAAATGGCCATACCATGTAATAACTGCCACGGGTGATAAACGACCCAAACAAAAATATCCACATCAAGCGCGGAAATTGCTTAAATCGCTGCAAAGAAACATCGCTGTGCATTTTAATCCTTTAAAAGTCGCGCTAGAGTCAACGCCAGATATCAAACTGATTTTAATGAAAAAACAATATATACAAGGCACTTAAGTTAAACAAGTGTTAAAAAGTCAAGCCAAAGCAAGGCAATAGCGATTATTATCCCTAGAAAATTAGCGTTTTGTTACTCACCAGATATCGGCAACACATCCCACTTGTGACATGCGGCGCACAATGCCACAATGCCAGCAAAATCAATGCTTGCCAGCCAAGCGTCCATCCACACTGGAGCATCATTTTGACCCTCTACGGTATTAAGAATTGCGATACAGTGCGTAAAGCACGCAAATGGATTGAAAATCATCAACTTCCAGTTCACTTCCATGATTTTAGAGATGACGGCCTACGTCAAGAAGACCTCGAATTCTGGTGTAAAGCCTCAGGCTGGGAAACCGTATTCAATAAGCGTAGCACGAGCTTTCGTGCCCTCAGTGACGCAAATAAAACCGATATCGATCAAGCCAAAGCCATTCAACTTATGCTGGCGCAACCGACACTGATCAAACGCCCCGTCTTGGTCGTCGGTGAACACGTGCTGATTGGCTTTGATGAAGCCGGCTATAAAAGAGTATTTTCACTATGATGCCAGCCGATGATTATCCCGTAACGGAACTAACAAAAGCGCTGATCGCCCGCCCTTCGGTGACGCCACTTGATGAAGGCTGCCAAACCTTAATGGCTGAAAGACTCAGCGCCATCGGCTTTAATATCGAACCTATGGTTTTTGAAGACACCACCAATATGTGGGCTCGCCGTGGTAATGAAGGTCCGGTCTTTTGTTTTGCCGGCCACACAGATGTTGTGCCAACGGGTGATGTGAGCCGCTGGCACACGCCGCCTTTTGTGCCCACCATTATCGATGGCTACTTATATGGCCGCGGCGCGGCGGACATGAAAGGTTCATTGGCGGCTATGGTCATTGCCGCCGAACGTTTTGTGGCTAAACATCCCGATCATAATGGCTCAATCGCCTTTTTGATCACCAGCGATGAAGAAGGCCCCTTCATCAACGGCACGACGCGAGTCATTGATACCTTAGAAGCGCGCAACGAGAAGATCACCTGGGCGTTAGTCGGCGAACCCTCATCAACCCTAAAGCTGGGCGATGTGGTCAAAAATGGTCGCCGCGGCAGTTTAACCGGCAACTTAACCGTGAAAGGCATTCAAGGCCACGTGGCCTATCCACATCTTGCCGATAATCCAATCCACAAAGCCGCGCCTTTCTTAGCAGAGCTGAGTCAGATGCACTGGGATAATGGCAATGAGTTCTTTCCGCCCACCAGCTTCCAAATCGCCAATATTAATGGCGGCACCGGCGCATCGAATGTGATCCCCGGCGCACTGGACGTGATGTTTAACTTCCGTTACTCCACCGAAGTGACCGCCGAAATATTGATTGAACGGGTTGAAGCCTTATTGAAAGCTCACGAGCTAGACTACGATATCAGCTGGATTTTCAATGGTCTGCCATTTTTAACCGGCGATGGTCCACTGCTTGATGCGACCCGTATTGCTATTCGCCAAGTCACAGGCTATGAGACAGATCCACAAACCACAGGCGGCACATCGGACGGACGCTTTATCGCGCCAACGGGTGCCAAAGTGTTAGAGCTTGGCCCAGTGAACGCCACCATTCATAAAGTGAATGAATGCGTTAAAGTGGATGACCTTGAGCAGCTAGCCCTGTGTTATGAAGTGATTTTGGAACAATTACTGTGTTAGCACATCTTAAGATCCGTCCCGAAACCGCAAAGCTTTACGGCTTAAACTCCCCTGAATTGGTGGAATATTTAAGTCCGTATCACCTTGGGTATCATAGCTTTTGGCTCGAAGCGAACACCGCCATCGCCTTTAATGCGATGGCGGAAAAAGCCAAAGATGCGGGCATAGCACTCGCCATCTGCTCTGCCCACCGCCCTTTTGAGCGACAACTGGCGATTTGGAATGCCAAGGCCAGCGGTAAACGCGCGGTATTGGATGCCAACGAGCAAGCGGTAAGTATTAAGGGATTGAGTGACGATGCCATCGTCGACTTGATTTTGCTCTGGTCGGCGCTGCCCGGCGCTTCACGTCACCACTGGGGCACAGATCTCGATGTGTTCGATGCGAATCAAATTGATGTCAAAGCCCTGCGCCTTGTTGAAGCTGAATATGTCCAAGCTGGCCCCTGCGCCAAACTGCATGCTTGGCTAGTGGAGAATGCCCATGATTTTGGCTTTTATTTCCCGTTTCAACAGGGACAAAGCGCGGTCAGTCCTGAGCCTTGGCACATCAGCTATTTCCCTATTGCGCAATTATTGTTGCCGCAATTCGATCGTGCCGAACTGGTAATCCTTTTAGAAAACAGTGATATGTTGCTCAAAGATGCGGTACTCGCACGATTAGACTATCTAGTGGATGAATACGTATTGCGTATCGCTCAGCCTTAGCTGTGGAATAATAGCCGCAGATTTTTGTAAAGGTTAAGCCCAGCGCTCTATCGCCAAAATGGGCGCCAAAATACGGCTTAACATAATGATATATTTAATTAAGTAGGTTTTATGGATTTTTCTGCACACCGTCAGCAGCTCATTATTGCCGATCGTAAATTAAGTTACCTTGATGTCGGTACAGGCCCTGTATTGTTGTTTGGTCACAGTTATTTGTGGGATAGCGCCATGTGGGCGCCTCAAATTGCCGCATTAAGCGCCCATTACCGCTGTATCGTGCCAGAACTGTGGGGTCATGGTCAGTCAGATTTACTGCCCGATAATGGTAAAACCCTGCTCGATATTGCCGATCACATGTTGGCCTTAATGGATGATCTCGACATCACTGACTTTAATGTTATCGGACTTTCAGTAGGTGCAATGTGGGGGGCCGAACTGGTACTCAAGGCGCCAGCAAGGGTGAAAACCTTAGTCATGATCGACAGTTTTATCGGTTTTGAACCCGAAGTGACCCGCGCGAAATATGATGGCATGCTGGATATGATTACCGCCGCTAAGGCGATTCCTGCGCCGCTTATCAGTGCGATTTCACCTTTGTTCTTCGCAAACAATGCCGCGCATAACACACCTGAACTGGTCGCTGGCTTTGAACACTCCCTTACCACAATCTCTGCAGAAAAAATCCCCACAATAGTGAAACTTGGACGAATGATTTTTGGTCGCCGCGATACCATGGAATGTGCGGAGCAGTTGACACTCCCCTGCCTCATCATGGCGGGCGTTGAGGATAAAGCACGCAGTGTGCTAGAAAGCTACCTAATGAGCGATGCCATCGATGGCAGTCAACTGGTGCACATTCCTGCGGCGGGACATATCTCGACCCTTGAACAAGCCGAATTTATCAATCAACACTTAGCCGATTTTCTCGCTAAACATCACTAATCTGTCACTAAATACCGTCACTAAATACCGTCGCTAAATAAATCTTCAAGGTGTGGGCATGTGCATCTTGAAGATGGCTATTCAGCTTAACCCATACCCTCAATACCAAATCCACATTTAGCCTCTGCTTAACCCATGAATATATTAGGCTTTACTTGATTTAGCACCACAGGTTAACTCGCCTAGTTTCCTAAGAATCCCCCGTTAAATCAGCATTAACAAGTATAAATCATCATTTTGTCGTCAGCGCCTCAAAAAATGTTGCATAAAGGTGAAATCTACCATTTATCAACTACCTTTATTACTGTATTCCCTCAACAAGGTATTCTGCCATGAGAAAAAGTACAGTTGCCCTCTGCGTGCTCAGCACACTTTATATGCCGTCTCTTTATGCCGATGTTCAAATAAATGGATTCGCCTCTATTGTCGCGGGTTCGAGTCTCAGTGACGATAAAAGCTATTATGACTATGACAAAGAGCTCAACTTTAATAACGATTCAAAAGTTGCCTTACAATTTACCGCCGATCTGGGCAGTGGCTTAAGAGCTACGGCGCAAGTGCTATCCCGAGGCAATAACGATTACAGTGCCGAATTTGAATGGGCTTATATCTCCTATGACATCAGCGACAAACTGATGCTCATGGCGGGCCGCCAGCGCTTTAACCTGTATAAATACTCTGATTATATTGACGTAGGCTATGCCTATCATTGGATCACCCCGCCCCGCGGCGTTTATTCGTTGCCGTTTAATTCAGGCGAAGGTGTCGGTTTAGTGTATTCCGATTTATGGGGCGATACCGAAGTCGGTTTGACCTATAAGTATATTACGACTTCTGTTTCTGACTATGCGCCTATAGGTTCATCAACACCTCCCGCGCCCTTCTCTGCCGAGGGCCACATAATGAACTTTAACTTTGTGACCTCAGGGTTTGAGTACGGCTTGAATATCGGCATAGTGACCGATTTCTCCTACGAGTTACCTGCTCTGCTGGGCCTAGGCGATGCGATTGCCCAAACTGGGTTATTTAGTCAGCAAGTGGTCGATGATCTTTTACCCATTAACGACAGCGCGTTACTCATAGGCGCTAACGTTAAATATGATGCGGGTAAATGGTTTATCTTGGCTGAATACACCCGAATTGACGTCGACCCTAGCAGTTTTAACATCCAAGATTCAGCCTTTGTTTCCGGCGGGATCCGCTATAAAGATTTCACTTTTCACTTAACCTACGGTATTGATAAAAACGATCCACAATACGATGCCTATGACGGCATGTTACCGCTATACAATAGTCTGCCACCAGCAAACCAAGCTGCGTTAGCGCCTCTGGTTTTCGGTACAAAAGCAGCGCTTGAAGCACAGCAAGAAGACAGCGCCTACTACATCATAGGAACACGCTGGGATTTCCATCCCTCGGCCGCACTAAAACTGGAGTACACCAACTACAGCAATGACAAACCGTCCTCCGATGAACAGTTGCTGAGTATGGCAATAGACTTAGTTTTTTAAGGAGTTAAACATGAAACTATTAATAAGATCTCGGTTGATGATGAAAACCTTAGTTGCTAGTGCACTTTTACTTGGCAGTGCCTATGTGCAAGCCGAAGTTGCCGTCGTGGTACATCCTTCAAATACATCCGAAATTAGTGCTGCGGATATTTCACGTATCTATTTAGGTAAACTCAAGTCTTTCCCCAATGGAGGGACTGTGGTTGCGCTCGATCAGCCCGAAGGCTCACCCGCTCGTGATGCCTTCGTGAAGCAAATCCTCAATAAAACTGAGAGTCAGCTCAAAGCCTATTGGTCAAAACTGGTCTTTTCAGGCCAAGGTCAACCACCCAAAGTCGTCGACTCGAGCGCTGAAATGCTCTCATTGATTGCCGCCAATCCGAATATGATCGGGTTTGTTGACGTCAGCGAGGTGAACGATAGCGTAAAAGTGATCAGTAAGTTCTAACCCATAACACATCATCCTTGTCCGCCTTAATTTTTAGCGGACAAGGCGTTCACTCAGCTTTAGTGCAATATCACCCCCAAACACGCTAACAAATGGCGCTTAGATCCACAGAGGGAACCAATTCATTTGCAGAACTATTAATAAAAAATAATCTCGATTCCTCAATATCCCGATTCAAACCTTAATTGGATAGACCAGCAGATCCAATTTTGCTGGTATACTCTTGCTAAAAATGTGCTGCTTGCATGAATTAGAGCATGAGAAGACATTTTATATGTCAATAAAACAATAGGTTAAAATGAAACTACTCAAACCTTTATTCGACAACAACCGCCGCTGGGCCGGACGTATACGCCAAGAGAACCCTGATTTTTTCGAGCAATTAGCGAAACAGCAACATCCTGAATACCTGTGGATTGGCTGCTCGGATAGTCGCGTACCGTCTAACCAAATCATCGATCTTATGCCGGGTGAAGTCTTTGTTCACCGTAATATCGCCAACATGGTTATCCATACCGATCTTAACTGCTTATCTGTGCTGCAATACGCCGTAGATGTACTCAAGGTGAAGCATATTATGGTAGTGGGTCACTACGGCTGTGGTGGTGTGCGCGCGGCAATGGGTCAGCAACGTTTGGGATTAATCGATAACTGGCTCGGGCATTTACGTGATATCTACCGTATTTATCAGGAAGAATTACAACAGATGGATGAAGCTAAACGTTTTGATCGCCTGTGCGAACTCAACGTGATTGAACAGGTTGCTAATGTGACCAGTTCAACCATAGTGCAAGAAGCCTGGGATCGCGGCCAAGAAGTCGCAGTACACGGCTGGATTTACGGCATTGATAACGGTTTACTGACAGATTTAGATGTCACTGTCGATCGTGAACACGGCTTAGCCAATCCACGCTAACGGCCTGAATGTAGGCTTTTAACCCTTAGCTAAGTGTCATCTATGCTCAGATAAAACCTGCACCTGTGCAGGTTTTTCTTTTTCCATGGCAATTTTCAGCAATAAAACATCGCAAGGGTCTATTACCCCAGTTATAATCCGCCAGTTAATTGCAGCGCGACCTATGCGCGACATATTCTAAGGAGATACCTTCCATGCCCGGTTTTGAATTATTTGGTCCTGAAGAGAAGCAGGAAGTCGCTGACGTTATGGAAAACGGTTTTACCTTCCGTTACAACTTCGACCATATGCGTAATGATCGCTGGAAGACTCGCGATATGGAGCAACTGCTCTGCGAGAAAATGAACGTGAAGCATGCTCACCTTTTATCAAGCGGTACCGCTGCACTGCAAACGGCCATGATGGCTGCGGGCATTGGCGCTGGCGACGAAGTTATCGTGCCACCTTTTACCTTTGTTGCCTCAGTTGAAGCGATTTTTATGGCAGGCGCGATTCCTATCTTTGCCGAAATCGACGAGACACTGTGTTTATCTCCAGAAGGTATTGAAGCCGCGATTACCCCACGTACTAAAGCGATTAACTTAGTGCACATGTGTGGTTCTATGGCGAAGATGGACGAGATCAAAGCCGTTTGTGCAAAACATAACATCAAGATTTTAGAAGATGCTTGCCAAGCCATTGGTGGCAGCTACAAGGGTCAAGCCCTCGGAACTATCGGTGATGTGGGTTGTTACTCATTCGATTCTGTCAAAACCATCACCTGTGGTGAAGGTGGCGCTGTGATCACTAACAACACTGAAATCTACAACAACGCGCACATGTTCTCTGATCACGGCCATGACCACATAGGTAAGGACCGCGGCGCTGAGTCACACCCTATCATTGGCTTGAACTTCCGTATTTCGGAAATGAACGCCGCCTTAGGTTTAGCGCAATTACGTAAACTCGATACCATTATCGATATCCAACGTAAAAACAAAAAGACCATTAAAGATGCGATGGCCGCAGCTATCCCAGAAGTAACCTTCCGCCTGATCCCCGATCCAGAAGGCGATTCAGCGGGCTTCTTAACCTTTATGTTGCCAACCGAAGCGCGTACTATTGAAATCAGCAAAAAACTTGCTGAAAACGGCGTCGATGGCTGCTTCTACTGGTATGTAAACAACTGGCATTATTTGAAAAACTGGAAACACATTCAGGAGCTTAAGGCATCTGCTGCGTTGCCAATCACATTAATCGCCGACAGACCTGACTATACTCAAGTTTCTGTGCCTAAATCCGATGCCATTATGAGCCGCAGCATTTCTATGCTCATCAAGTTGTCTTGGACCGATGCTCAGATCGCTGAGCGTATCGAAAACATCAAGAAAGCATTTGCCCAATAATTCTACGGGAGTTTGTTGCAATGAGTTTTAAGAATTTTAAAGTAGTTGAAAAAATGATCTTCGGCCGTGGCTCATTCGTCCAATTGGATGAAGTGTTAGCTGCTGAACGTAAAACCGCCGACGACTTCGTGGTATTTTTAGTCGATGACGTGCATCAAGGCAAAGCCCTTGAAGGCCGTATCCCAGCTAAAGCACAAGATATGGTGATTTGGGTTAACGTTGATGAAGAGCCAAGCACCATTCAAATCGACACGTTAACTGAGCAAGTTCAAGCTTTTAATAGCAAACTGCCTGTCAGCGTAGTGGGTTTAGGTGGCGGTTCAACCATGGACGTGGCTAAAGCGGTATCGCTGATGCTGACGAACCCAGGTGGCTCTGCCATGTACCAAGGTTGGGACTTGATCAAGAACCCAGCGGTACACCACATTGGTATCCCAACGATTTCTGGTACTGGTGCAGAAGCGTCACGCACCGCCGTGTTATGTGGTCCAGTGCGTAAGCTAGGTCTGAACTCAGATTACACAGTATTCGATCAAATCATCATGGATTCTGAGTTAATCGAAGGCGTTGAAACGGACCAATGGTTCTACACAGGTATGGATTGCTATATCCACTGTGTTGAATCGTTACAAGGTACCTTCTTAAACGAGTTCTCTAAATCCTACGCTGAAAAAGCCATGGATTTATGTCGCCAAGTGTACTTAGACGACCATATAGATAAAGACGACAAGCTGATGATGGCGTCTTTCATGGGCGGCATGAGCATAGCTTATAGCCAAGTGGGTGCCTGTCATGCGGTATCTTACGGTCTGTCTTACATCCTGGGTTACCACCACGGTATTGGCAACTGTATCGCCTTTGATGTGTTAGAAGAATTCTATCCAGAAGGCGTTGAAGAGTTCCGTCTGATGATGAAGAAACATAACATCACACTGCCGAAGAACATCTGTAAAGATCTGCCAGACGAAACCATAGCAAAAATGGTTGCCGTGACTAAGAGTATGGGTCCACTATGGGCTAACGTTTACGGCGCAGGTTGGGAAGAGAAAGTCACAGATGAAATGTTGACTGCCCTGTTCCGTCGCATCTAAGCTCTAACACATGTTAAAAGGGCTCAATTGTGAGCCCTTTTGTCTATATGCATTGTATATCTACACTGTATATCTTTGATAAAAGTAGGATAATTTGATGAATGTGACTCTGTTAATCCCGGCTCGTTACGGTTCAAGCCGCTTCCCGGGCAAACCCTTAGCCCCGATTAACGGCAAGCCAATGATCCAACACGTGTATGAACGCGCGTCGTTAGCCAAAGGCCTCACCAATATTTATGTCGCTACCGATGATGACCGCATTAAAGCGGCCGTTGAAGGTTTTGGCGGCAAAGTGGTCATGACCAGCCCAGAAGCGGCATCGGGTACAGATCGTATCAATGATGCGATAAACCAACTGGGACTGAAAGATGACGACTTAGTGATCAATCTACAGGGCGATCAACCTCTAATTGACCCAACCTCCATCGAGCAAGTCATCAGCCTCTTCGAGCGTCACCCAGGGGAGTTTGAAATGGCCACCTTAGGCTTTGAAATCGTCAATAAAGCCGAGCTTGACGATCCTATGCATGTGAAGATGGTGTTTGATAACAACAACTATGCCTTGTATTTCTCTCGTTCGCGTATTCCTTTTGGCCGCGACACCCAAGATTACCCCGTTTATAAGCACTTAGGTGTGTATGCTTATACCCGCAAATTCGTTCAGGCCTTCGCCGCCCTACCATTAGGTCGTCTAGAAGATCTGGAAAAACTCGAGCAATTGCGTGCTTTAGAATATGGTCATAAAATCAAAATCGCCATTAGCGCCTTTGATTCTATTGAAGTGGATACGCCAGAAGACATTCGTAAATGTGAGCAACGTTTAGCGGTTGATTAGTCACCCGAGAGTCTTGCGCGCGAGTCTATTCGAAACAGGAGCTGAGTATGTCGACCTTAGAAGTCTGGATCATTATTATTTTGATCGTCGGTGTTATCGCCAGCAATCTTGCCGCGTTGAAATACAGTGCTAAGTTCAAATTGCCACAATTCGGCCAACATAGTAAAGATAAGCAGATCAAGCCTTCGACAGCTGAGAATGACGCAGAAACGGCTTCAAATAAGCCCTGTACTACTGACTCAGAAGCCAATAAAGCTGATGAGCCACCTAAGCGCTAAACTCAATAGTGGCTTTTAAAGAGTGAGTCTGAAGATGACTCGTAAACACGCCTCTTAAAGACTGCGCTAAAAAGCTGAGCAATGATGTTAGCAAGCATAGAAAAGGCGCCATAAGCGCCTTTTTTACCTCTTATACCAATCATATTAATCACAAGCTCGTCCACGCATCAGCCTTAAGATTTTTTCGCTGACGTGCGACTCAATGGCTGCTCCTCAAGGTGCGCCACTAAAAAGACTAAGAAGCGAAACAGGGATTTAATCTTAAGATCATGATCTTTATTCGGCTCAGCCGCGACTAACTTCTGCAATGATTTAATTCTAGCGTAAGCATTCTCGACTAAAGCGTCGTTCTCTTTACCGACATACTTAGCAAACTCGGCAAATTCGCCAATAAACGTCAGGGTCACTTTACGGCGATTTAACGCAGTGAGTGCGGCGCCCTCTTTCAGTTTTGCCTCAAAAATACTGCATTCTAAACCGCTGGCGATCGCACTTTGCGATAAACCGCTGCTTAACGCATCGGCCAGAAAGCCCAAATTGGCTTTTAACTCAAAGGCAATCGCCTGCTTACTGGCGCTCGATTGCTGCCAGCGACTGCGTTCCTTATCGAAAATATCGTATAGCTCTTTCCAAATGCTCATGCGCTTTGCCTACCTTGCACTGAATCGCTCCCTGTCGTTTAATGGCACTCGACTTCATTTTTCAATACTAGTAATACTCGCGTTTTTTAATACTAGCGACTGAAAGTTATCATAAATTTAAGATTTTCGGCATAGCGCTATGATAAATAATGAGTTAAATAATGGGTTAATGCACATTCACACTAAAACTAAAATCGGCATAAAAAAATGGCCCGAACGAGTCGGGCCATAGTGCAACCATATTCAAATCGAGAGCAATGTATGAGCTGCCTGAGCGAGAAACGAACTCAGTGAGAACTCATGACTAACTCGCAGCTAATCCAATGAAATATAAAGTTAAAGCACTTGCGATTTTTTCGCATTATTTTTCTCGGCGGCGAGTCGACGCTGCGCTTCTTTTTTCTCGCGGCGCGCTTCAATCACTTGATTTACATCGCTGCCGATATGCGCTTCGTTACGGGCTTTTGCCAGATTCACTTGACGCTCACGCTCAACAAAACGTTTACGCTGCTCATCAGAAATTTTATCGATACAATGTGGGCAGCTGACACCTTGCACATAGGCAGGGCTCTGTTTTTCAGCTTCAGTGATTGGCATACGGCAAGCATTACATTGATCGTATTGGCCTTTCTTCAAGTCATGATTTACCGCAACGCGGTTATCAAATACAAAGCACTCGCCTTCCCACAAACTTTCTTCCGCTTTGACTTCTTCAAGGTATTTAAGAATACCGCCTTCAAGATGATACACCTCGTCGAAGCCTTGCTCTTTCAAATACGCGGTTGATTTTTCACAGCGAATACCACCGGTACAGAACATGGCGACCTTCTTATGTTTAGCAGGATCAAGATTTTGCTTCACATATTCCGGGAATTCTCTGAAGGTTTCAGTCACAGGATTAATGGCATTTTTGAAAGTGCCGATTTGCACTTCATAATCGTTACGGGTGTCGACTAAAATCACATCCGGATCAGAAATCAGCGCATTCCAATCTTGAGGCTTCACATAGGTGCCAACCACTTTAAGTGGATCAATACCTTCAACGCCCATAGTCACGATTTCGTTTTTCAGTTTGACTTTAGTGCGGTAGAACGGCATTTCATCGTCGAATGACAATTTGTGCACGATATTGTCTAGGCCGTTTTGGCTATTAAGCCAAACCAATAATGCTTCGATCGCTTCTTGGGTACCGGCAACTGTGCCATTAATTCCTTCGCTTGCGAGGAGCAGAGTGCCTTTGATCTCGGCCTGTTCCATCATAGCGAGCAATGGCGCTCGGATAGATTCAAAATGCGGTAAAGACACAAATTTATATAACGCACACACGACAACTTTAGCCATAACACCCTCTTTGCTGGCTGGAACTTAATTTCCAGTGCATAAACACATTAATCATCTGTAGACTGGCTACAGATCCCAAAATAGCGCGGAATTCTACCTGAGTCACAGCAAGATAAACACAGATAAAATACAGGGTCTTTAATTCTTTACGCACGGAGGTAAGAAAAATCATTTTCTGCTGGCAAATTAAGCAGAAATTTCAACATGAAAGCGTTACCATCTGCGCCCTTTGCACACTGCCTGATTGGCACGCGGCATTCGTACTGGCACACTCGCGTCGTCAATAAGCATGTACATGTAGAGGACACAAGCCGACATCTGCGTACATCGCACTAACTTGCGTCGCATTAGCGCCGCACAGTAGAGGAAATCCTAATGGCTCTAGCCGTCTTATACACTTTTCGCCGTTGCCCCTATGCCATGCGAGCGCGTTTGGGACTCTTACTCGCCCAATGCAATGTTGAAGTCCGCGAAATCACCCTTAAAGCTAAACCAGCGCAAATGCTGGCCGCTTCGCCCAAAGGGACAGTGCCGGTATTAGTGCTAGCCAATGGCGAAGTGATTGCCGAAAGTATTGAGATCATGCGCTGGGCACTAACGCAAGCTGATCCCTTAGATCTGCTATGTCAGCAAAGCCCTGTAATTGCAGATAAAATGGCGCAACTTATTGCGCAAAATGATCAGCAATTTAAGCCATGGCTCGACCGCTATAAATATGCTGACCGTTACCCTGAACAAACGCAAGCCGACTATTACCAGCAAGCGAGCCATTTCCTCACGCAACTTGAAGCATGCTTAGGGCAACACTCCTTTTTAGTCGCCGAGACACCTCGTCTTGCGGACTACGCCATCGTGCCTTTTATACGCCAATTTGCCGCAGTGGATCTTAAACGTGCACTGAGCGATGATTTTCCGCGACTCGCCGCTTGGCTAGAAAACCTCATTTCGAGTGAAATATTTATTCGTGCGATGGAAAAATATGTGATCTGGGACGCTAGCCATTCTCCAACTTGCTTGTTAGGAGACATGTAAGCCAATAAGATTTAAAGATTATTTTTATTTTATGTTATAGCCATCGGTAAAATATTCGAGTAAGGTATTTGACAGTTAGTGAGGTCGCTAATTTAGCTACAGATCACTAGGCAAGCTTCTCAAGATAAATGTAACCGCGCTTAATATCTTTCAAAGGCGTGAATGATAGAACACAAGGATAAGGCAGTTGGAACATATGGATATCAATATCATTATTATGCTTGGGGGCCTGATGCTACTGCATTTTCTTTTCGCCCTTCGAGCCTTCAAGAGTAAAGTGGATCTCAGCACCAACAAAAAATGGTTATGGTGCTTTCTGAGTCTGATCCTCGGCCCAATGGGATATTACGGTTATCACGGTTTTATTCCCCTCGATAGAATTCTCAAAGACTAAGCCGTCAAACACCATCACATTGGGCGATAAAACTTGCTACGGCATCATTGACCCGCCTAATTCAAAGACTCATTTCAATACGAGTCAAAGCACATAAATAAGCATTTAAATAAATACTTACAAGCACTTAAACAAGTACTGAAACACGCAAAAAAATAGCGCAAGCTTAGGCTGCGCTATTTTAATGATTCCTCTTTTACACAACCTTAAAATTTAAATCATTCGCTATAAATGGCTATGCAACAGCACAGCATCATCGGGGACTTTTTGGATTACAGGCGCTTGCCCTTCTGCCAAGGCTTGTTTATAGCTTTGATTCATTTTAAGGGCGAGATACAAATCTGGCCGGATCAGAATGCCGCCTTCCCCTGTCTGCATGCCCGCTTGCTCGAACCAACTCAGCATCTGTCGTTTACGTCCCGCAAGCACTAAGCGTACTCCACGCTTTTTAAGCAATTGATGTAAATCTGCCAGCATGGCCATCACGCTTAAATCTAAATGGGTAAAGCAAGGCACAGCATCAATAATGATGCAATCGACAGGCTCAGATTCCCGAATAAACTTTTCCAGTAAACGGCGCTTAAAATACGTCGCATTAAAGTAAGTTAACGGTGAATTAAAGCGATACATAAACACGCCAGGCACAGATTTGGCTTTACCCGAATCATCGACGCTACGGATAACGCCCTTATGATCTAAGCCAAGTACTTGATCCGTGGGGCGCATTACCGTAGCAAGGAACTGGAATAACCCCAGTAACACGGCCAAAGTGATCCCAGGAATCACCCCAATGAACAGCACGGAGAACAAGGTAATACACGCAAGCAAGAAAGCTGACTTATCGCGCACACGCAGATTCCACAGCGACTTAAGATCGATAAGCGAAATAGAGGCAATCACCAATACCACCCCTAATGCTGCGCTAGGGATGTACTTCAACGGCGCAGTAAAAAACAGCGCCACAACGCCAATCAATACCGCAGCAATGATGGACACTAACTGGCTCTTGCCGCCATTAGCATCGTTCACCGCAGTGCGGGAATCGGCGCCGCTCACCGCAAACCCTTGGGAGATGGCAGATGCGATATTGGCTAAACCTAATGCCCTGAATTCTTTATCTGCATCTATATCGTAACCATTTTTTGCAGCAAAACTTCGGGCCGTCAGCATCATGCTCACAAAGCTCACCATGGCTAAGTTGAGCGCTGGCACCACCAACTCACGGGCGATCCCCAAATCAAAAGCCGGTGCTTGGAATGAAGGTAAACCAGAGGTCACCTCTCCGACAACGCTAATGTCAAAGCTCGTCAGGTTAAATACCCAAACAAGGAGCGCTGCCATCGCCATCGCGCACATAGATGCGGGCCATTGTGGACGAAACCGTTTCACTAAGGCATAGGTCGCCAGCGTCACCATCCCCATAGTCAAGGTCGGCCAATGGGTTTTTGATAAATAAGAAGGGGCGCCGCTGAGGCGTTCGATTAAATAGCGCTCGTCAAAGGTAAAACCAAAAATCTTCGAAAATTGTCCGACGATAATGGTGATCGCGACCCCATTAAGCAATCCCATCAAAATCGGCTTTGACAGAAAGTCAGCGAGCACACCCAGCTTAAAACGGCTCGCGATCAAGCACCAAAAGCCTGTCATGGCTGTCATGGTCATGACTAACTGCCAATGCTTCATACTATCGCCCGCAGCAAGGGGCGTAACAACGGCGGCGATAACGGCGCAGGTCGCCGCATCTGGACCCACGATTAATTGCTTTGAGGTGCCAAATAGCGCGTATACCAGCATAGGCAAAACGCAGGAGTATAAACCCACAGCAGCATTGACGCCTGTGAGCTGGGCATAGGCAATAGCGACGGGTAATGCCACGGCGGCAACGGACAAGCCTGCGCGCACATCATCCCTAAGCCATTGCTTTTCATATTGTAATAATTGCGCCAATCCCGGCATAAACGAAATCAAACTAGGGAACTTCACTCGGCAACCTCCATTCACACCATCAAGATAAGCACTAATCAGTATAACCGAGACTGAAAATATTCAGCGAAAAGGTCATTACCTAAAAGCCAGCAATAGTATGTTGGTTATGGCATAAAGCCAATCATTACGCGAATATTTTCCTCAGAATATTTATGGAGTTAGGCGCTGAATAAACACTAAGTTAGCGCAATATCATCGGCAGAGATACTAAAAGTAAACTGCCCATAAACCAATTAAAATGACGCTTACGTCTATCCGTATTGAGTTTCTTACTGATCGCCGCACCGACAAACACCCAAGTAAATGACGCAGGAAAACCCACTAAGTTAAAGGTTAATACCCCAAGAAAGGCACTGAGCCAAAAACCATCGCCGCCTAATGTGAATGCGCTGCACAGGGTAATTGTCGACATCCAAGACTTAGGGTTAATCCATTGGAATAAGGCGGCCTCTATCAGGGTCATAGGTTTTCGGCCGTCATCAAGATGCGTGCTCTGCACTGGGGACGTCACTAATTTGTACGCAAGATACAGTAAATATGCCAAAGCGAAATATTTCAATACTTGGTGCAATACCGGTAATGCTTCAAACAAGGTTCCGAGCCCGAATAACACCGCAAGGTGTAAAGAGGTCGAACCCAAGCGGATCCCTGCAATGTGCGGCACGGTACGCAGCACACCAAAATGCGCACCGGAACTGGCCAATAGCACATTGTTTGGTCCGGGCGTCATAGACATAGTGGCGCAAAACAGCGCAGTCGAGGCCATCAAAGTCCATAATTGTGGATCGTAGAGTAATGCAGTATTCATATTCACCTTAAATTGTATGCATACATTTATTGACATAAACAGATGCAATAAATAATATACGGAGAATATTAGAGATCAATGGATTTATTGTCATGGGTACAATCTGGACGCCAGACCTAACTGCTTTTTCAGGCCCGAAATATCAGCGCTTAGTCAGTGCGATAGAACAAGGCATTTTGCAGAAAGTGTTAACCCAAGGCAGTAAACTGCCCCCGCAGCGCCGTTTAGCCGATGCCTTAGGCATCACTATTGGCACTGTAACCCGCGCCTATGCATTGGCGGAACAAAGGGGTTACGTTGAAGCACGCGTCGGTGATGGCACCTATGTCAACGCCTCCCCAGTACCAGAGATAGGTAACGTACAATTGAATATGGCGACCTGCCAGCAGCCACTCACAGATCAAATTAGCACCCTCAGTGATTGCCTCAGCCAATTAGCAAAAGACCCGACAAAGCTCAGCCAGTTACTGGGTTATCGCGCCAGTCCATTAGATCAACACCAACAAGTGTTTCACCAATGGCTTAACCAACGCGGCATACAACAAACGCCTGAGCAACTGATCTTTACCCATGGCGGCCAGCAAGCGATTTTTGCCTGTTTGAGTGCATTTTTATCGACGGGTGATGTGCTGCTGCACGAGCAATACAGTTATCCAGGCGTGAGAATTTGCGCTAAGCAACTCGGCGTGACCAGCATTGGTGTGCCCCTCACCCATGAAGGTGTGGATCTCGCCCGCTTTGAGGCGTTAGTGCAAATCCATCATCCCAAGTTAGTCTATCTAACCCTGAATAATCAAAACCCTACCTGTATTCAATACAGTGAGTCGCAGCGGCAAAAACTCCTCGAATTGGCCGAGCAGTATCAGTTTTATATCATTGAAGATGATGTGAATTATTGTTTACCCGAAGAGTGGCATTCGCCCCTGTGGCAATTAGCAAAACAGCTGGCTATCCCACGGGTGATTTATATTTCTAGTCTGTCCAAATTGTTTTCTGGCGGCCTAAGGCAAGGTTTTATTCTGGTGCCTGAACCACTTATCGCCCAAGTGCGACTCGCGATTCATAGCCAATGCTGGATGGTATCGCCGCTGAACATTGAAATAGCCTGTCAGTTGATTAAGAAAGGCCAAATCACTGCCGATCGCGATACCATAGTTCGCCAACGGCAACGTCTCTGTATCGCCATGGGCGAACGACTGGGATTAACCCAAACTTGGCGAGGACTGAACGGTTGGCTGCAACTGCCAGAAGATATCAAAGCCCATCACCTCGTCACTGCACTGGCCGCTAAAGGCATTTTGATCCGTAATGGAGATGACTTTAATTGCCATGACAATTTTATTCGCTTGAGCCTTGGCGGCGCCGAAAACGACAGTCAATTTCAACATGCGATTGAGTGTATCGAGGCGACGATTCACTCCCTGGTACAAAATGCCTATTCAGTGGTGTAATTGCGCTTAAAAACCTCCGAACTCAGCCAATTTTTATGCGCCATGTCAGATGAAGTTAATTCACACTAAATGGCTAATTTATAAAATTAGAGAGCATAAAAAAGCGCCAGTAGCATGTATGCTAGTGGCGCTGAGGTAACTGACAAGCATGATGAAGGAGCAATTAGCTATAAATCACTAACGCACCATTATTTAATCTTTAGTTGGTAAACACTCGTCGTACCGGTGACTTCATTGCCTATGATTAGCAAAGGATTACCGTTAGGGCTTTTATCGGCACTGACAAATTTCATCCCTTCTGGCCCTAAATCACCCGCCAATGTTGCATCCCCTTTGACTTCACCCGTATCTGTATTGATAACAAAGTCGGCATCAAAATCACGATTCACAACATAGTCGATAAAATGCACATCGAAGGGATTGGTCACGTCATAAATCATAAAGCCTGAAGTGCGCTCCAAGCCAATAAAGGCATATAGTCGTTGGCCAATTTGACCCAGAGCTAAGGCTTCTGGCTCTGGTCCTTTATCATCGCTGCGGCTATCACCTTTATTTTCTTCGTTATTATTGTTGAAGTTACTGCCTAAAAGTGCCGCGGTAATACGTTCAAAATCACTCGCACTGTCAAAGACTTGCTGACCGTCTGCGCTCCAAATCGAGAATGAGCGAGCACCGAAGCTGACTATCCTGTCGTAGTCGCCATCCTTATCGTCATCCCCCATGCTAGTGGTCACTTTAAGGCGGGCTAACTGCGTTTTATCTTTTGCGGCGGCAAATTGTGGGTGATTAGGGTCGAGCACTAAATCCCCTGCGCGGGCTTCTTCAGAAAAGCCTGCATAATCACGGGAATCACCTTCGTTGGCCGTAACGATAAAGTCGGTATTGTTCCAACGGTAAGTCGCGACAGTATCGGGTTGATACATGCCGTAGACGCCTGTGTAACTTTGCAGGTTGACAAGATTGTCTTTGTCACTCGCATCAATTTTATTCACCTCAAGTCCATAATCCTTAAGGCCTAGTGGTAAAATCTTGGCGACTTTGGCATTGGCGATATCAATTACGGCAATGGCATTGTTCTCTTGCAAACTGACAAACGCACGGCGGTTATCTTGGCTAATCGCGATATATTCAGGTTCTAAATCCTGCGCCACACTCGCCATTGGACCATTGATTTTAATGTCTGGCGTGATCTCACTGGCACGTGCACCGCCCTGATTAAATTCACTAAAACCGATAATAGTCGCAGTGGCTGCTGGCTTACCGTCAGTAATTGCAATCAGCGCCACACTGCCTTCAGGATCTAGTGTATAGACTGGATTTGGCTCGCCTTCATTGGCCACTAATAAGGTTTTACCATCGTGGGTAAATGCCACGTTATCGGGTAAAGCGCCGACTTCTACCGCGCTGATAAACTGTGGTGCATCTGTGCCGTTAAGCTGATAAAAAGCGACAAAACCATTGGCTTGGGTTTTATTGCCGGCAGCATCGCCACGTTCAATTGCAGCCGCTAACAAGTTGCCTGAAATGCTCACACTGTTAACGCTACCCATAAAGGTTTGGCCAACGTCTTTAGCCACATCAAGTTCGCCAAATTTTTCGAGATTATTCAATGCTAACGGATCAGCGGCATTGGATGCCGTTGCTAATAAACTGCCATCAATAATGTCCACTTTACCGCTAATGGCATTGACCACAAAAATACGGTTAGATGCACTGTGATATTCAACGATTTCGGCGGCACTTAAGCCATAAACGCCAGTCTGATGACGACCAATTAACTCAGCTTTTAAGCCTGCAGTTTGTGGCTGGCAAACATATTGGGTTTGCGCTGCTGCAATTTCGCTGTCATCTAATTGTCCATTATTGTTAGCATCTAATCCGGTATCGATACGCTGACCACCGGCGGGACAATGTGCATCACCGATATTCAATGCCGTCACTTTAACCAGTGAATTTAAGCCGTTGTCGCCTTTATCACCTGCTGCGCCATCATCACCGCTGCAGGCTCCAAGTAATAAGCTCGCCATAATGGCTGCGGCTAGCGGAAGTCGTTGTGTTTTCATCGTGTCATTCCTGAATATTTTATTTTTAGTAGGGTGAAGCTAAAGCCCACTAAACTAGTCAGCATAAAAGACGCTGGGATGACAAAGCCGTGACACTCAGATGACAGCTCGCACTTTAGAATGAGTCAGTTTGAACCATAAGGATGTGAAGGACTAAGGTGTAAAGAACAGAGTTACAAAGGGCTACGATTTGATAAGAAAGACTTGATAAGAAAGATTTAAATGAAGAATCTTGTGAAGATAACGGCTCAATCCACTAAAGTGATGCCTCGATAATCAAACTTACCACTTAGTTACAATTTAATCGGTAAAATACAGTAAAGAAATCAGCGCAAAGATTGGTTTATTTGTCCGAGCACTTTACTATGCTATTGCTTACTGTCTGAACTGTGCAAATAGACAATACCGCAATTCACTTTTGCCTAAACCCCGCCAATGATCTTGATCATGTGCTCTCGCGCTTAGTGTAGAAACTGGTAGCGCAGGAACTGGCTTAAAAATGGCGGATTAATCGTGAATTGTCCTAGTACAATTTAAACCACACCGCATAAACCTGTGAAATACGCTTTCAATTCTTTCGCCACCCGAGGTAACAGTGGACCCACAATCACAACCTTCTGCCCATAACGGCAGACGTATACCGAATTTAGCGCTGCTTATTCCCATGCTTGCGGCGATTGTCGCGATCACGCCATTGGCCATCGACATGTACTTACCTGCGATGTCGACATTGGCACTCAGTTTTCATACCGATGTCACGACAGTACAACAGTCCCTGAGTATCTACTTAGCGGGTTACGCACTGGGCATGTTATGTTTCGGCCCCCTAGCCGACCGCATTGGTCGTCGCCCTATGGTGATATTGGGACTGAGTGGATTTATGCTCACCAGCTTACTGATTGGGTTTGCGGGTCAAGTCGAAGTCTTTCTTGGACTACGTTTTTTACAGGCCTTTATCGGCGCGGCTGCGACTGTGGTGGTGCCGGGATACATCAAAGAAGTCTATGGTGACAATACCGCCAAGGGTATGTCATACGTGAGTTTAATCATGATGTTAGCACCATTACTCGCACCTAGCATTGGCAGCGTGATCCTCGAACTCGGTGATTGGCATTTAATCTTCTTCATTCAATCCGCCTATGCCGCAACCCTGTTATTACTGGTGCTATTTGCGCTAAAAATGCCCAGCGATAAAGATATGGATACCCGCAGCCAAAAATCGTTTCTTGGCGCCTATGCGACCGTATTTTCCCGCCCTGGCGTTAAGTTAAACATTGCCAGTGGCGTGTTAACGTCTTTTTCATTTTTCTGTTATCTCACCGCATCGCCCTTCGTTTACATGGAAGTCTTTGCCTTAGATAAATCCTATTTTGCTATCTTGTTTAGCACTAACGTCGGCGCGTTGATGTTGGCCAATATCATTAATACGCGCATCGTGGGCCGTTATGGTTCGCTACGTATGTTGCATGTGTCGACCTTTTTCGGGGCGATTGCTGGTGTCGGTTTATTAACCGTAAACCTGCTGGATATGAGCTATCACTTTACCGTGATCATGCTTATTCCTTTGATGGGTAGCCTAGGGGTGATGTCAGTCAATGCCGATGCGATAGTACTGATGAAGTTTAAACAAGAAACAGGAACCGCAACCGCAGTTATTGGCACCTTAAGATTTGGCTGTGGCGCACTGGCGGGCCCGTTATTGGCAGTGTTTTACGATGGCACAGCCGTGCCCTTCTCTGCCCTCATGTTAGGTTCTATTGTGTTAGTCGGTATTTGCCAATTCAATCGTCCAAAGCATCAAATACCGCCGACGGTTTGAGGAGCTATTTTTAAGGATCTATTTTTAAGGGTCTATTTCTAAGAGCCATGGATACCAATGCCACATAGGCAACACATGTTTGATCGCATAAAACAGCGCATTGGCTTTCACAGATGTAGCAAATAAGTAATATTTAATCGCGACAGTTAAGTATCTGCTTATCTAACCTCCAACACCAAAACGGCACTTTTAGTGCCGTTTTTGCTTTTTAAGCATCTAACAATCTGAAAAATATAAGATAAGCCCATAAACCAGCCTAGGTTACTTGGCGATTCAAGCAAGTTATCGAGTCATTCAAACGTGAAATTGTTTCAAGTTGGTTATTTTTTACATAAAAGGCTTGAAATGTTGTTTTTTTTGAATATGATGAAATTCTGTTCATTGCAACAGTTGCTGCATCCTAAGGGATGAGTCACTTGTCTTCGACGAAGTCAGTTCAGCATTTCGGAGTCTGAATTACCATTCAGGCTTAATTTTTAGAGCGATTACCGTCGCTGTAACAAGATACTGTTTACCGTAACGGTACTATGCAATAGGAGTTCCACATGGAGATGTTATCCGGCGCCAGCATGATAGTGCGTTCTTTGATCGATGAAGGCGTAAAGCACATTTTTGGCTATCCTGGCGGTTCAGTTTTAGATATCTACGACGCCCTGCACGTTATCCCCGGTATTGAACACATACTCGTTCGCCACGAACAAGCCGCCGTACACATGGCCGATGGCTACGCCCGTGCCACGGGTAAAGTGGGCGTGGTATTAGTCACCTCAGGCCCAGGCGCGACCAACGCGATTACCGGTATTGCTACCGCTTACATGGATTCTATTCCCCTTGTGGTGTTATCGGGTCAAGTCCCGAGCAATCTTATCGGCAACGATGCCTTCCAAGAATGCGACATGATAGGTATCTCTCGCCCTGTGGTGAAACACAGCTTTTTAGTTAAAGATCCGACTGAAATTCCTGAAATTATTAAAAAGGCTTTTTACATTGCCTCTACTGGCCGTCCCGGCCCTGTGGTTGTCGATCTGCCAAAAGATTGTTTAAACCCCGCCCTGCTGCACGAATATTGCTACCCAGAAAGCGTCAAAATGCGCTCGTATAATCCAACGACATCAGGCCATAAAGGTCAGATCCGCCGTGGTCTTCAAGCTCTATTAGCCGCGAAAAAACCGGTACTTTATGTCGGTGGCGGCGCAATTATCTCAGGTTGTGATAAGCAAATTCTGCAATTAGCTGAGAGATTAAATATTCCCGTCGTCAGCACGCTGATGGGGCTTGGCGCTTTTCCAAGCACTCACAAAAACAGTTTAGGCATGCTTGGGATGCACGGTCGCTACGAAGCCAACATGACAATGCATAACTGCGATTTGATCTTCGGTATTGGTGTACGCTTCGACGATAGAACCACCAATAATGTGGAAAAATACTGTCCGAACGCGACCATTTTGCACATCGACATCGATCCCTCTTCTATTTCGAAAACTATCCACGTAGATATTCCTATCGTGGGTTCGGCCGACAGTATTTTAGACAGCATGTTGGCACTGTTAGATGAATCGAACGAACACAACGACAACGATGCCATTGCCACTTGGTGGAATGACATTGAACAATGGCGCAGCCGCGATTGTCTGGCCTATGACAAAAACAGTGGCCGTATCAAACCACAGCAAGTGATTGAAACCTTGTATAAGCTAACCAATGGTGATGCCTATGTCGCATCAGATGTTGGCCAGCACCAAATGTTTGCCGCCTTGTACTATCCGTTCGATAAGCCGCGCCGCTGGATCAACTCAGGTGGCTTAGGGACTATGGGTTTTGGCCTGCCCGCCGCAATGGGCGTTAAAATGGCGATGCCGGATGCCACCGTTGTGTGCGTCACGGGTGATGGTTCTATCCAGATGAACATTCAAGAGCTTTCGACCGCACTGCAATATGATACGCCAGTAAAAATCATCAACTTAAACAATCGTTTCCTTGGCATGGTAAAACAATGGCAGGACATGATTTACTCTGGCCGTCACTCACATTCCTATATGGATTCAGTGCCAAATTTTGCCAAAATTGCCGAGGCCTATGGTCATGTTGGAATGACGATCAGCGATCCCGCCGAACTTGAGTCAAAAATGGCTGAAGCACTGGCGATGAAAGACAGGCTGGTCTTTATCGATATCATGGTGGATGAAACTGAGCACGTGTACCCCATGTTGATCCGCGGTGGTGCGATGAATGAAATGTGGCTGACCAAGACGGAGAAATGCTAATGCGTCGAATTATATCTGTATTATTAGAAAACCAGTCCGGCGCCCTGTCTCGTGTGGTCGGTTTGTTTTCACAGCGCGGTTATAACATTGAAAGTTTAACGGTGGCGCCAACGGACGATATCACCCTGTCGCGGCTTAACATCACAGTCGTTGCCGATGAAATGGTGTTAGAGCAGATAGAGAAGCAGCTACATAAGTTAATCGATGTGTTAAAAGTATCGAATATTACCGAGTCTGCTTATATTGAACGCGAACTCGCCCTTGTTAAGGTCCGTGCCCAAGGTGAATTTAGGGAAGAAGTAAAACGTATGGCGGATATTTTCCGCGGACAGATTGTCGATGTGACGGCGAATTTATACACCATCCAAATGGTGGGCACGTCAGATAAACTCGATGCGTTTATTCATGCGCTGGGGGAAGTCACCAAATTGGTCGAAGTCTCACGCTCCGGCGTGGTGGGTTTGGCCCGCGGCGAAAAGGCCATGAAGGCCTAGCTTTCTCACGGAAATCTCGCGGACATTATTCGCATCAATACAAAACATCAAGGGGAGCATAATGCTCCCCTTATTTTTAGGCGGTTATCACAGCGTCAATTATGACTGGCTGTCTAACAAGCGCGATGAGGTGATCTCAATTTTGCGTGGTTTCAATGCTTCAGGAATTTCACGCACTAAATCAACATTGAGTAAGCCATTTTCTAAACTTGCACCGAGCACAGTGACATAGTCTGCCAGCTGGAAAGTACGCTCAAAACCGCGTTCAGCTATGCCTTGATATAGGTATTTACGCTCGGTTTGGCTTTCGGCTTTATTGCCTTTCACCAGTAATTTTTCACCTTCACTGCTGATCTCAAGTTCATCCATTGAGAATCCGGCTACGGCCATCGTTATGCGATAACGATTTTCGCCGAGTAATTCGATGTTATATGGAGGATAACCTGAGTTGCCATTATTGGCGGCGGCATGTTCTGCCAATTGCGCTAAACGGTCAAAACCAATGGCACTGCGGTAAAGTGGTGTTAAATCATAAGTACGCATATTCATATCCTTGTCTTAAGCAATATGGAGAATTGGCGGACTGTTTTCAGGATGAAAACGTTTGTAGAGTCTGCCGAATTAAATCTTCTGTCCTTACGGCACAGAATTCACACTAGGACCCTCATCGAGCGATCCTGAAATAGATATAAGGACGGGAGAGAAAATTTCAAGCAAGAAAATTAAAAAAATGTGCAGAATTTTAAAAGAGCAATAAAAACAAACGCTAATACCGCTTTAAAACGGTGAATCGAGATGTAATTGGTATCGCGGCATTAGATTCATTGCGCACGGCAATCTGTATTCGCTAAATTGCAGCCAATAAAAAAGGAGCCTAGGGCTCCTTTTTCAGTCTTAGCATCGAATTAACGAGTGCGTGGACACAGTTCTTCAGCGCTGAAGAAGTAAGCAATTTCACGTGCAGCAGATTCAACAGCATCAGAGCCGTGAGCCGCGTTTTCGTCAATGCTTTCAGCGAAATCAGCACGGATAGTACCAGGAGCCGCTTGAGCTGGGTTAGTTGCACCTAAAATTTCACGGTGAGCTAAAACAGCGTTTTCGCCTTCTAATACTTGGACCATGATAGGACCAGAAGTCATGAATGCAACCAGAGCACCGAAGAAGCCGCGCTCGCTATGCTCAGCATAGAAACCTTCAGCTTGTTCTTTGGTCAGGTGTAACATTTTTGATGCAACGATCTTAAGACCAGCAGTTTCAAAACGATTGTAGATAGCACCGATGTGGTTTTTTGCAACAGCATCAGGTTTGATAATAGAAAATGTGCGTTCGATCGCCATAACTAGCTTCCTTTGTCAGCAAGTTTAAAAAATTCGCGCGGATTATACGAAATTTAAAAGCTAAATCCTATCTTTATAGCAAATTAGTCTGAGATATTGCGCACATTCGCTTTATTCGTAATCAGCTTGATCACGCAAAAGACCCCGCTAGGAAAATAAATCCTCAGCAGGGTTCATTAACTCGTTAAAAAATGGGATTATTTTCTATTTTTAGCCCAAATACCTGCCCAAGCAATCAAAGCGACTAAAATGATTGCGGGAGCAAGATCTAACAAGTGATGGAATAAACCGACACCGCCATGCCCTGGATGAGCCCAAGCCATTGAAGGGACAAGCATACATAACAATACAAGCAAAAGTTTCATGTGAACATCCTTGCAGTTGCGATAACAAAGTTAAGCCATTTAAATGCCTTAACCAATATACAGCAAGGTACGATATCCGCTAAAAATGAACTTGACTGTGATCAAACTCTCGCCAAATATTCTCTGCGCCGCTGCAGATACGTGAGGTAAATCACCTTAGTTAAACGTCAAAAGGACAAGATGCCTCACATAAAAAACCGTATCGCCACTGTGCTCACTACTTTTCCTCAATCCAACACTGCTGAATCGCTTCCAGTATTTTTTCATTACAGTGCTTAGGATCATCGGCAAAATCATCCAAGGCTAACACCCACTCATACAATTGGGTGAAATGCAGCTGAGTGGGATTCACTTCTGGGTGTGCTTCGAGTAATTCCAACGCAATATCTAACGAATCTATCCAAGTTAATGTCATCGTTTACCCCTATTCAGTTCGCTTTAATGGGTAAGTTCTTGCTAAACGGCGTTACCCATAAGGAGGTGAATCAAGTGTTGATATTCCGCAGTCAATACTCGACAGCAAGAGCATTAACCCTGTGCTTGCGTCACCTTTTTTACTTTTATCGCATTTTTTTCAACAAAATCAATAATAGCACCCGCCACATCTTTCGTGGTGGCGCCTTCAATTCCTTCAAGACCGGGTGAGGAGTTCACTTCCATGATCACAGGACCGTGGTTTGAGCGTAGCAAGTCAACACCAGCCACATTAAGCCCCATAGTCTTAGCCGCACGAATGGCGACTGAGCGTTCCTCTGGGGTTAATTTGACTAAACTTGCCGTGCCACCACGGTGCAAGTTAGAGCGGAACTCTCCGGGCATAGCTTGGCGCTTCATGGCAGCGATCACTTTATCGCCGAGCACAAAGCAGCGAATATCTGCGCCATTAGCCTCTTTGATATATTCCTGCACCATAATGTTGGCTTTAAGGCCCATAAAGGCTTCAATCACGCTCTCAGCCGCTTTACGGGTCTCGGCTAATACCACGCCAATACCTTGGGTGCCTTCGAGTAATTTAATCACCAGAGGCGCGCCACCCACCATATCAATTAAGTCGGGAATATCACTCGGTTTATTGGCAAATCCAGTAATGGGCAAGCCAATGCCGCGGCGTGACATCAACTGCATAGAACGCAATTTGTCACGTGAGCGCGAGATCCCTACAGAATCATTTAAAGCATAGACGCCCATCATCTCAAACTGACGCAACACCGCCGAACCATAAAAGGTAATCGACGCCCCAATACGGGGGATCACGGCATCAAATGCGGGTAACTCTCGCCCACCAATGTGGATACTCGATTGCCGCATGTTGATATTCATATAACATTCAAGGGGATTAATTACGTGTACTTCATGACCACGTAATTGAGCCGCTTCAACGAGTCGCTTCGTTGAATATAGCTCAGGCCCTTGCGATAAGATCGCTATTCTCATTTGGTCTCCGGCAACCATTAATTTTGAGCGCATAATACGCCTGCGCAGGGATAAATCAAACAACTAGAGGCATAGACAAGATTAGTTGCACAAATGCTCAACGCCAAAAGCAAAAAACCAGTCACATGGACTGGTTTTAACAATTATCGCGGCAGCATTAATTGCCTTCGCTGACCATGTTAACCGTGTATTTAGGGATCTCAATCACCATGTCAGTGTCGACCACTTTCGCCTGACAAGATAGACGGCTTTCGGGCTCAAGTCCCCAAGCTTTGTCTAACATGTCATCTTCCAGCTCATCACTTGGCTCAAGATCATTAAAGCCTTCACGCACAATACAGTGACACGTGGTGCAAGCACAGGACTTTTCACAGGCATGCTCGATATTGATGCCATTACGCAGCGCAACATCAAGAATGGTCTCACCAACATTCGCCTCAAGCACTGCGCCATCTGGGCACAACTCGGCATGGGGAAGAAAGACTAATTGGGGCATTACATCACCTATATGTTGTCGATCGACTGGCCTTTAAATGCCACTCGAATAGAATTGTCCATACGTCTGGCAGCAAAATCTTGGGTTTGCTCATCCAGTTTTTCAATCGCGAGTTTAATTGCATCGGCATCATCACCCGCGGCCACTTGCGCCACATTGGCCATGATGGCGTCAATTTGCCCACGCTCATCGGCATTCAGCAAGTCGCCATCTTTCGCTAACGCGGCATGTAAAGACTCGAGTACCCTCGCCGCCTCCACTTGCTGTTCGGCCAGCATACGACGAGTGATATCGTCTTTGGCATACTTCATCGAATCTTTCAGCATAGTGGCAATTTCAGTATCCGATAAACCAAATGATGGCTTAACTTGAATACTTGACTGCACGCCGGTGGATTTCTCCATAGCGGTCACGCTAAGTAAACCATCGGCATCCACTTGGAATGTCACCCGAATGTGCGCAGCGCCAGCGGCTAACGGCGGAATACCTTTTAAAGTAAAACGCGCCAGTGAGCGACAATCGTCAACCAGCTCACGCTCGCCCTGCACCACATGGAATGCCATGGCCGTTTGACCGTCTTTAAAGGTGGTAAATTCCTGTGCTCGCGCAACCGGAATCGTGGTATTACGCGATACCACTTTTTCCACTAAGCCGCCCATGGTCTCTATGCCTAATGACAAAGGGATCACATCAAGCAATAACAAATCCGATTCAGGTTTATTACCCACTAAAATGTCGGCTTGAATAGCCGCACCAATGGCAACAACACGATCGGGATCGATAGATGTCAGCGGTGGTTTGCCGAAGAAAGCTTCGACCTGTTCACGCACTAATGGCACGCGCGTTGAACCGCCAACCATCACAGTTTCAAGCACTTCATCCGTTGTCACGCCCGCATCACGCAGGGTACGGCGACAGCTGGCAATGGTCTTCTTAACCAACGCCGCAATCATGGCATCAAATTCAGCTTTAGTAACGATTTGCGTCAGTTCAGTCCCATCGGCAAGGATCACTTTTGCTTCAGTTTCTACAGCATCCGTTAAGGCCTCTTTGACTCGACGCGATTCAATCAACAGTTGACGGCTTAATTGCGAGTCGATGTCGCTAAGCTGCCACACTTGTTGCATATGTGCTTGGAGTAAATGATCGAAATCATCGCCGCCAAGCGCAGAATCACCGCCGGTGGCTAACACTTCGAATACGCCGCGATTCAAGCGCAAAATAGAAATATCGAAGGTGCCGCCGCCTAAGTCATAGATGGCAATTACGCCCTCTTGCTTAGAGTCTAAGCCGTAGGCAATCGCAGCAGCCGTCGGTTCATTCAACAGACGTAGCACTTTAACACCCAGCAAAGCTGCGGCATCTTTCGTGCCTTGGCGCTGGGCATCATCAAAATAGGCCGGTACGGTTATTACGACACCTTGCAGCTCGCCACCTAAGGTTTTTTCAGCACGGGCAATCAGCGGACGTAAAATCTCCGCAGACACTTGCACGGGATTTACTTGGCCTTGGGGAGTCACGAATAAAGGTAAACCGTTTTCGCTTTCGGCAAACTCGTAGGGGAATGATTGCTCGCCGGCTTTGATATCAGCCAGGCTGCGGCCCATAAAACGCTTAACCGAAACGATCGTGTTTTGCGGATCCTGCGCCGAACTCAACGCCGCAAGGGCGCCGACTTCGACTGAATCTTGGGTATAACGCACGATAGAAGGTAATGAATGCTGTCCAAGTTCGTCCGGCAGGGTTGCCGTCTCTCCACTTCGAACAGCCGCCACCAAAGAATTGGTCGTACCTAAATCGATGCCAACGGCAAGTCTATGTTGGTGCGGCGCGGCACTTTGACCGGGCTCAGCTATCTGCAAAAGGGCCATATATATCCAACTTAGTAATGCCAACTCAAGCGTGCTTGAGTCAGCAAAGTAACATAAACACGGAAAATCAATCTAACAGAGCGTCTTCGACTCTGGTCAACTCGTCGTGTAATTTTGCCATAAATTTGAGTTTGCGAACTTGATCCGCCGCTAACAATGCATCTTCAGCCTGCTCACTGGTTAACAGTTGAGTCAATTGCTGAGTGAGTTGCGCGCGGTACTCTGCAAAAGATTGATATAGCTCGTCAATACTCGCTTGAGGATCGGCACTATCGCGTATATCTTCCAACGCCTCGCGCCATTCCATTTGCTGCATCAAGAAGCCAGTATCTTTCACTGTCGTAGTTTCATGGCTTAATTCAATGCCACGCAGCGACAACATATGCTCAGCGCGGCGAATGGGATCTTTTAAGGTTTGAAAACCATCATTGACTTGCGCCGTGCGCTGCACCGACAACAATTTCTGCTGCTCAGTATCATTGGCAAATTTATCGGGATGAACCGCCCGTTGCAGTTCGCGATAGCGTTCTGCAAGTAAGGCGGTATCAATATCGAAGGCAGGGGAAAATTTAAACAGCTCGAAATAATTCATGCGTCAACTTTAGCGGTTAAACAGTGAAACTCTCACCGCAACCACACTCACCTTTTGCGTTAGGATTATTAAATTGGAAGCCTTCATTCAGCCCTTCTTTAACAAAATCCAGCTCGATCCCTTGAAGATAGATGAGGCTCTTGGCATCGATGATAATTTTCACATCATCGATATCAAACACTTCATCATCATCATTTAAAGAATCAACGAACTCAAGTACATAAGCCATACCAGAACAGCCTGATGTTCTTAAGCCGAGACGCAGGCCTACACCTTTGCCTCGGTTGACTAAGAAAGATCTGACACGATCGGCTGCCGCTGGGGTCATTGTAATCGCCATCTTAACTCCAGATGTTACTTAGCTTGTTTCGATTTGTACTCGTCGATAGCAGCTTTAATGGCATCTTCAGCCAAAATTGAACAGTGGATTTTCACCGGTGGCAATGCCAATTCTTCAGCGATATCTGTGTTCTTAATCGCCGCAGCTTGTTCGATAGTTTTGCCTTTAACCCACTCAGTTACCAGTGAGCTAGATGCAATCGCGCTACCACAACCGTAGGTTTTAAACTTAGCGTCTTCAATGATGCCATCAGCACCAATTTTCAACTGAAGTTTCATCACGTCACCGCAAGCAGGCGCGCCTACCATACCGGTCACGACCGAAGGATCGTTTTTATCAAAAGAACCAACGTTACGTGGGTTCTCATAATGATCTATCACTTTTTCACTGTAAGCCATGGTACTGCTCCAAAATTATCTATTGTAAAGGTCAGAATTAATGATGTGCCCATTGAACTTGGTTCAGGTCGATCCCATCTTTAAACATTTCCCACAAAGGAGACATTTCTCTTAATTTATCAATAGATTGAGTAATTACTTCGATAGCGTGATCGATTTCTTCTTCGGTGGTGAAACGGCCGATAGAGAAACGAATCGAGCTATGTGCCATTTCATCATTTAAGCCAAGTGCACGTAATACGTAGCTAGGCTCTAGGCTGGCTGAAGTACAAGCCGAACCCGATGAAACCGCTAAATCTTTCAGTGCCATCATTAACGACTCGCCTTCAACATAGTTGAAGCTGACGTTGAGGCTACCGCTAACACGGTCAATCGCATCACCATTGATATAGGTTTCTTCAATGTGCTTGATGCCATTCCATAATTTGTCACGTAATGCACCGATACGGACGTCATCAGAGGCCATTTCCGCTTTTGCGATTGCAGCCGCTTCACCTAAACCTACGATTTGATGCGTTGGTAACGTACCGCTACGCATACCACGCTCATGACCACCACCGTGCATTTGCGCTTCTAAGCGAATGCGTGGCTTACGACGAACATATAGCGCGCCGATACCTTTAGGGCCATACATTTTGTGACCAGAAATCGAGATCAAATCCACTTTAGTGGCTTGCACATCGATAGGCACTTTGCCTGCACTTTGCGCTGCATCCATGTGGAAAATAATGCCTTTTGAACGGCATAACTCACCGATTGCATCGATATCGTGGATCACACCGATTTCGTTATTCACGTGCATGATGCTGACAAGGATAGTGTCGTCACGCATTGCCGCTTCTAAACGTTCCATCGGAATGATGCCGTTAGCCGCAGGCTCTAAATAAGTCACTTCGAAACCTTCGCGCTCTAATTGGCGACAAGTATCGAGAACCGCTTTATGTTCAGTCTTACTGGTGATGATGTGCTTGCCTTTCTTATGATAGAAATGAGCAACACCTTTGATCGCAAGATTGTTTGATTCAGTTGCACCAGAAGTAAACACAATTTCACGGTGATCGGCGTTAATTAACTCAGCAATTTGATTGCGAGCAATATCCACCGCTTCTTCAGCTTGCCAGCCGTAGCGGTGTGAACGTGATGCCGGATTACCAAAGATGCCGTCCATTGTCATACATTGGAACATCTTTTCCGCGACTCTTGGATCAACAGGCGTGGTGGCGGCGTAATCTAAATAGATAGGAAGCTTCATAACACACTCCGTACTGAGCAGTCTCTGGTAGAGGCTACATACAACGTACAAAAATTATTTTTATATATAACAAAGGCCGTTATAAACTGACTCTTTGTTCCTTTTGCATAGTGTCTTGCTTAAGCGAGATAAATTGCACATCTCGTTTCTGCATCAAGCCAGCAAGACTGATACCATCTAAAAAATCTGAAATTTGTTTGCTTAAATCGCCCCAAAGTGAATGGGTTAAGCAGCGAGTTCCACTCTGACAATTGCCAAGTCCTTGGCAACGAGTCGCATCGACAGACTCGTCTACAGCATGGACAACCATGCCGACTGAAATATCATTGGCTTCTAGGCCTAAGCGATAACCACCGCCCGGTCCACGTACACTGGCAACTAAGCCGTGTTTTCTTAGCTTAGCGAAGAGTTGTTCCAGATAGGAAAGCGAAATCCCTTGTCTTTCAGAGATATCCGCTAAGGGAACTGGTCCCGATGCTGAGTGGATTGCCACATCTAGCATAGCGGTTACTGCATAACGACCTTTTGATGTAAGTTTCATAACTACCATAGCTCCCGAACAGGTATGCATTATTTCAACATACCCGAGTAATTCAGTCAAGTATTAAAACCTACTAAAACACTCAAGTATATGAGTGTGCAAATAACCAATACCCTTTCATCTTGGTGGGGTATTTAACCTTTTTCTAGCTTAAGATTCAATGCTAGAGCGCCAATTAATCGACTTCTAGCACGATATAAACCCACAATAAAAGTCATCGCTGCACTGTGACGCGATCAAACTCAGGTTTGATCGCAACATGCGCCTTTACAACAGGATAAGCTAAAGTAAAACGCTAAACGAGCCCCTTGCGAGGGTCAGCCCTTAAGCAAGTTAGGCCACTAAGTTAAATGGTTTCGTTGAACCATTTCTTGAACCATTTCGTTAAAATTTAGATACTCGGATCAAACTCATCTAATGCACTATGGCGTTTTTCCGCTGCCGCTTTTTCTGCATCATTAAACTCGCCCATATCAAGCTCTGGTAGTTTTTCGGTGCAGACATTACCACCCAGCCCTTGAATGGCTTGACACAACTCTTGAACTTTCGAGTCCATCAGATGCATATGATCCAGCATCTGCCCTATCGCATTGGCAACAGGATCGGGATTATCCGGTGATACTGCGTATGCATCAAAACCGTATTTTTTCGCCATCGCGCTGCGGCGTTCAGTTTTCTCTTTCGATTGCGGTGACGGTGATGCCACCACGCGCCCAGGAATACCGACTACTGTGGTATCTTTTGGCACATCTTTCACCACAACCGAGTTTGAACCCACACGCGCACCGTCGTGCATGGTAATAGGACCGAGGATTTTTGCCCCCGCGCCCACCACCACGTTATTGGCTAACGTCGGGTGACGTTTCCCCGCCTGCCATGTGGTTCCGCCAAGCGTGACACCATGATAAAGAGTGCAATCATCACCAATCTCAGCCGTTTCACCAATCACCACCCCCATGCCATGGTCGATAAAAAATCGATGACCTATGGTGGCGCCGGGATGGATTTCTACACCCGTCAACCAACGGGAAAAAGTCGATAAACAACGTGCCGTTAAGCGCCAATCGCGCTTCCATAGCTTATGGCTTATCCGATGCAACCAAATGGCATGCATGCCCGGATAGTTAACCAAGATCTCAAACGCGCTGCGCGCCGCAGGATCACGGTGATATATAGATTCAATGTCTTCTTTTAGCCTAGCTATCACGCCCATTGTTTATCCCTTTGCAGTCATTCTATACGGTGATTATTGATGATGAGGATTTGGCTATTTATCTTTAGAACCAGTGACTTTATCAATAGAGGTCAAGATTCCCCTGAGGATATTCATCTCCTGACTCTCAATCCGCGCACGACTAAACAAGCGGCGCAGTTTCATCATCACTTGTCCGGGATGATTCTTAATGATAAATCCGGTTGATAGCAGCGTCGTCTCAAGGTGTGCAAAGAAACGTTCCTGATCGGCGGCCAAGGGATACTCGGTTAGCTCTTCTTCGGCCACTTCTTTTTGTGCGAGGTGGGCAACACGGGTTTCATAACAAATGATTTGTACGGCTTGTGCAAGATTGAGCGAGCTGTATTCAGGATTCGCAGGAATCGCCACATGATAAGTACACTGTTGCAACTCTTCATTACTTAAGCCGTGGTTCTCACGGCCAAATACTATGGCAACGGGGCCTTTAAGTGCCTCGGTCGCTAATTTAACCCCTGCTTCTCTTGGCTCTAACATTGGCCAGTCTAAGGTTCGGCTGCGTGCGCTGGTTGCAATCACGAGACTGCAATCAGCAATCGCTTCAGCGAGTGAATCCACTTTCACAAGATGTTTCAGAATATCCGATGCACCCGCGGCTAATGCAATGGAATGCCCATCGGGTTCAACACGCGGTTCTGCAAGGTACAGATTTGACAGACCCATAGTCTTCATCGCTCTGGCAGTGGAACCAATATTGCCGGGGTGCGAAGTCCCCACTAAAACCACTCGAATATTACTTAGCATGAAACAACTTAATTTAATTCATAAAACGTTGGGGACGAATATTATCACAGCCATTGCCGAATGCTTATATGAAAATCGGTATTTGATATAACTATCAAATCGAGTATAATGCCGCCCGCTATTTTAACGTTCTTTAACATCCAGGGGATTGCAATGCATCCGATGCTGACGATTGCTGTACGCGCTGCCCGCGCGGCCGGCCAAAATATTATGCGCGCCTATACCGAACTTGACCGTATTGAAGTCAGTTCAAAAGGTATCAACGATTTTGTTACCAGTGTAGACAAGGAAGCAGAAGCGACTATTACTTACCAAATTCGTAAATCTTACCCTGATCACACTATCGTGGGTGAAGAGAAAGGCGAAAACCGCGGTGAGAATAACGACTACGTTTGGATAGTTGACCCTCTGGATGGCACTAACAACTTTGTTAGAGGCATTCCCCACTTCGCGATTTCTATCGCTCTGCAACATAAAGGTAAAACTGAAGTTGCGGTTGTTTACGATCCTGTCCGTGAAGAACTCTTTACCGCCGTCCGTGGTAAAGGCGCAAAACTCAATGATTTCCGTTTGCGTGTTACCAACGTGAATGAATTAGCGCCTACCATGATTGGTACTGGCTTCCCATTCAAGGCGCGTCAACACACTGAAACTTATATGGCTATTTTCGGCGAAGTCTTCGGCCAATGTGCTGACTTACGTCGCGCAGGTTCTGCCGCATTAGATTTAGCCTATGTTGCTGCGGGTCGTTTAGACGGTTTCTTCGAAATCGGCTTAAAGCCATGGGATATCGCTGCTGGCGATCTTATCTGCCGCGAAGCGGGCGGTACAGTTACCGATTTCACTGGCAACCATAACTATTTGATTTCTGGTAACATAGTTGCAGGCTCACCTAAAGTGACCACAGAATTAGTTAAAATCATGCGTCCATTATTGAACGAAGGTTTAAAGCGTTAATTGTAGGTGTTAGTCTCGAAGCGTTAGTCTCGACTAACACTTAGCTTTAGAACTTAGCTTTCTATCGCGCCTAGATTCAAAAACGCATAGATACAAAACGTTAGACAGAAAAAAGGCCAGTGGCAGTCTCTTCTAAGAGCGCCCACTGGCCTTTTTGTTTATGTGGCTTTCATTCTAAAGCCTTCAGTACTCGAACCATCAAGTCCTCACATCCTCAGTCGCCAAAACATAGTATCTGAGAAATAGTGCTTAAGAATAAAAGGAGTGTCCTGCAAGCGTCAGTACTGATTTCAGCACCAATCGGCTAACAGGACGCACAACCACTGATTGCGTTATCTACCCGCTAAGGCTTGCGCTGGCGCAATCTGACTGGCTTTCCAAGCAGGATAGAGTGTGGCGATTAAGCTCATCACAAACGCCATCACAATCACCAACACTGCATCTGAGCCATGTAACTCAGACGGTAAAAAGTCGACAAAGTACACATCGGCTGACAGCAGTTGAATATCAAGTAACTGCTCCATAGTACTGGCAATCGCACTTAAATTTAGTGCCACACTCACGCCAATAATCCCACCAAGACCACAGCCAAGCAGACCATTCAAGGCGCCTTGCACCATGAAAATCCCCATCACAGCAACACGACTCAGGCCCATAGTCATCAAAATCGCAATCTCAGAGGCTTTATCCCGCACTGCCATCACTAAGGTGGAAACGATATTAAAGCAGGCGACACCAATCACCAGCACAAGCACTAAGTACATGACTGTGCGAACCAACTGAATGTCTTGATATAAATGCCCTTGGGTACGGGTCCAGTCACTGATATACACCGACTGCTTTTGCGCATAACCAAGTTCACGCACTTTGACGGGTGCATCAAACACTTTATCGACGCTAATACGCACGCCAGTCACGCCGCTCTTCATGTTCAAGATCTGCGCCGCATACTGAATAGGAATATAAGCCGTGGTCAGCTCAAGCTCGCCGCCAAGATTATAGGCGCCAGACACCACAAAACGATGGCTCTTCGCCGCGCGTAAACTGCCCGCCGCTTCTGGATCCATATCCTGCACATATAAGGCCAACGTATCGCCAATCTCAAGCCCCAACTTAGTCAATAAACTCTGCCCAAGGACGATGTGATTTTCATCTTGGCCTAGACTCTGCCAGCTTGCATCGCTCATAAATTGCGCCAGTGCCGAGACCTTGATTTCTTCTTTTGGATCGATCCCCACGACAGCTAAGCCTTGAAAACCGCCGGGCTTTTGCACTAAACCTTGCATGCGGATAAAAGGCGCCGCGCCGCGAATACCTTCAATTAATAGCGCACCCTCTGCAACACTCTGCCAGTTCGCGATAGGCTCGCTCACACCGACTATGTCCGCCTGCGGCACGACGCCAAGCAATCTATGTTCTAACTCGCGCTCAAAACCGTTCATCGCCGACAGAACGATGATCAATACCGCCACGCCTAAGGCGATGCCCGCTGTCGATGCGAAGGAAATAAAGCTAATAAAGCTGTTGGATTGGCGGGCGCGATAAAAACGCCAACCAATGGATAAGGCTAACGGTCCTTTCATACTTGGGTTTCCGCCGCTAATTGCAGGAAGCCGTTCTTCATCATCAGCTGACGGTCCATACGGGCAGCCAATTTATGATCATGGGTCACCACCACAAACGCCGTACCCAGTTGTTCGGCGAGTTCGCGGATCAACTCATAAACCGCATCGCCGCTGTTGGCATCTAAGTTACCCGTAGGTTCATCGGCCAGCACTAATTTAGGTTTATTAATCAAGGCCCTTGCGATAGCCACACGCTGACGTTCGCCGCCCGATAGCTCGGCGGGAATGTGCGTCATCCGATGCCCTAACCCGACCCGCTCCAATAAGGCTTTAGCATCGGCGAGCGCCAGTTTACGATCTTTACCTTGAATAAATGCTGGCATAGCGACGTTTTCTAGCGCGGTAAATTCAGGCAATAAATGATGGAACTGATAGATAAAACCTAAGTCTTGGTTACGGATCTGCGCTTGGCGCGCACTGGACACTTGATATAAATCTTCGCCTAACAGCAAGACTTTACCCGCTGTTGGTTCATCCAACGTGCCCATGATGTGCAGCAAGGTACTCTTACCTGAGCCTGAACTGCCAACAATCGCCAACTGCTCGCCCTTAAACACTTGCAGATCGACATTAGACAACACTTGCGTGGTCACGGCGCCATCATGATAACTCTTACTGACACTCTGCACTTGCAGTAACACGTCTTGCATTGAAGTTCTCTCTTAAACAGGCATTGGCATCGATTTATGTCATCAAATCAATGCATTTAATTATTCGTATATTGAAATCGCTATTCCATCGCCGCTCAGTCGCAGCGACAGGTTTATTCGTATCCCGTTACTCGTATCTGAGCGCAGTCGCGGGTTGCACATTGGCGGCGCGCAGTGCGGGATATAAGGTCGCCAGCAGGGTGACCAATAACGTACCAATCACGATCACAGACAACTGCATCAATTCCAGTTTCACCGGCAAACTTTGCCCTACGCCTAAAATGGAAATCCCTAAGGTGGTCATAATGCCATTCAGATTCAAGGTAATGAGTATCCCGACCGCCAGCCCTAGTACTAAACCAAGTACCGCATTGAGCGACCCCTGCACCACAAAAATGCCCATCACGGCGGGTGTGGTCACGCCTTGAGTTTTGAGTACCGCCACATCTGTGGTTTTATCGACCACCATCATGACCAGCGCCGAGACGATATTGAATGCGGCCACGGCCACAATCAGACTCAACATCAGCGACATCATGTTCTTTTCCATTTTGACCGCACCAAATAAGTGGCCATAGGTATCACGCCAATCGCTGGTTGTCGCCTTTACACCTTGTTTAGCCAATATATCCTGAACTTTAAGCGCTAAAGCCGGTGCGCTAAAGGGATCGGCTAAATAGAGTCTGAGCTGATCAATAGCCTCACTGGGTTGGCGCATCAGCCGTTTCGCATCTTGATAATGGATATACGCCACGCCCGCATCGACCTGAGAGCCCATTTCAAAGATCCCTGAGACTAAAAACTTACGTTGACTCGGCACTGGGCCTAAGGGCGAATACACCACACCATCGCCACTCAATAATCGCACCGTATCACCAGGGGCGACTTTAAGTTGCCTTGCCAGCTCAGAGCCTAAAATCACCTTGTAGTCGCCGCTCGTCAGCTGCTCAAATGCACCTGAGTAAGTGTGCTGGGCAACCGAAGATAACTTTTCCGCTAACTCGGGGAACACGCCATAAACCTGTACAGCACGAATACTCGCCGCCGATTGCACCATGGCCTGCGTCGACACGCTCGGCGTCACGCCTAATACGCCAGGTAAGGCTTTAAGCGCACTCGCCTGCTCAGTCCAATCGACTAAAGGCGCTTCACTATAAAGAGTTAATTGCGGTACTGCGCCTAAGATACGTTGCTTGAGTTGGCCTTCGAGACCATTCATCACAGAGCTCACGACAATGAGCGCGGCAACGCCTAAAAAAATGCCTGAAACGGCAAATAGAGTAATGAACGACGCGAACGCGTTCGCTTTTCTGGCCCGCCAATAACGGTAACCAATATAGAAAGGAAATCCTGGATTCATTGAAAGAGGGTTGCGTCCTGTGTGCTGAACTTGCTAAATCATGAAGATGGGCACGATAATAGGGGTATTGGTCCTATAAATAAAGAGGCAAGCCTTGTTCACTGACACCAATCCGTATTTTAGTGTGCCTCACCCTTTTACCGCCTACTTAAGTCTGTGGCCGAGTTCCGAGCCATTACCCTCTGAAATGGCATTAAGATCAATGCAATCATTGGGTATTCAGCTACTCAGCGAAGTGAAAACGCTCGAAGCCAATTGCTTGCTGCAACTGCGCCATTTAGACAACGACGCTAAGGTGGTGGTGGACTTTTTAAAGCTGCAATCCCGCAAAGTGGATTTAGTGCTGCAGCATGTATTAGAGAAAGAAACCCAAGAAGGCGAAAAATGCATTGGCAATCAGTTTGGTGGCAGTGGCCTAAGACTACTCACACCCACAGCCTTGGACATCGGCTCAAACTATAAAATCACCCTGTTTATTCATGACGAGTTAGTCGCCATTCTTTGTTTTGGCAAAGTGACCGCCTCTACCGCGCAAAAAACGCTATCCACCGAGTGCAGCGCCGATAGCGATACAAATAGCGGCGACACACAAAATGCCGAACAACATACTCAGGCGGAACTTCACTCTCCTGCCCCGCAATGGCAAACCGACTTTGAATTCAGTCAAATTCTCGAAGCTGACGTGGAGCAATTAGTCAAAGCCAGCCTCAATGTGCAGCAGAAACAACTCAAGTTACGTAAACTCGCCAGAGACGAGCGTCAATAGCCGCTGACTTTTCACTGGCACCTGCGCCATCAAGTCTCTACAATGTCTGCAACTCTTTGTGAATGAATCAGTTTATCGCACGCCAATGACTCACATATCAGCCCTAACGCCGCCAGCCGTCAAAAATGGCAATCAAATTCAGACTCTGTCCACCGTAGGCGGCGTTTGCCAAGCCGTTACACTCGCCAGTTTAGCGCGTCAACATAAGGGGACGACCTTAGTTGTCACCAGTGATACGCCGAGCGCCTTAAGCTTAGAGCTAGAACTGAGTTATTTGCTCAGTAAAACAGGCATTAAGGTCAGATTATTCCCTGACCGCGAAACCTTGCCCTACGACAGTTTTTCGCCCCATCAGGATTTGATCTCCCAGCGACTCGAAACCCTGTCGCAGCTGTCTCAAATTGAGCAAAACATTGTTATCGTGCCCGTCACGACCTTAATGATGCGCCTGCCACCTAAGGCCTATTTAAGCGCTAACGTGTTTGTGCTGAAAAAAGGTGATAGCTACAAATTACACGATGTACGCCAGCATTTAACCGACACAGGCTACCATTCAGTTGAACAAGTGTATGAACACGGCGAGTTTGCCATTCGCGGCTCGATTCTGGATATCTTCCCAACTGGAATGAATATGCCGCTGCGCATCGAGCTATTCGATGAAGAAGTGGAGACCATCCGCCATTTTGATCCCGAAACCCAACGTTCATTGCAACCTGTTGACTCGATTCGCTTATTGCCCGCGAAGGAATTTCCGACCGACAGCTCGGCCATCGAAGGCTTTAGACAAAGATACCGTCGCCGTTTTGAGGTCATAGTCAAAGAGCCAGAGTCAGTTTATCAGCTGGTGAGCCGTAACTTGATGCCGGCGGGAATCGAAAACTACCTGCCGCTGTTTTTTGATGACACAGCCACCCTATTCGATTACTTGCCCAAGGACACTCAACTCGTCACCTTAGGCGATATCGAAAAGTCGGCGCGCGCGCATTTGCAAGAAGTCGAACATCGCTATCAAGACAGACGAGTCGATCCACTGCGGCCGCTACTGGCGCCTAAAGAGCTGTATCTACTCATCGAAGAGTTATTTGCCGCCTTTAAACCGCTGCCACGTTATCAAATGCACGTGCCGACAGATGGCACCGGAACGACGAAAGCTGTGGTGATTCCTGCCAGCACCCTGCCCGATATCAGCGCCAACCATAAATTAAAGCAACCACTGTTAGCGCTGCAAGATTACGCCAGCAGCGCCAAACGCATGTTGTTTAGCGCTGAGTCCGAGGGTCGCCGCGAAGCGCTGCTTGAATTGCTCGCTAAAATTCAGCTTAAACCTGCGCTGTTTAACCATTTTGATGAATTTATTCAAAGTGATGCCAAGTTAGGCCTTATCGTATCGCCGCTGTCACGCGGTTGTTTGCTGCAGATCAGCGCCAAAGATGGCATCAGTATCATTTGTGAAACTGAACTCTTCGGCCATCGTATTTCCCAGCAACGTCGCCGTGAAAAACAGCGCCAGATCAGCAACGATGCCCTGATTAAAAACTTGGCCGAACTCAAAGTCGGCCAGCCCATTGTGCATTTAGAACACGGTGTTGCCCTCTACAAAGGCTTAGTCACCTTAGATACGGGTGGACTGATCGCCGAATATCTGCAATTGGAATACGCCGGCGGCGATAAACTGTATGTGCCAGTGTCTTCATTGCACCTTATCAGCCGCTACAGTGTTGGCGCCGATGAAGACGCCCACTTAAATAAACTCGGCAACGAGACCTGGGCTAAAGCCAAGAAAAAGGCGATTGAAAAAATCCGCGACGTCGCAGCCGAGCTGCTCGATGTCTATGCCCGTCGCCAAGCGCGTCCCGGCGAAAGCTGCGCAATTGACGAAGAAGAATACGCTCAATTCGCCCGCGGCTTCCCCTTCGAAGAAACCGTTGATCAAGAAAGCGCCATTATCGCCGTGTTAGCCGATATGCAATCGCCGACCGCAATGGACAGATTAGTCTGTGGCGATGTGGGCTTTGGTAAAACCGAAGTGGCCATGCGCGCCGCCTTTGTGGCCGTCAACGCCGGCAAGCAAGTGGTCGTGCTGGTCCCGACCACATTGCTTGCCCAGCAACACTATGAAAACTTTAAAGACAGGTTTGCCGACTGGCCCGTGGTCACCGAAGTGATGTCACGCTTTCGCACCGCTAAAGAGCAGACTCAAGTGCTGCAGCAATTGGAAGAAGGCAAAGTCGATATCGTTATCGGTACTCACAAGTTACTGCAATCTGAGGCCAAGTTTGAAAACTTAGGCCTGCTGATCATCGACGAAGAACACAGATTCGGTGTACGTCAAAAAGAGAAAATCAAGGCGCTGCGTGCCAACGTGGATATCTTAACCCTAACCGCGACGCCCATTCCGCGTACCTTAAATATGGCCATGTCGGGCATGCGCGATTTATCGATTATCGCCACCCCGCCCGCCAAACGTTTAGCGGTAAAAACCTTTGTGCGCGAATCCGATCCTGCAACCGTGCGCGAGGCCATTTTGCGGGAAATCCTCCGTGGCGGCCAAGTGTATTACCTGCACAATAATGTTGAAAGTATTGAGAAATGTGCCCAAGGCATTATCGATTTACTGCCAGAAGCGCGGGTAGTCGTCGCCCACGGTCAAATGCGTGAACGCGACCTTGAGCGGGTGATGTCTGACTTTTATCACCAAAGATTCAACGTGTTAGTCTGTACCACTATTATCGAAACCGGTATCGACGTTCCGAGTGCCAACACCATTATTATCGAGCGCGCCGATACCTTTGGTCTGGCGCAGTTACACCAATTACGCGGCCGCGTCGGACGCTCGCACCATCAGGCTTATGCCTATTTGATGACGCCACATCCTAAACGTATGACTCCCGATGCGCGTAAGCGTTTAGAAGCCATTGATGCCCTTGAGGATCTCGGTGCAGGCTTTATGCTGGCGACCCAAGATTTAGAGATCCGCGGTGCAGGTGAACTCTTAGGTGATGAGCAGAGCGGCCATATTTCGAAAATTGGTTTTAGCTTATACATGGAAATGCTCGAAGCGGCAGTCAAAGCCTTAAAACAAGGCAAAGAGCCATCGCTGGCGCAAATGCTGAATCAACAATGTGAAATTGAACTGCGTATCCCCGCCCTGCTGCCTGAGGCCTATGTGAGCGACGTCAATATTCGTCTATCGCTCTATAAACGCATCGCAGGTTGCGAAACCGAATCGGCGCTGGATGAGTTAAAAGTCGAATTGATCGACCGTTTTGGCCTATTGCCCGAACCGACGCGCAACTTAATGGAAATGACCCTCTATAAACATGAGGCGACTCGCTTAGGGGCGACTAAAATAGAAGTGCACAGTAAAGGTGGCAGCATCGAATTTAGTCATGATCACGTCATCGATCCTATGTTTATTATTGGATTACTCCAAAGCCAGCCACAAATCTATCGAATGGAAGGACCGAATAAGTTAAAGTTCAGCCTTGCGGCCGAAACCAGCAAAGACAGGCTCGCTTTAGTGAAACTCTTGCTCGAACAATTATCGCAACATCGTCTTGGAGATAATAAATAGTGTTACGTAAACTCGCGGTCTCTATCGCTACCCTCATTGCACTATCGCACAGTCAGGTGGTCCAAGCTGAAGCTTGGTTCGAAGTTGAAGTCTATGTATTTGAACGCCAAAGTCAGTCAACTGAGCAATGGCCAGATACGCCGATCAAGACAAAAACCGATAAAGCGATAGACTTGATCTCTCCAGCGGTTGCACAAGTCGTTACCCCAATGGCGAGTGAGTCGGCGCCTTGTACCTTAGTATTTGATGCCGATGCCAATAGCCATTGCGCTGAAAGCTTAAACGGTGATCCAACGTCTGAGCCTGTAGCCGCCGCGCCGACCAGTGTCGAATATCGCTATCCGCCAGTGATCCCATCAGAAATCAGCAGCGCAACGACCAGCTATGCCAGCGCCAATGGTGGCCCAGTGTTATTAGCACGCAGCCAAAGCCAGTTCGCGAGCATTATCAATAGCATCTCCCGTGAACGCGGCACGCGCAGTTTACTGCACATGGCGTGGCAACAACCGATGCGCGGCAAAAGTGGTTCAGTGCCTATTCGTTTATTTGCGGGTAAAGATTTCTCGGATACCTATCATTTTGATGGCAGAAAAATCGTTACGCCAACTCAAACTGAACCTATGATCAATGCCGATGGCACGCCTATGCTTTCGCCTGTGGTCTCGCCGGTTTGGGAATTAGATGGCACGTTAAATATCTACTTGAGCCACTATTTGTATATTGAAACCGCACTGAATATGCGCAAAGAAGGTAGAAAGCTATTACCAGCAATGCCAAGCGATGCCGCCGATACCAGCGCAACACTCACGGCGCCTAAAGTCATGACACCGTTTTTAATGTCAGTGCCTTTGGAGCAAAACCGCCGGGTGAAGAGTGAGGAAATCCATTATTTAGATCACCCCGAAATGGGCATGGTGATCCAAATTCGTAAGATGGCACAACCTAGTGCACAGCAAAAAAGTCAGAATGCCGAATCGATACAAACGGTTGGGCAATACTGAGTCAGCAAGTAAACAACAAAAGACTTGAGTCGTACTCTAAAATGAATGACTTAGACTGTGCAGCTGTTTAAGACTGTACTATGGAGAAGTCGAGGTAGATATCATCGGCTTCGTCTTCTCCCACAGTTACAGTTAATCCCTCGGTACAAGGCACGCCCACTTCGCACCAAGCAATCAAGTTATTCACCGCAATATCACTGCCTTGGGCTAACACTTCGACACTGCCATCACGGCAATTGGTGACATAGCCTGTCACGCCCAAAGCTCTGGCCTTAGTCAAGGTCGCATGCCGACAACCCACACCTTGCACTTTACCCGTTAAACTTATCAATACACGCTTCATCTCACGCCCCTTTTGCACACAAGCCTGTTATTGGATTAAGCATAGCCGCAATTATCCGAAGGCTAAGTGTTAACCTATGGATCTATAGAGCAAAAAACAAACGATATTTTATTTTAGGCAAAAAAAACAGCTAACAAGACTGCAGTTAGCTGTGTCGGGCGACATACGCAAAGGGATATCCAATAAATGGACAAATACAACAGCAACTCTGTATCATTTTGTTACAAAATAGCAAGACTGGCTACTTTACACAATAAATAATTATTTTCAAGAGTTTGAAAAGTAAAACTATCCCTCCCCAGCGAATATAATGCTTTTAGCTGAAAATCGGCTCCTACCTCTGCCTGCATTGTTCATTAAAAAAAACACCCCTGTGAAAATCGCAGAAACATGAGGGCGCATTGACGTTCAACGCTGAGATTGTGCTTGTTCAGGCCAGCTCGCAATTGCGAAACGAGGGTTTGGGAAGTAAGGGAGAAGTGAGGGTTGTAGAATTGAAGTGTCGCTATGCCACGCTAATAACGGGTACTGTGTATGGCGAAGCGTTACAGCAAGACAAGCAAAAATATACCAGCCAAACATTCAAAAGACAAAAGCAAAAAACCGGCATAGTCTGCCGGTTTCTGTTTTATTGCGCGATAAGTTGATTACGCGATAACCTGCTACTCGCTGATCATCTGACCATTTTGATAGCGATACTCGGATGAGGGTTCGCCATTAAAGTAATACACCGACCTGCCGTGCAGTTGATTATCAAGATACTCATCACTTTGCAGCAGGCTGCCATCTTCGTTAAAACTATAGCCTTTGCCCTGCAATTGACCTTTATCATCATATTGCGTCTGCCCTAATAAATGGCCGTTGGCGGAAAAGGCTTGCCAGTGACCCACTTCGTGTCCTGCTTTATAGTGACCATGCCAGAGCTTAACCATGCTGTAGCTGCTTTCATCTTGCAGCAGCCATTGGCCTTCGCGCTGACCGTTAACATACTGACCTTGGGCTTGCAGTTGTTTATCAAAGCCACGCAGTAAATACGCGCCATGTAACTTAGCGTTTTTATAAAATTCTCGGCGCATTATCGTGCCATCGACTGCGATTTCTATTTGTTCGCCACTCAGCTGACCTTGTTGGTTAAACTGCTCATTGCGCGTCGTGTCACGGGTTTGCGTGACCCACTTGCCGACCTTTAAACCTAAGTGGTATTGGCCGCTGACAAAACTGCCGTCCTCTACATTATCTTCCCGATAGGCACCGTGCATTTGACCTTTGCTATAGCTCGCACGTTGGACAGCGCCATTCCAGCCAATCCCAATATACAAGCCATCGTATTGCCCCTTGAGTTGTTCATCGCGTTCAATCAATTCACCTGCAGAGTCGAAGCGCTGACGTAAACTCCAGTTTTTCGCAGTATCACGCTGATATTGATGGGTTAACTTTCCAGTGCCATCGAAGCGCTGTTCAGTGCTAATCCGGCCTTTTGCAAGATATTGAGTATCGGTTTGAGTGGCGACATTGCCAGCATTATCATAGGTAATATTCTGTATTTCGCGGCCAGCATTATCGTACTCTTGCTGCATGGCTAACAGCCCTGGCCCTTTAAAACGCTGCTGTAAACCCACCTGCTTGCCATGCTGATAATGTTTAAGCTCTTGCAGAATATCTGCGGCCTGATAAATCAACACTTCTCCGTGCATTTTTCCATTCAGGTAAAACTCTTTGGTGTATAACCAGCCCTCTTTGGCCCAATACAGTCGTTCACCTTGGTATTTTCCCGCCACCATATTCACGCTTTGTTCTGGCTTACCATTGTCATAGAAGCTTTCATATCGCCCTTCCATACCGTTTGCGCCATAGTTTGCGCGCGATGCCAGCTGGCCGTTGGCATGATAACTTTGCGATAAGCCTAATTCAGCCCCATCCACGCGATGCTGAAGTTCCCGCAATTGACCATTGGTATGGTAACTTTTCTGATCTCCATGCAACTGGCCATTCTGGTAGTGGTACTCTCCCGAAAGCGCTCCGTCTTCCCAATAATGCAGATGCGTGCCCTGATAATGTCCTTGCGCATCGCTACTGCCCTTGCGAGACAATTGACCGTTGGGGTAGAAAAACTCGAAATCGCCAACGATAAAACTCTCGACTAAATTGGGATTGTTGACACTGCCCTTAAAAACCGGTTTATCCGTTTCTAAATAAAATAGCTGCAATGGCCACTCGCCATTTTGTTCTGTCGGCGCTTGCTCCAGATAATAAATGGCTTCGCCAGGTACATCGTTAAGCCGCCATTCTTGGTCGAGTAAAATTCGCTCAGCCAACAAATTAAACGACATAAGTAGCGCAGATAATAGTAATAAGACTCGCATTTTCTGCTCCTTAAGGTAACGCAGGGAATATATTAACCCACTGTTTATTAACAGGTTTTCCGCTTATCGAAAGCTGTTCTATTTGTGCTGCGCGCCCCGCCAATACAAACCAGCGTTGCTCACGTAATACTTGCTGCAACGGACGCTGATAAAAGTCACTGTCACCTTGCATAGCAGGCGCAAGGGGTAAATTCTGCGCATTTAAAAAACGATAGCGCCGCATAAATTCGGCCACGGTTTGAGTGGTATCAAGATTCGGCAGCTGACTGATATCAATCAACCAGCTTTGCTCAGGTTGATACGCTAGCGCTTGCCATTTGGGCGTACCAGTACAGGCCAAGGTGCTGCTGACCTTGATGTCGTAAAAATTGCGGCGGATCCCATCGGCGCTGCTCAGTTGGTGCAGCACAAACTTATCTAGCCCAGCACCAAAACCCGTGTTGTTGCTTGCGCTGGTGTTTGTCCATTGCAGTGTATGTCCGTTGACCTTAGGGGCATCGACCACACTAAGGGTGCACACCGCTGCCTGCTCAGACGTTAACAGCATACTGACGCCGTATTTGGCGACGATTTGCGGCTCAAGTAAGGCGGGATCGACGGTTGTGCTAGGTTGCGGCTGATTATCATAGGACGCATACATATCATCACTATAAAGCAGTTGCTGCTGCGCCGGCGGATAAGCCATATTTTGCGCGTAATCTAGGGTCGGAATAAAACGAATATTCTTAGTCAGTTCGCCGCTGTCAGTCTCAGTATTCACATAGAGTGTCAGTGTCAACGACGCGGCGGCAAAGGTAAACTGTGTAATCGTTTCATATTGCGCCGATGAAGTCAGCGCCAGCATATTTTGCTCTGCTGGGGTTAACCAATCCGGTCCAGTGGCTGGCGGTGAAAGATAGTGCACCATAGCGCCTTCGGCACCATCATAGCGCCGGTATAACCACGTTTTGTCAGCGCCGCCTCGCGATTTCAGCAGATAACTGAATGGCTTGTCAGGAATTGGCGAGAGTTCGAGCTGTAAATCTTCATACTGCACGCTCACGGTTTTACTGGGATCGGGTGTCAGGTTAAGTTTGACCAGTTTTGCAGCGTGGTAATGGGCCGTCGCGCGAAACTCAGCGACTTGAGCTAAGAGGTCATTTGGTGCATTCCAGCCAATAAGCAAATTTTGCTGCACAGATTGATGGAAACCATCCTGTTCTGGATAACTGTAACTGCCCACCTTGCTTAGTTGCAGCGGCAGCACAGTACCATCCGCGCTGTGTGCCGTGATATCGGTTAAGCTAAACCCGCCTTCGGGTTTAAAACCTGAAAAGTCATGCTGATAGGTTAGATTTAATAGGTCATCTTGCTGGTAAAAGTAACCCGCATCATAGGCAAATACGGCATCAATGGCTAAGGTCTTATTGATCTCATCCAGCACAAAGTCAGGCTGTTTTTGATACTCAAAGGCTGGGAAATCATAATCAAAACCTAAACGCTGCGTCAGATCGCCCAACTGGCGCTGCTGCGGCAACATAATAACGTTGCTGCGCAACGTGCCCTTATAGCCGTAGCGCTCAAACGGCGCTTCTGCCACTAGAGCTAACTGCGCTAACCAACCCCGCTCACGTTCTAACATCAATTGACCGTATATTTTGGCTTGCTCGCCGTCACTTTCAACTTTGGCTAACACATGCGTATCAGTGACTTGCAATACAGTAAGTTTGGCATTGGCGTGGCCTTGATAAGCAGGAAGCGCGACGACCGCCCCCGCTTTGGCGGGTATAGTGTTAAGAAAGGCCGATGAGCTAAAGAGCTTTTTCAGCTCCTGCTCCAGCTCTGCGCCGCGTTCAGCCAGCAGCGCCTGCCACACAGGTTTGTTTAATGCACTGAATTCTTTAACGCTGCCATCGTCTAGATTTAACGTAAATTCAAACCCCTGCGAGAAAATAGCGTGCATTTCAGGATTACGATCGGCTCGCTGACCACTACTGACGCCACTCCCTTGGCCATCGCGCATGTTCATGTAATCGACGTACACTTGAAACCGACTGTTATTGCCCGTTTCGAGGACTTTATAACGCAGCAATTGATGTGAGCTAGTGTTCACCGTTTCGGTACGCTGACCATTATCTACAGTAATGTTGGTGGTGCTATAAAGCTGATACGAGCGCTCCTCCCCTTTCTCAGGTGTGAACTCAACATCTGCATCCCCAAAAGAACAGGCCGATAATAAACAGCATGCAACTACGCTAACCAAGTACTTCATGGTTATTCCTTGTATCTCAAACAAATAGTAAGCGCCGCATTATGCCCTTTCATGCCCAGTAAATAAAATGCTTTGCTATTTATGCCAGTTCAGCACAACAGGATTACCGCTTTTACGGTGATATCCCCCCATGCCAGCGCGGACATAATTTATAAGGAGTTCATAGGAAATTCATCATGGCTCGGCTAGCAACATCTTTTAAATCATCCTTAATCACATGTGTAGCATCCATTGCTATTGTTTCCCCAGTGACTCGTCGTCCTTATATTTAATAAAAAAGTGTCCCTACCCGCTAGGAATCGGCACCTAACCATTTGAATGTAAATGAATATATTGTATAATTAGTTAGCTGTAAGCGTTGACTGACCTTGAGTGTCGAACAAGTGTACGATTAATGATAATGATATTCTCTATATTAGAAAATATTTACATAAGCGGAATAAGAGAAACTATGCCATATATTACAGGTGTGTTAAATGATGGTTGTGAGTACAAAAAAAGTATCACGAAAAAAACACGAGTTCTTAGACTCGACAATGAAGAATTTAATTCTCAACATTATTTAACTGAACTTAATCTATCGAATCTATCTTGCTCTGAAAACATAGAGTCAATTATTTTTCACAAATCGTTATATTTAACTCAAGAAAATTTGAACGATATCGGAAAATGTCGGACATTGAAAGAACTTCATTTAACAACAGATAAGGAGTTAGATTTTTCAGTATTACAAGACTCGGATTTAGAAAAACTTGTTATTTACTTTATAGGAGGGAGCGATTTATTTAAAAAACTTGTTGGTTTGAAAAAGCTGGTAAATGTAACAGTTGAGTTCAGTAGCGAAACGGACTTATCGCTCGAGTGCCTACCTCCTAGTGTACAAAAATTAACTATTTCAGGAAACATAGTTAATTTTGAGTTATCCAAGTTAGAGCACTTAACCCTTAAAGAGCTCTCTTTAAAAGGCTTACCGGCTTGTGAACTAAATTTTTCAGTCGAAATGGCACAGAATCTAGAATTACTTTGTGCTGTGTATTGTCACGATATAGGTAACTTCCATTCACTGCCATTCCATGGTTCTACAAAACTTAAAACAATTAACTTTAGTGGTACATACTGGGAACATTTATTTATAGATGAATTTTGCGAATTAGAATCGTTAAAATGGGTGATACTTACTGATACGATGCGAATCGTAGCCGACTTATCCAACAAAAAAATAGTAAGTTCTGGCTGGAAACGGTGGGAAGAATATATCAGTTGCTATTAAAGGCCTATCATAGCGCTTAGACATTTAAGTGCCACCCAACTCCATCTCAGCCATTGTCTTTATGTCACCCATAAAGACTTTTTTACAGATTTTAGTGAAATCTAAAGGACAGCCATATCTTTTAGTGTTTTTTAGCTTCTTTGACTAGGCTTTACATTATCTTGCTTTTGTCGTTTCGGAGTGTCTTATGACCTCAGCCAGAAGACAGTTAATTGATGCCAATACAACGCCTTTCTATCATGTGATAAATCGCTGTGTTAGAAGGCTTTTTTGTGTGGTGAGGATAAACTCACGGGCCGCAGTTATGAGCATCGTCGCGGCTGGATTGTTGATAAAATCAAGGCATTATCTGCGATTTTCTGCATTGATATTTGCGCCTATGCGGTGATGAGTAATCACTATCATTTAGTGCTTAAAATTGATGTCGACAAGGCGAAATCGCTAACGCAAAAAGATATTATTAGTTGCTGGTGTCAAATCACTAAGGGCCATGTTGTCGCCACTAAGTATATAAATGGTGATGATTTAATCGACGGTGAAGTGATGTTACTTGATGCATTACTCGCCGAGTGGCATGAGCGACTGAGCAGTATCTCTTGGTTTATGCGCTGTTTAAATGAAGAAATTGCCCGTAAGGCCAATCGTGAAGATGAGTGTAAAGGCGCTTTTTGGGAAGGCCGTTTTAAGTCACAAGCGTTGTTAGATGAGCAAGCACTGCTGGCGTGCATGATGTATGTCGATTTAAATCCTATTCGAGCAGGGATTGCCGACTCCGTGCAATCCTCTGATTTTACATCGATTCAGGAGCGCGTGAATGCGCTTAATCCTCATATCAACTCGCCCCAACTGGTCAAAACTACCGCAGATAACCTACAGCCAGTCCTATCTAAAGCCCTCGCAAAATTTGATGGTTCAACACTTCTGAGCCAGCAAACAGGCATTCCGTTTCATTTTGCAGATTATCTTGAGTTGATAGATTGGACGGGACGAGCTATACGCCTTGATAAAAAAGGCTATATCGATAATCAACGGCCAAAACTACTCAATGAATTAGGAATTTCGCCCGATGCGTGGCTCACTTCAGCTAAAGAGTTTCGACGTCAATACAGTGGCATAAGTGGTCGATGGGATAGTATGTGCGAGTTTAAAAAGCAGCACAACAGCGGCAAATGGTGTAAAGGTAAAGCCTCAAGCCAAGCGTTACATCCTTAAGTTCATTATTGTCCACGATTCAGCGCTTGGAATTATTTTTGTTGATCCGAAATGAAGATAATTCCGCGCAAAACATAGCACGTTTTTGTCCAATAAGAGTGGTGCCTAATAATCGTTAAGATTAGATCTAGTCTTTAAAACCTAGAGGTTACGCATGCGCTCGAAAGGCGAGCCATGGTGATTAGCGAGACGACCGTCCGCCCCATGGACGGGGCGGTCGAGCATCCACGGACGGACTGGCTGCGTGTCGGTGAGTCAATGCCATGGTAAGCCTATGCAAGTAGATACCAGCCAACACTAATCCCCTAAAAAAAAACCAAAAGTCGCAGCCACTCGAGACTACTTTCCTACACATTTAAGTTCAAAACCAATACAGTCGATTTTATAATCTAGAGCCCTCAATATGCTCTACTTAAAAATATTCCTAATAGCCACAGTCATATTCAAAGTCGCAATGTGCGCCACATGAAGTACGAAAGCCAAAACCATAAGGCGGAATAGCCGATAAGATAAATCCACTCCCCCTTATATATAAAAAGAGGAGTGTTACTTTTATTCAATCGATATCAATTAAGCCAATTTAAAGGCTTTTATTTTGGGGAGATGGGCGGCGAGTTGGTGGAATTTGTGGGGCTGAACGTCATCCCAATCAATCGAATAATAGGCGCTTAATTCACTAGCGAGTTGCTGATTATTGAACATCTCATCATTCACTGAAAATATACACATGGCCTTGTGGGTATTCTTTTCACGAAATTGCGACACGCACTTATTGGCAATATCGGCATATTCTTCTGGGCGATCAATCTTGCCCTGCATATTATCTTCTGGGTGCAAATTAGGATTAATCAGCACAGATTTAAGCCCATTTAAAAAACCAATGCGCTCGGCCCAATAAGCGCCGAGTCCTACGCCAACCATTAACGGCACGGGATCGTCGCTATGCTTCATTTGCTTAGCGACTTCCTTGAGCAAGTGTTGCATGTCGTGCTTAGGGTGCAAGGTGCTGTAACTGATCAAACGTACGTCAGGGTCGATAAACTGCAACTGACGCATTTTTTCGTGATTACCTGGGCTAGTCGCATCAAATCCATGAAGATAGAAAATCATATCAAGGCCTTTTAATCATTTTTGATTACAGTGAATTAACTAACCCTAGCAAAAGAGTGATCTCACACCTTGCGCTACATCAAACTTTCGCCTGTTGGGCCAAACAAATTTGCTCCGCAAGCTGTTTCGCGTTTTCCCAACGGGCGGTATTATCGAGCGCTGCGGCCGTTTGTGCGGCATTGGGCTTGAGTAAACTTGCAGGATACTGCGGCGCGCTCTCTGGCCAAGTAAAGCCATCGAGTAGCGACATCACGCCCGCATTGTCATTGCACACTAAAATCATATCGCAACCGGCGGCTAAGGCAGCGCTGGCCCTTGCACGGTAATCGCCCGCAAATCCTGCGCCTTGCATGCCGAGATCGTCGGAGAAAATCACCCCGTTAAAGCCAAGCTCTTTGCGCAGCACTTGTTTTAGCCAGTATTCTGAGAAGCCCGCAGAGTTGGGGTCGACTTTAGGATAAACCACGTGCGCGGGCATCACGCCTAATAACTTCTCTTTTGCGATCAGTTCTTTAAACGGCAGAATATCCTTTGCAAAAATCGCCTCGGCATCACGCTCGTCAATCGGTTTCTCGTAGTGCGAATCCGCCACTACACTGCCGTGTCCGGGGAAATGTTTACCTACGGCGCCCATGCCTGCGGCGGCCATGCCCGCAATAAAGCTTTCGGCCAGTGTAATCACCTCGGCAGGCTCTGGGCTAAAGCTGCGTTTACCTATGACTTGACTAACGCCGTTTAAGTCCAACACGGGCGCGAAACTTAAATCGATATCGCAGGCCAGTAGTTCAATCGCCATTAAGAAACCCAGTTCACAGGCCCAGCGTTTGGCTAACGCTATATCACCTTTTGCCGCAGGTAAAATGTCGCCCATGGCAGGAATAACGGTAAAGCCATCGCGGAAGCGTTGTACTCGACCGCCCTCATGATCGACGGCAATTAATAGTTCAGGGCGGATTTGGCGTATCTGTTGTACCAGACGGATCAACTGATCACGGCTTGAAAAATTGCGGGAAAATAGAATTAAACCACCCACCTGTGGATGGCGTAGCATCTCAGATTCTGCCTCACTGACGTCCAACGACAGTAGGTCCAACATTAAATAGCTCATACTTCTCCCTAAAAATTTTCATTAATACTCAAAAAATAACCACTCAAGCCATAAGTGGGTCGCGCTCACAAAAAAGCCCAAAAAAGCGAACCATCTGCCCTTGTAGCGCTTTTAAAGCCTGTATTCTTGGCCATAAAATGGTCAACAAAAAAGTCCCAATTAAGTTCAGCTTATCCGAACTATAATGAATTAAAAAAACTAATGTGAATTGTCACGCTAATCTATGGGATACTGAAGCTAGAGTATCACACAAGCAGATTTCGCATGAAAGAGCGCCGCCATTGACCAGAGTTCACGTTGAAGATTAGCGTGCTTCAATCTGCAGAGCGAGCAATCCCATGCACTCAGACTAAAATAATAAACAAGACACAACAGGACTTCTATCATGATTAGCGTATTTGACATGTTCAAGATCGGCATAGGTCCATCGAGTTCACATACTGTCGGCCCAATGAAAGCGGGCAAAATTTTTATGCAAAACCTGACTGACTCAGGACTCGTGACCCAGATTGATGAATTAAGAGCCGAGCTCTTTGGCTCCCTAGGCCAAACAGGCAAAGGCCACGGCACGGGCAAAGCAGTGATTTTAGGCTTAATGGGTGAAGATCCAGAAACCGTAGACACTGACAGTATCGACGGCATTTTAGAGCACGTCTCTAAGGACGAAACCTTAACCCTGCACTGTGGCAAAGTGGTTAAATTTACCCGCGAGCAAGGCATTACTTACCACAGACGCAAAACCTTGCCAGCACACGCCAACGCCATGACCTTATACGCTTATTGTAAAGATGAGTGTATTTTTGAGCGCACTTATTATTCTGTCGGCGGCGGCTTTATCTTAGATGAAGACGAAATCAGCCAACGTAACGCATCCCCTGCATCACAAATCGAAGCGGCACCTTTTGATTTTGGCAGCGCAGCGCAATTATTAGAATTGTGTGGCGAACAAGGTCTGAGCATTTCTTCTTTGATGATGGCGAACGAACTGAGTTTAGCCACCGAAGATGAAGTCAAAGCCAAGCTGTGGAACATTTGGCAGACCATGAAAACCTGTATCGAACGCGGCTATCAAAAAGAAGGCATTTTACCTGGCGGCTTAAAACTGCGTCGCCGCGCCCCTGCCCTGTACCGTCGTTTGAAAGCCGAAGGCCGTAACAATGTCGATCCATTAACCGCTATGGATTGGGTCGATTTATTCGCCCTGTCGGTCAACGAGCAAAATGCAGCCGGCGATCGCGTAGTGACAGCACCCACAAACGGCGCAGCGGGAATTATCCCAGCAGTATTATGCTACTACGATACTTTCGTACAAGAAGTGGATATTGATGTCTGCGCCCGTTACCTATTAACCGCCGCCGCAATTGGTATTTTGTACAAGAAAAATGCCTCAATATCTGGCGCCGAAGTGGGTTGTCAAGGTGAAGTCGGCGTAGCCTGTTCTATGGCTGCTGGCGCCCTGACTGAAATCATGGGCGGCACGGTTGAGCACGTTGAAAACGCAGCTGAAATCGGCATGGAACATAACTTAGGTTTAACCTGCGATCCTGTGGGCGGCCTAGTGCAAGTGCCATGCATCGAACGTAATGCCATGGGCGCGATCAAGGCGATCAACGCCTCTCGTATGGCTCTACGTGGTGATGGTAACCATAAGGTTTCACTGGATAAAGTGATCAAAACCATGATGGATACCGGCAGAGACATGCGCAGCAAATACAAAGAAACCGCCAAAGGCGGTCTAGCGGTCAACATAGTTGAGTGCTAATTCACTCTAGATAACCGCTTTGAGTGTTAATTCACTCCCACTAATCGCTTAAACTACACAATAAAAAATGCCGCCACTCACTGAGTTGCGGCATTTTTGTTTTAGCTGATCGGCATGAATGCTGAATCGACGATTCAGGGCTTAAAGTACAAACTATGGAACTTAAGGTGTTCTTCAATAAAGCTCGCGATAAAGTAGTAGCTGTGATCGTACCCCGGCTGCATCCGCACATCCAAGGGATAACCCTTGGTATGGGCGATATCCACCAGCGATTGTGGCATCAATTGGGTGTCTAAAAAGCTGTCAGCTTCACCTTGGTCAATCAGTACTGGCACTTCGCTAATCGCGAGCTTAAGCAACTCGCAGGCATCGTACTGGCGCCAATGTTCACGATTCTCACCTAAGTACTCACTGAAGGCTTTAATGCCCCAAGGCGCATTACTCGGATTCGAAATCGGACTAAAGGCCGAAATTGAGCTATATCTGTGCGGATTACTCAGGCCAATCACCAAAGCACCATGGCCGCCCATCGAATGGCCAGAGATGGCGCGCTGTGTAGTCACAGGAAAATGGGCTTCAATCAAGGCTGGCAACTCGTGGACTATGTAATCGTACATTTTATAATGACGGTTCCATGGTGCTTTGGTCGCATTGAGGTAAAACCCCGCGCCTAAGCCTAAATCGTAGGCTTTGTCCGCCGCATCGGGCACATCGTCACCGCGAGGGCTAGTATCAGGGGCAACAATCGCCATCCCAAGCTCAGCCGCCATATGCTGTGCGCCCGCCTTCTGCATAAAGTTTTCATCGGTGCAGGTTAGGCCTGAGAGCCAATACAGCACAGGCACAGGTTTATTCACCGCTTCGGGCGGCAGATAAATCGCGAAGCGCATCTCGCAGTTTAACGACTGAGATTGATGGCGATACTGCTTATGCCAACCGCCGAAACTCTTGTTACAACTGATATTTTCTATGGTCATACAAGTCCTTTTAAGCTCAATCTTTTAGCGCTTGGTCATAACGCTTGTCTTAGAGTTAGTTTTAGCGTTAGTTATCTGATCATTTGGCAACACGGCAGACAGATTTGCACCTGTCTGCCGGTTTGTCACATCAAGCTGAAGCATCAACTTAGCGTGCAAAATCGCTTATTTATCAAAATGGATCACGCTACGGATGCTTTTACCTTGGTGCATCAACTCGAACGCTTCATTGATTTGCTCAAGTCCCATAGTATGGGTGATAAAATCATCGAGCTTGAACTCACCAGCTAAGTAACGCTCAACAATGTGGGGTAGTTCAGAACGCCCTTTCACACCGCCAAAGGCAGAACCGCGCCACACGCGGCCAGTCACTAATTGGAATGGACGAGTTGAAATCTCTTGACCAGCACCGGCAACACCGATAATCACCGACTCACCCCAGCCCTTATGGCAACACTCTAAGGCGCTGCGCATCACATTGACGTTGCCGATACACTCAAATGAGTAATCTACGCCGCCGTCGGTCATTTCAACGATCACCTCTTGGATGGGCTTATCGAGTAATTTAGGGTTGATGCAATCAGTCGCGCCGAGCTTTTTGGCTAACTCGAACTTAGATTCGTTGATATCAATCGCGATAATGCGACTGGCTTTGGCCATAGTAGCACCGATAATTGCCGATAGACCGATACCGCCGAGGCCGAAAATCGCTACGGTCGCGCCTTCTTCCACTTTGGCCGTATTCATCACAGCGCCCATGCCTGTGGTTACACCGCAACCCAGCAGACAAATTTCTTCTAATGGCGCGCTCTTATTGACTTTCGCCAATGAGATTTCAGGCAACACAGTATATTCAGAGAAAGTCGAGCAACCCATGTAATGGAAAATAGGTTTACCATCGAGATAAAAACGCGTGGTGCCATCGGGCATTAAGCCCTTACCTTGGGTCGCGCGAATTTTTTGGCACAGGTTAGTTTTGCCCGATAGGCAGAACTTACACTCGCCGCATTCTGGGGTATAAAGTGGGATCACATGATCGCCCACTTGCACGCTGGTCACGCCCTCGCCCACTTGCTCAACGATACCGCCGCCTTCGTGGCCTAGAATCGCTGGAAATACCCCTTCTGGATCGTCGCCGCTAAGGGTAAACGCATCCGTGTGACACACGCCTGTGGCCACAATGCGCACTAAGACTTCCCCTGCTTTAGGTAACATCACATCCACTTCTTCAATCTTCAGTGGTTGTCCTGGTCCCCAAGCAACAGCGGCCTTTGATTTAATAAACTGCGGTTTTTCGTTCGACATTGTTACCGTCCCTTGATAGGTAATAGGAGAAAATTATTGTTGTAATCGCTTCTACTTAAGCTAAAGCATCTTGGTTCAAACATATTGGCTCAAACATACCGACTCAGCATACCCTGATACCGATAGCACTGATGCTACTGCACTGATGCTAATGAATAGTAAGATTGTATTTGTTTCTCAGCGAGAGACAATCTAGTATTCAAGCAATTCATTTTTACTGAGTAACAACAATGTATCTCTGGGATGGCATTTCTGAGTTTGTCGCAGTGGCCGAAGCCGAAAGTTTTACCTTAGCGGCGCAGCGGCTGAATATCTCCACCGCCCACGTGAGCCGCCAAGTCAGCGCCTTAGAGAATCGCCTCGGCACTAAGCTGTTTTACCGCACTACTCGCAAAGTGTCGCTAACCGAAGAAGGCACCATTTATTATCGTCATTGCCGCCAATTACAAACCGGGTTAGAAGAAGCCGAGCGCGCCATCTCAAACCTAAAGGACTCACCCCAAGGCTTAGTCAAACTCACGGCTCCCGTGGCCTATGGCGAAAAATTTATCATGCCGTTACTCAATGATTTTATGGTGCAATATCCCAGTGTTGAATTTAGCGTCGACTTGACCAATCGTACCTTGGACTTGATTGAAGGCGGTTACGATCTAGCGATTCGCCTCGGCAAACTCGCCGATTCGAGTTTAATGGCCAAACCCTTAAGCAGCCGTACTCACTATGTGGCCGCCTCACCGAGTTATGTTGAAAAATACGGCCAGCCCCATACCTTATCTGAACTTAGCCAGCACAATTGCTTGATTGGTAATCACAATTACTGGCGCTTTGTGGAAAATGGCCGCGAGCGCAATATCAAAGTGCGCGGCAATCTCAATTGTAACAGCGGCTACGCATTAAGGGATGCGGCGCTAAAGGGAATTGGTATAGTACAACTGCCTGATTATTATATTGAAGATGATATAAATGCGGGACGTTTGCTGTCCTTACTCGACGGTCACCGCGAAGCCAAAGAAGGCATTTGGGCGCTCTATCCGCAAAACCGCCATTTATCGACCAAGATCCGCGTATTGGTCGATTACCTCGCCGAAAAACTCGTCGAACAGGACTAATCTTTTTCTGAACAGCTGGTTGTTGAGCAGTATTTTGTGGAGCAGTCTGTTGCTAAAAAATCTATTGCTGAGAGGTTTATTCTGGAGCCGCCTGTTGTTGAGCGGATTACTCAGTTCGAACAAACAAAGCGATAACAGACAAGACGCCGCAAACTAGCGCCAGTTTTCCCGTAAAGTGTAATACAACATGCCTAACGCCAACGCTTGATTGCCGAACCATTCATTTAACGGAATACGGATATGGCGCATGCCGGCAAACAGATCAAATTCACGCAATTGTCCGTCCATCGCATTGGCCATGATCTCGGCCATAATGTGCGATGTCGCCACTCCATGCCCAGAATAGCCTTGGCAATAGAATACGTTAGGCGACACTTTGCCGAGCTGCGGGATACGGTTAATCACAATTCCCGCCATTCCGGCCCAGGCAAATTCGATATTAATGCCCTTTAATTGTGGAAACGTACGCTCAATCGCGGGCCGCAGTTCCGCCGCCACATTCTTAGGATCGCGGCCGCTGTAGTTAGTGCCGCCGCCGAACATCAACCGTTTATCTGCGGTCAGGCGATAGTAATCCAGCACAAAGCGACAATCGTACACGGCTAAATCCTGCGGATTGATTTGCGAAGCGATCTCATCGGGCAGAATCGCCGTGGCACAATTGCCTAAGGACGCTGGAAATAACATGCCACGTAGTTGAGGACGCGCAAGTTTATGGTAGGCATTCCCCGCGATCAGCACGCTATTGGCGCGCACTTTCCCCTTGGCTGTGACAACGGTAGCAAGATCGCCCTCCTCAATATCGAGCACGGGCGAGTGTTCAAAGATCAACGCCCCAAGACCTGCTGCGGCGCGAGCTTCACCAAGGCATAGATTGACTGAGTGCAAATGCATGTTGCGCCGATTGACTAAACCGCCGTGATACAAGGGCGAGCCTAAATAGGCGGGCATTTCATCGGCGGAGACCAAGGTCATAAACTCCCCCATGCCGCGACGCTGCGCTTCATCATGCATAGCCCTAAGCTCGTGCATGTGATTTGGCTGGTAAGCGGTTTGGATATGACCAAACTTTAAATCACACTCTATGCCGTACTTGGCCACCCGATTTTTAATAATGTCATGACCGCGCCAACGTAAATTCCACACATAATCTTCAGCTTCAGTGCCGATTTGGCGGCGCAGTTGTTTTGTCATCGCGGCATCGCCGGACAAACTGCCGGTCACCTGCCCACCGTTGCGTCCGGTTGCGCCCCACGCAATTTTATTAGCCTCAATAAGTGCCACCTTGTAGCCCTTCTCGGATAATTCAAGCGCCGTTGCTACACCGGTAAACCCGCCACCGACAATCGCCACATCGACGCGAATGTCGCCTTCAAGCGCAGGATAATCCGACTCTTGGTTAATGGTGGCATTGTAGTAGGAGGCGCAACGCTCTGCTGGCATAGTCATTCCTTGATGTTGAAAGTTAAGTGTTGAAAGTTAAATATTAAAAGTTGAGTGTTGAACGTTAAGTACTAAAAGCTGTGTGCTGGTAATGGGTATTAAGGCTTAGTTTATGAGCGCTAGCGTTAACACGTTACCCGTCGATGTTGTTTTATATTTTTTACAAGTGTTCAGAATTTGAGAGTATATCTGAGTTGAGATCGAGGTCAACAGCGGATTGTGCTAACCGCTTGCTGGACATAACAAAGGGAGTTGGGCTGGCTCCTGCTTGACGAGCCTGAAATCGAAAAGCTTGAGATGAAAGTATCTGAAATGGCGGCCCTGTGATTATGGAGCTAGAGATTAAGGAGCCAGAGATTAAGAACATGAGCTTAGGCGCCGAATATTAAGGCGGGCTCATTTTATCTTTTAAGCCTTATGCTTTTTGCTGGTTTAAGATAGGCTTGTGCAGCGTCATCCTCTTTTAATCTCAGCAACCTCGAGTCCATTATGTCACTATTACCCATTGCCCAGCCACTTAGCCAACTGCCGTTTTCCCAAGCGTGCGAAAACAACAAAGCACCGATTTTAGCCGTATTAACGCAGGCATTCTCACTCAACCAACATGTACTCGAGATCGGCAGTGGTACGGGCCAACATGCCGTATTTTTTGCAGCCAATCTTCCCCATTTAATCTGGCAAACCAGCGATCAAGTTGAATATATTGAGGTAATTACCGCAAGGTGTATGCATGAAGGCAAGCTACCCAATGCAGCGGCAAATCTAGGCTTACCGCTTATCCTTGATGTTACCGCGCCATGGCCAGTGGAGGAATTAACACCTGATATTGATGGCGTATTTACTGCGAACACTTTGCATATTATGAGCAAAAATATGGTTGAAGCGTTTTTTACTGGCCTTGGTCTGTATCTCCCCCAACTCAAAACACTGTGCATTTACGGCCCCTTCAACTACCAAGGCGAATTCAGCAGTGACAGCAATCGCCAATTCGATGCCTTTTTAAAACAGCGCGATCCCGCCAGCGGCATTCGCGATATTGAATGGATTTGCAGTTTAGCCAGCGAGCAAGGTTTAACACTGAAGCAAGATGTGGCTATGCCCGCCAATAATCGACTGCTGCATTTTTATAGAGGCTAGCATTTTGTTAGGGGCTAGTTTTTGTTAAAGGCTCGTTTCTTGTTAAAAGCTAGCTTTAGTTTAATGGTTTAGTCCGTTTTGGCCTCGGCGGTTCTGTGTCCATAGCTCAGCACTCGGGTGGCCTTCCACTGCTCGTCCTGTTTGCGCCATACAATCACAAAGTCGGCTAGGCCATCGCAGCTGCCGGTTTCAAAGCTGCAAAAACGGTGAACGCCTTGCTCTATCGCGCCAAACTCTTTCACCGGAAACACTTTCATCGTACCCGCAACTAACTCGCGGCGGTAATGGCCACAGGCGTATTTTTCGGTATTGGCGATCATGTCCTTGCGGTTCCATGTTACGCCACCTGTATCGTGGTAGAACTCAACATCTTCAGTGAAAAACGCTGCGTGTTTCTTGAGTTCAGCGGGGGCTGCGCACTTATTGAAACTGTCGAACACGGCAAAATCCACTGCTGCAATTTGAGTCGATAAGGTATCTTCTAAGGCAGCGGGTTGCACAGTGCCTGCATGTGCAGCCTCAGCGGTTTTAACTGATACTGCATTAGCTAATGCGGGCGCATCTGTGGCAACAGCGGGTTCGGTAGTGGCGAGTGACAAAGTTAAAACGGCGACTGTGGCTAGGCTATAGAATGCTGGATTCATATTCTCTCCGTGAATGTTGGCTGTAAATTTTTATGGCGACGCTCCACATCACAAACCTGCATAGCGCCACACATCTGCAGTAGAAGTATCAGCAAAGCGTATGCCAATTTTATTATCCTTTTAAATCAGAACAATATAATTAAAACTTGAATTTGCCTGCAGCATCTGCAGACAATTTATGGCTAGTTTCACTATCTTTTCGCGATTTACCCCACCTCAGCGTTTAGCCTTTTCGCATTAGCTATTTCGTATTCGCTGATCACACTCGCTTTCTCATATTTGTTTCTCAGCAACATCAGCTTGGTAGTGCAAGCAGCCCCCTCAACAGACATACCCGCTATCATACTGTTATTAAAGAGTAAAATTTACATAGTCTTTACACAAAAGCGGGATCTGCGCTCTTGATGCACTATTTAAGAATAATTATCATTCGCCGAAATTACCCAAGGAAGAATGATATGTCCCGATTTATCCGCCGTACTCGCCTAATCTGTCACGCATCTGCCACAAAATCGACTCTTACGCTGAACCGCCTATCGCGCGCCATTGGCTTAAGCCTGTTGTTACCCGCTGCATGGGCAACTGCCGCAGCTCCCCAAGATGCCACAGCAGAAATGGAACGTATGGTGATCACAGCAACGCAAACTCAGCATTCGGAACTGTCGGCGCCCGCATCTGTGTCTGTGATAAACCGCAGTGAACTTGAAGCGCTAGTGATTGACGATCTGGCCAGCGCAGTGCGTTATTTACAGGGTGTGAACATCAGCGAAGGCACGCCCTATGGTCGCAATGAAATTAGCCTGCGCGGACTGGATTCGGACTACACGCTGATCTTAATCAACGGCCGCCGAGTCAACTCCCGCGAAGCACTAACCTCCGGTTATGGCAACGATTTTGACTTATCATCCATTCCAATGTCTGCAATTGAGCGTATCGAAGTCGTGCGCGGGCCCATGTCATCCCTCTACGGCTCCGAAGCCTTAGGCGGTGTGGTTAACGTCATACTGCGCCAACCCACTGACGACTGGCAGACCAGTGTTGGCGTGCAATACGATACGCCCACCAGCGGCAAAGGTGGAGACAGCACTAAGTACAATTTCTACACCAGCGGCGCACTGATCAAAGATAAATTACTGGCAAACTTAATCATCGACAGCAATAAACGCGATGCATGGCGTTCAGACTTAAAACCCACCATTGATGCGTTAGAAGACAGGGATGAAATCAGCGCCCTCGCTAACCTGCAATGGTTGATTGATAGTCAGCAAGATCTGCAATTTGATTTAAGTTACGCCAATGACGAACGTGAATCAGATTGGAATAACTACGGCACGATTCTCACCAATAACCAACAAGCCGAGCGGATAAGCTCAGGTTTAACCCACAATGGCCACTGGAATTGGGGCGATACTCGCCTGCGCTATTACTATGAAAATGTTGAGGTAACTGACGACTCAGCGTTAATCGCCGAAATTGGTAATATCACCCAAACCAACCACAATCTCGACGGACAAACCACAGTACTACTTGGGGATCACATGTTAACCAGCGGCGCAGAATACCGTTGGACTCAGCTTGAAAACAGCCGCAACATTTTGGGCGATGGCACCTTAGACGACAGTCAATCGGCCTTGTATCTGCAAGATGAATTTAGCTTAGGCGAACTCAATATCACCTTAGGCGGGCGCGTCGATCACCACGATGTGTACGGCACCGAATTTAGCCCACGCGTGTATTTAGTGTATAACTTAAGCTCTGAATGGGTAATCAAAGGTGGCGGTGGCAAAGCCTTTAAAGCGCCAAATATGTCGCAGTCCCAAGCCGACTATATTATCCCAGCTTGTCGCGGCGCCTGCACCGTTGCGGGGAATCCCGATCTACAGCCCGAAACCTCAGTGAACTACGAGTTATCGACCCAATATCAAACCACTGATTTTGGCGGCTCAATCACCTACTTCCACAATGATGTAGAAAATAAAATCATCACAGAAACCTGGGATAGAACGCCAGGCGCAGTGTTAACTTACCGAAACGTGAACGAAGCCAAGATCACCGGCTGGGAACTACAGGCTTGGTACGATGTAACCGACACGGTCAGCTTTAGCGGTAATTACAGTAAAACCGATGCCGAAGATAAGCAAAATGGCGCGCCTTTTACCCTAACGCCGGATGACAGCTACAACCTGAAACTGCAATGGCAGGCATTGGAGGGCTTATCTACCTTTATCGCCTACCACTATACTGGCGATCAGTATTTGCGCACCAATGTAAAATCGACGGGTTATGGTTCACTCGACCTAGGGGCAAATTACCAAATTAATCCTATGTTCAGAGTCAAACTCGGCGTCACTAACCTAACGGATGCTGAGCGCGACCAAGTGGCTACCGATCTTGATTACATTCAAAAGAGCCGCAGTATTTATGCGGGCGTGACGGCAAGTTTCTAATAGCAATCAGCCACACACATGGGTTTATCTAGGTAAAAACGGGCTTGCGAAACTATCGCCAGCCCGTTTTTTATGAATTCAGTTTTAAGCTGTCGAACTTTTAGAACACTTCCTCAAGCGAGCAGCCTTAAGGGATTTGTCTTATGGGATCGGCTTTAAGGGATCTGTCTTAAAAATTCCAGCGCTTTATCTAGGTCACGGGTACGCGCCATTGGCGGCAGTGAATTTAGAAAGGCTTGACCGTAATAGCGATTCACAATGCGATTATCACAAAGGATCAGCACACCGCGGTCTTTTTCATCGCGAATAAGACGGCCAACCCCTTGTTTCAGCGCAATAATTGCCTGAGGTAACGACACTTCAGTAAAGGGATCGAGTCCCTGACGACTCACATTATCGGCTCGGGCTCGATACAGGGGCTCATCGGGCGACACAAAAGGTAATTTGTCGATGATCACGCAGCTTAACAATTTGCCGCGCACATCCACCCCTTCCCAAAAACTACTGGTGCCGAGCAACACCGCATTGCCGAGTTGGCGAAACTTCGTCAGCAGACTCTGTTTACCCGCTTGGCCTTGTACCAGCAGCGGATACTGAGTGCGAGTTCGCAGTGCCAACGCTGCTTGTTCGAGCATTTTATGGCTAGTAAATAAAATAAAAGTCCGCCCCTGCGCTGCGTCTATCGCTTGCACGCACACCTCCACCAGCTGTTTTAATGCTTGCTGTTGATTGGTCACGCTGCCAAGTTGTCTCGGCACACAAAATACCGCTTGGCGGGGATAATCAAAGGGACTATCGAGAATGCTTTGCTGCGCATCGACGATGCCCATTTCTCGGGCGAAATGGGTAAGGCTGCGATTAACCTGCAAGGTTGCCGAGGTAAATATCCAGCTGGTTTCAGGCACAAATAACTGCTGGCACTCACGGGCAATATTGATGGGTGAAATTCGCAGCACCACAAAACGACTACCAAATTCAATGCTGTAGGCAGCCAGATTATTATCACAGTTAAAAAACACACTGAGCTTGTTATTCAGCTCCGCCAACTTGATGGCGATATCATCTAACAATTCACTGCGGCCAATATGGGCCATTAATAAATTCTGCAGCGCAGTTAATTCCGCTAATAAATCCCATGACGCCGCCGCGAGCGCTTTATTGCCCAGCACTAAACGCCAGTCGGATTCACCGCAGGAATATAACTGATTATGCCAGTCACTTAATTTGGTAAGGCAACGCTGACAAAATTGGGCGAGTTGCCCCGTATCGCTGAGTTCGGTCTGATAAATAGCGAGTAGCTTTTGAATAAAATCATCGATAGTGCGACTAGAACATTGCTGGCCAAAATAGTTAACGCAAATATCGGGTAATAAATGCGCTTCATCGAAAATCACTACGTCGGGATCGGGCAGTAACTCAGCAAAGCCCGTGTCTTTGAGTACGCTATCGGCGAAAAACAAATGGTGGTTAACCACAATGATTTTGGCATCCATGGCTCGGCTGCGCGCCTTGCGAGTAAAGCAGGCATCATAAAAATCGCAACGCTTGCCAATACAGCTTTCTTTGGTACTGACCACGAGCGGCAGCGCCGAGGAATTCTCAGGTACTGAGGTCAAGCCGCCAATATCGCCATCTTTACAGGTGCTCGCCCACTGATTTATTTTCAACAAATCATCCAATAAACGCGCATCGATATGCGTCGCCTCGCTCATTTGCTTATCGAGTCGCCACTGGCACAGATAATTATTGCGCCCCTTTAGCAGCGCCAGTTTGGGCTCAATTCCCAACATGGCAACCAGCGCGGGTAAATCTTTAAAAAACAACTGCTCTTGCAGATTTTTACTGCCCGTACTGACGATAACTTGCTTGCCGCTCAATATCGCAGGGATCAAATACGCAAAGGTTTTACCCACCCCTGTGCCCGCCTCAATCACCACATTACTCTTCGCCGCTATCGCCTCACTCACTTGCTGCGCCATTTGCATTTGGCTTGTTCGCGCACTAAACCCTTGAATGTGCTTAGACAATACTCCATCGGGCAAAAATGCGCGTTGCACTTCAGACGCAAGTCGGCTCACCGCAGCAGCGCCTTTTGCGGCAGCAGGCTTAGCCACTATTTCTTTAGAGGGAGCATGCTTTGATGTCGGTTGGCGGGAGCGAGTCAAAGGGAGAATCAATCCTTTATCAAGGTGTTAGGAAATGTTATAGAAACCATGTAGTAAGGCCACACTATAAGCTGCTGCTAGGCTGCTGAGCGAGTGCATTGTGATGTTTTTTTAGCCACATGCACTGGTTAGTACCGCAAACCACGGCCGTAAACGATAGCGTTAAGCTTAACGGCTCGAAGCATTATGCTGATTTAAGATAAGACTACAAGTTAGCAAAAATAATTTCTCGGGTTCTTTCCCTCGCGCCATACATGAGCCGCCATTTCAAGCTGTTCATTTTATGGATCGTCAGTTTTGATACAAAGCTCCCAAAACAAAATACTTGAGTACGCGCAGCATTAATTGCCATTGTTTCCCCAGTGACTCGCCATAAACTCGTCGCTGAAGGCTCGACGGCGGCATATATGGATATATTCACGGCGTGTTACTGGAATGACTGTGCTTAATGATTACATACACATTGACTTCACGACTTTCTCGGTCATTGGAACAGATTACGCTGATGCTAGTTCGGCACGACTTACCAACACATTTCGGCCCACTTTCAACATTCCGCCAACAAATAGACTCAATCGCTTTATTTAGCGATAACCCTCTGCCTTTCACAAAAACGCATAAATATTCTCGTTTAATTCAAAATTGCTGTTGCAAAGGCTCATAAAAGCGGTTAGTTTAAATACACTTATACGGATAGACGTCCGTAACAACGCATTCAACGCTTCACTGTATTTCGAGCAGCTGAGCCAATAAAGTTAAATACCGAGAGAGTAAAATGAGCCCACTACTGAACGCTATCCACCACCATCACCACCATATGCGGTAGCCTTCGGACGCTCACTGCCGGAGGACTATATCCTTCTGGCGGACTGATTCAAGATGATCATAAACCCCTGGAAGGAATTCCGGGGGTTTTTGCTTTTAGACGTTAATTTTGGTTTTAATTTTGATTTTAATTTTAATTTTAATTTTGATTTTAATTTAATAATAAATTTTAGATATTTTATAAATTATCAATACGTTAGCTAGAGCACTTAACTAGAGATCTTAACTAGAGCCCATTGAACGGCAGGCGTATTAAACCGATTAAACAACACACTTTTGAATCTTTTAATTTTGATACTTTTGAGCGAGATAACACTATGACTGAATCGAACCGTTTACGCATCGCCATCCAAAAATCTGGCCGCCTTTCTACTGACTCTCAGCAACTTTTAAAAAGCTGCGGTGTTAAATTTTCCATTAATGAACAACGTCTTATCGCTCACGCTGACAATATGCCTATCGATTTACTGCGCGTTCGTGATGATGATATCCCAGGACTGGTGATGGATGGTGTGGTTGATATGGGGATTATCGGTGAAAACGTGCTCGAAGAAGAACAAATCGAGCGTCAAACACTTAACAAGCCCGCAGATTGCCTCAAACTGCGTCAGCTAGATTTTGGCTCATGTCGCCTCTCGTTAGCCGTACCCACAGAATTCAGTTACGCGGATGCCTCCTCTTTAGAAGGATTACGCATCGCCACGTCTTACCCGAACCTGCTGCGCCGTTTTATGCAACAAAAAGGCATAAATTATCGCGACTGTATGTTAAAAGGCTCGGTTGAAGTCGCCCCACGCGCTGGCCTTGCCGATGGAATTTGTGATCTCGTGTCGACGGGCGCCACCTTAGAAGCCAACGGTTTATACGAAACCGAAGTGATTTACCGCTCTATGGCCTGCATCATTCAGTCGACCCAAACCCAAACGCCGACTAAACAAGCACTCATCGACAAAATTCTATCCCGCGTCAACGGCGTTATCCGCGCCCGTGAGAGCAAATACATCCTGCTGCACGCGCCAACCGAAACCTTAGACCAAATCGTCGCCCTGCTGCCCGGTGCTGAAAACCCCACCGTATTGCCATTAAATGATGATACTAACCGCGTCGCTATCCACGCCGTCAGTACTGAAGATTTGTTCTGGGATACTATGGAACAGCTAACCGCACTCGGTGCCAGCTCGATTCTGGTGATGCCAATCGAAAAAATGATGGGGTAATGTATGGAAATCCTAACTTGGTCAACCTTATCAACCGCCGAGCAAAAAACGGCGCTGAAACGCTCACCCTTAATCGGTGACAGTGGCTTAGAGCAAAGCGTTCGCGCCATTCTCGATGCGGTGGCGACGCGGGGTGATGCCGCCATTCAAGAATTTAATCAAAAATTTGATGGCTTCAATAGCGCTAAGATTGGTGAACTCCGTATGGGCGAAGCCGAAATAGCTGCGGCAAGCGCACGGGTATCGCCAGAGCTGAAAGCGGCGATATCCAAAGCCATGGCGAACATAGATGTGTTTCACAGCGCCCAGCAATTTCGCCCGATTGATATGGAAACCGAGGCGGGAGTACGCTGCGAGCTACGTAGCGAACCGATTGAAAAAGTGGGTTTATATATCCCCGGTGGCAGCGCGCCATTGATTTCGACCGTGATGATGCTTGCCCTGCCCGCCAAAATTGCCGGCTGCGAACAAAGAGTGTTAGTCAGCCCACCGCCCATCAACGATGCCATTATCTATGCCGCCAATGCCTGTGGGATCACTGAAATCTATCAAGTGGGCGGCGCGCAGGCGATTGCAGCACTGGCCTTTGGCACGGAAACGATTCCGGCGGTCGATAAGATTTTTGGCCCAGGTAACCGCTATGTGACTGAAGCTAAACGCTTAGTGTCACAGGATGGTCGCTGCACTGTGTGTATCGATATGCCCGCTGGCCCTTCTGAGGTGTTAGTGATTGCCGATAGCGACGCCAATTGCGAATTTATCGCCGCCGATTTGCTTTCACAAGCGGAGCACGGCCCTGATTCACAAGTGATTTTAGTGACGGATTCGCAAGCTATCGCCGATAGTGTGAATGATGCGCTGACGAGACAACTCGCCGTCCTGCCGCGTTGTGATATCGCGGCAACGGCGCTACTGAGCAGTCGTACTTTGGTTGTGGGCAATATGCTGCAAGCCGCGCAGGTTTCCAATCAATATGGGCCTGAGCACTTGATCATTCAAACGCGCTTACCCCGTGAGGTGCTGAAAAACATTCGCGCCGCTGGCTCAGTGTTTTTAGGCCCCTATACACCTGAATCTGTTGGCGATTATGCCAGTGGCACCAACCACGTGCTGCCGACTTACGGTTACAGCCGCGCCGTGTCGAGCCTGTCATTAGCAGACTTTAGCCGCCGCTTTACCGTGCAGGAACTCAGCGCTAAGGGCTTAATCGGATTGGGGCAAGCGGTCATGACGTTAGCCAGTAACGAATTGCTCGATGCGCACAAAAATGCCGTCGCAGTACGTTTAGCTAGCCTTGAGAAATGATCCGCTTAATGAGATGTGAGTGAAGAAAATGAGCCAAGTGAGCAGCATGGAAAAGACAGCAGAACCCGCAGCATTAGCATCGACGTTAGCACCATTAACGGTAGCGCAATCGGCGCCGCTAAATTTAGCTGAGCGCCTAGCGCGCCCTGAATTACTGGATTTAACGCCCTACCAGAGTGCCCGCAGACTGGGCGGTCGTGGTGATATTTGGATCAATGCCAACGAATCGCCGTTCAATAATGTCGATACGGCAGCGCTCGATTTATCGAAATTGAATCGTTACCCAGAATGCCAACCGCCGCAGCTTATCAATGCCTACAGCGAATACAGCGGCGTGAGCGCCAGCAAGATAGTCGCCAGCCGCGGCGCCGATGAAGCGATTGAACTGTTAATTCGCGCCTTTTGTATTCCAGGTGTCGACAGCATCGCCTGCTTTGGCCCGACGTACGGCATGTATGCCATCAGCGCGAACACCTTTAATGTGGGCGTTAAAGCGTTAAATCTCAGCGCGGAATATAGCTTGCCGACAAACTATGCCGAGGACGTTCGCAGCGCAAAACTGGTGTTTATCTGCAATCCCAATAATCCGACTGGCACAGTGATCGACAAAGCCATTATCGAGCAAGCAATCAAAGCCCTGCCCGATTCGCTTGTGGTTATCGATGAGGCCTATATTGAGTTTTGCCCTGAATACAGTGTGGCGGATTTACTGAAAAGCTATCCGAATCTGGTGGTACTGCGCACCCTATCAAAAGCTTTTGCACTCGCCGGCGCACGCTGTGGTTTTATGCTAGCAAACGAGGCCGTAGTCGAAATTATTATGCGCGTGATAGCGCCCTATCCTGTGCCGCTGCCAGTGAGTGAGGTCGCCACACAGGCGCTATCAAGTGCTGGCGTTGCACGGATGAAAGTGCAAGTTGCTGAATTAAATGAGCAAGGCGCCAGACTCACAGCGGCGATCAGCGCTTATTGTTCAAAATCGAATAGCTCAGATTCTCGCGCCCGCGTGCTTAAGCCTAACGGCAATTATGTACTGGCTGAATTTGATGATGTCACCAAGGTCGCGGCGTTACTGCAAGGCAGCGGCGTTGTCGCTCGCGCCTACAAAGATCCAAGGCTTGCCAAGGCTATCCGCTTTAGCTTCAGTTCAAAGGCGGATACCGATGTGTTAGTGAATTTATTTGAATCGCAACACACTGAGCAATCACCAGAAACGAATAATAAGTAACTGAACATAAAACTAATAAAACCAATAAAAAGCGAATGCCTCGCTGAAGGTAACATCAGGTTAAGCATTAGCTAAACGAATTGAATTTGAAGGTAGAGCCATGAACCCACAATTTATCCCGAACGTTGCACAAAAAATTCTGTTTATCGACCGCGATGGCACCTTGATTGAAGAACCCGTCACCGACAAACAGGTCGATAGTCTGGCTAAATTAGTGTTTGAGCCACAGGTTATCCCCGCTTTGCTGCGTCTGCAAAAGGCTGGGTTTCGCTTAGTCATGGTCAGCAATCAAGACGGCCTTGGCACACCGTCTTTCCCGCAGGAAGATTTCGACGCCCCCCACAATATGATGATGCAAATCCTCAAAAGCCAAGGGGTGAACTTTGAAGATGTGGTGATTTGCCCGCACTTTAACGATGAAAATTGCAGCTGCCGTAAACCTAAGCTTGGGCTAGTAAAAGACTATCTCACCCAAGGCTGTATCGATTTCACCCAATCAGCTGTGATTGGCGATCGCGAAACTGATGTGGAACTGGGCAATGCCATGGGCATTAAAAGCCTGAAATATCAACGCGACATGTTAGGCTGGAACGCCATCGCCGATGCGCTGCTCAATAAAGGCCGCACCGCGACGGTCGTGCGCACCACCAAAGAAACCGATATTCGTGTGACGGTGGATCTCGACAGCCCCGTTAAAGGCAAAATCGACACTGGCATTGGCTTTTTCGACCACATGCTCGATCAAATTGCCACCCACGGTAATTTTAGAATGGATGTGAAAGTCAATGGCGATTTAGAAATCGACGATCACCACAGCGTCGAAGACACTGCGTTGGCCATAGGTGATGCCCTGCGCCAAGCGCTCGGTGACAAACGCGGCATTGCCCGTTTCGGCTTTAGTCTGCCGATGGACGAAGCCAAGGGCGAATGCCTGCTGGATATCTCTGGCCGTCCTTTTATCAAGTTCTCAGCCGATTTTGAGCGTGAGCACGTAGGCGAAATGGCCACAGAAATGGTGCCACACTTCTTCCGCTCCTTTGCCGATGGCCTGCGCTGTACGCTGCATGTGTCGACCGAAGGTGATAACGACCACCACAAGGTTGAAGCCCTGTTTAAAGTGCTCGGCCGCGCGCTACGCCAAGCAGTTAAAGTTGAAGGCGATATTCTGCCATCGAGCAAAGGCGTACTTTAAGGCATCAGCATAAATCGTTTAAGAGGTTAGGATGCAACAAGACACTCTATTAACAGCTGGTCAGCAATTAACAGCTAGCCCGCAATTAACAGCAAATGAATCGCCAGATGCTGAAACAGTCATCATAGACACGGGCTGCGCCAATTTAAGCTCAGTACGTTTCGCCTTCGAGCGTTTAGGCGCTAAGGTATTGGTCACAGACGATAAAGCCAAAATCAAAGCGGCAAAACGTGTGGTACTGCCGGGTGTGGGCACAGCGGGTGCCGCCATGGCGTCCTTGCATGAAAAAGGCTTAGTCGAACTCATCCAAGGCCTGACTCAACCTGTGCTGGGCGTATGCCTTGGCATGCAAATGTTGGCGGCAATTTCTAAGGAGCGCGGCGGAAAAGGTCAAGATTGCGAGTGCTTAGGCATAATCCCAACCGACATTTGTGAACTGGATACGCAGTTACTCAAAGCTGAAAGCCTACCTTTGCCGCACATGGGCTGGAACCAACTTAAGCTAACGACAAACTCACAAGGCGCCAACAGCCCTAACGTTCACCCGCTGTTTGCGGATATTGAAGATGGCAGCTATGTGTATTTCGTCCACAGTTACCGCGCGCCGTTAAGCGAATTTACCTTAGCCGAATGTACCTATGGTGAAGGCTTTAGCGCCGCCATTGGCAAAGGCAACTTTATGGGCGTGCAGTTCCACCCCGAAAAAAGTGCCGCCGTGGGCGCGCAAATTCTGCGTAACTTTTTACAGATGGACGAGTTACAGATGAACAAAGCTCTGATGACCGAAGCTCTGATGAACAAAGCGCTGCAAAGCAGCTCTGCTGATAACCAAGCGGGTGCAAAGAAGGCAGACCAATGAATAAATTACTCATTAAAAAACCAGTTATTAATAAATCACTTATAAACAAATCAATCAAGGATCTAAGCTTATGATTATTCCTGCAATTGATTTAATTGATGGCAATGTCGTCCGCCTCTATCAAGGTGATTACGGCCAGCAGACCACCTTTGATTTAAGTCCTTTGGCGCAGCTGCGATCCTACGAGGCTCAAGGCGCGAAGTGGTTGCATATCGTTGATTTAACAGGCGCGAAAGATCCCGCTAAACGCCAAACTCGCCTCATCAGTGAACTCGTGGCGGGACTAAACGCTAATATTCAAGTGGGCGGTGGCATTCGCACAGAAGAGCAAGTCACTGAATTATTAGCTATCGGCGTAAAACGTGTGGTAATTGGCTCACTGGCGGTGAAAGAACCTGAGTTAGTTAAACAATGGTTTATCAAGTACGGCAGCGAGGCAATTTGCCTCGCACTCGATGTCAATATCAACCAGCACGGTGAGAAAATTGTCGCCGTATCCGGTTGGCAAAGTGGCGGCGGTAAGAGTTTAGAATCCCTCGTGGAAACCTTTAGCGCTGTCGGCTTAAAGCATGCGCTAGTGACAGACATTAGCCGTGACGGCACCTTAACGGGCGCAAATACCGCGCTTTATCAAGAAATTGCTGCAACCTATCCCGATATCGCTTGGCAAGCCTCCGGCGGTATTGCAACTCTTGAGGATGTTGCCGCCGTGCGTGACTGCGGCGCGGCGGGCATCATTATAGGCAAAGCCTTGCTTATCAATCAGTTTAACGTGGTGGAGGCAATCCAATGCTGGCCAAACGACTAGTCCCCTGTTTAGATGTGAAAGACGGTAAAGTAGTGAAAGGCGTGCAGTTTCGTAACCACGAAATTGTCGGTGATATCGTGCCCTTAGCCGCGCGTTATGCCGAAGAAGGCGCCGATGAGCTGGTATTTTATGACATTACCGCCAGCGCCCACGAACGTGTGGTCGATAAATCTTGGGTGAGCCGCGTGGCCGAGCAGATTGATATTCCCTTCTGCGTGGCAGGTGGCATTAAAACCATTAGCCATGCCCGTGAATTATTAGCCTTTGGGGCGGATAAGATTTCAATTAACTCGCCCGCCTTAACCGATCCGAGTTTGATCTCGCGCCTGCAGGACGAGTTCGGCCGCCAGTGTATTGTGATTGGCATTGACTCCTTTTTCGACGCCACCAGCAACAGCTATAAGGTAAAGCAATTTACCGGCGATGAAGCGGCGACTAAGGATACGGTGTGGTTCACCCAAGACTGGGTTGAAGAAGTACAAAAACGAGGTTGTGGTGAAATCGTGCTCAATGTGATGAACCAAGACGGCGTGCGCGGCGGCTACGATATCAAGCAGTTAAGCCTTGTTCGCGCCATCTGCGACGTGCCTTTAATTGCCTCGGGCGGTGCTGGGACTATGGCGCATTTTCGCGATGTGTTTATTGAAGCCAAGGTCGATGCGGCGCTGGCAGCGAGCGTATTCCACAAGGCGATTATCAACATTGGTGAATTAAAAGCCTATTTAGCGGCCGAAGGGATCGCGATTAGACGCTAGAGCAGTTCTAGGTTCTACAAACGGATTAAGAGTGAACACTATGTCAACGCAAACAAACACTAAGTCGGATTTTAGCCCTTTTCAAGTTAATGAACTGGATTGGGACAAACAGGATGGGCTTATTCCTGCCGTTATCCAAAATCACTTATCGGGCAAGGTATTAATGCTCGGTTATATGGATAAAGCCGCGCTAGAAAAAACCTTAAGCGCAGGTGATGTGACCTTTTTCAGCCGCTCAAAACAGCGCTTATGGACCAAGGGTGAAACCTCGGGGAATACGCTAAAGTTGGTGGCTATCGATAAAGACTGCGATAACGACAGCCTTTTAGTGCAAGTGATCCCCAACGGCCCAACCTGCCACAAAGGCACCGAAAGTTGCTGGTTAGATGACAATGCACACCCTTTCTTGAACAATCTCGCCAGCTTAATCACCTCGCGTAAAGGGCAAAGTGCCGATTCAAGCTATACAGCGTCTTTATTTGCGCGCGGCACTAAACGTATAGCCCAAAAGGTCGGGGAAGAAGGTCTTGAAACCGCCCTTGCCGCTGCGACCCACGATAAAGAAGAACTGGTTAACGAAGCCTCAGATCTTATCTATCACTTGTTGGTATTGCTTGAAGATCAAGACTTAAGCCTCAGTGACATCACAGCAAACCTGCTGGCAAGACATCAAAAGGCACTGCAGAGCAAAGCATAAACGTCTCACTGTCTCTGATTTCAAGCTAGTCGCTTACACCAAGCAATGCCGCACACTTAAGCCAAGTCTGCGGCATTTTTTATCACGCGATTCCCTCAAGTGCCATTGCCGCAATGTGATCAATGAATATCTTGCACCTTAATCCTGTGACAAAATACTGTTGTAATGGTTGACAAGTACACTTCAACTCCCTATGGTAGCCTCCGTTGCCGTTAGGTTATTAAGGCAAGGCATGAAAACACTTATCCGTTTTTACTCAACACACGCTAAGGCAAGTTTTATGTGTTTCACACCCTTTTATTATCCCTATCTGTAGCCGCAATGGCATAGATAGGCTCCCTCGCCTGACCTTCCATTGTGGCCATATCCTTTCGGATCCACTGAACGCCACTGTCTCATTTGCTTAAATCATTTTGTGCTTGAATCGCATCAAAATCCTTTAAGACAGTTGCTTTAGGATCAAATCTTTAGCTCATTTTATTGCAACACGCTTTTGAGATCATGTTATGACACAGAATAAAATTTTCGGCAGTCTGCTGCTTATCGCAGGCACCACAATCGGCGCGGGTATGCTGGCTTTGCCTATCGCTTCGGCGGGACTTGGTTTTGGTACGTCCTCCGCCATCATGTTGATCCTATGGGCGCTAATGGCCTACACGGCACTGCTTATGGTGGAAATCCATCAATTCGCCCCCAGCGATGCCAGCCTTAATCACTTGGCACAACGCTTATTGGGCCGTAAAGGCCAGTTGATCGCCAATAGCGCCTTGATGTTTTTACTGTACGCCCTCTGCGCCGCCTACATAGCCGGTGGCGGTGAGCAAGTGAACCAAAAGCTGAGCACTTGGCTAGGACTAAGTTTGCCACCACAGGCGGGCGCCATCCTGTTTACCCTGCTGATTGGGGCGATTGTGGGCATGGGAACTCACTGTGTGGACCTTATCAACCGCGGTTTGTTTGCCCTTAAGCTATTGGCATTACTGCTTATGTTGGCCTTGTTACTGCCGCAGGTAGAAAGCCCACATTTACTCGAACTCCCACTTAACCAAGGTTTAATTATCACGGCTATTCCGGTGATTTTTACCTCCTTTGGTTTCCACGGTTCGATTCCATCAGTGGTGCGCTACTTAGGCGTTGAGGTCAAATCCCTGCGCAGGATCATGCTGCTCGGCTCGGCCTTACCTCTGGTCATTTACCTTTTGTGGCAAATAGGTAGCCAAGGCGTACTGAGCCAAAGCCAATTGCTCGAAAACCAAAGTTTATCGAGCTTTATCAATCAACTGGCAAGCGTACTACACAGCGAATACTTAAGCAGCGCGATTAGTCTGTTTGCCGATCTCGCTCTTGCGACTTCGTTTTTAGGGGTGAGTTTAGGTTTGTTTGATTTTATGGCCTCAACCTTAAGACGAGAGGATAATTTTTCTGGTCGTAGCCTAACCGCTGCCATCACCTTTTTACCGCCCTTAGGTTTTGCCCTCTTCTACCCCCAAGGTTTTATCACAGCCCTAGGTTACGCGGCGATTGCGCTGGTGATCCTCGCCATCTTTTTACCTGTGGCCATGGTGTGGACACAGCGCAAGATGCGAGATGCTGCCAATCTGCCGACGGGATATCGGGTCGCGGGCGGTAAGTTTGCCCTACTGCTCGCCACACTTTGCGGAATCGTGGTGATCGCCGCGCAGATGTTTAGCTAGCTCCAATTCACTCACCAAGAGTGAGTTAACTAAAAGTTAGCTAGCTCGAATAAAAGATTAGGTACAAGAGCCTGTAAAGCTTCAACTATTGACAGCAGGCTCTTGTCTATTCGATGATCCTTTCACATTAGTCAGCTAAGCCCTTGAGTGTTAAACTGCCTCTGATGCTCATGCGCACTGCGATAGCGGCTAAGAAGACGGCTCCTAGAGTCAGTGACTAAAAAAGTACCTCAGCAAGATACCGATGCAAAGCAGGCGTGAGTGTATTTGTGCAATGCTAAGGCACGAGTTTGATCAGGGCTCAGTGAATAAGGAAAGAAGTCGAACCCAATGCCAATCCACAACAAGCCAAGCCGTAGCAGTGCTTCTGATAGCAAGGCACCTCAACACGAGGCAACGGAGACATCCGCTGGCCCTCACAGAGGTGCTGCAGGTTCTGGGACGGATACTCATGTTGCAACACAAAGCCGCCGTAAATTCCCCCTGAAAAAGACTTTATTGGCGACCAGCTTAACGGGCATCTTGGCGGGGGTGGCGTTAACTGTTTGGATTGTGAATACCCAGGCTGAAAAACTGATCATGCAGGCGGCAAACTTTGCCCTCGTAGGCATGGACAGCGAACTGATTGACATTGAATTAGGGGAAAGTCAGTTAGAACATTGGTGCATTACTTCTGCCAACCTTAGGGTGCATGACAGCCATATCACGCTTAATGATGTGAGTATCCAGCTAAAACTTGACTGGCCGCAGAGCTTTGCCGAGCTGAAACAGTTCAGCCAAATCGCTTACCTCACTCAAAAAATCATCCAAATCTCCACGGGTGATATTGAAGTCGAGTTAGGGCAATCGCTATTTTTACCCAATCGAAATGCCATCGATGAACAAGGCCCCGCCTTGGCCTTAGATATCAAATCATTACCCCTCATCGATATCGGCAAAACCAGCCTTATTCTCAAAGCTCACCATCTCGACACCCAAAATGATTTACCCGCCTATCGTTTGGTGATGGACAAGTTGAGCCTTAACGGCGCGGGGGAAATCAACAGCGAGTTTAGCCACGAAGGTGAAAGCATCGCCAAACTCAAAGCCACACTCGCAGCCCAACAGTGGCAACTGGCAAGTCAAATTGCACTCGCGCCGCTGCTTACAAGCTTGCATCAAATCAGCCTGAGGCAAGCGCAAGACAGTGTGCTAAGTCCGTTAACTAAGCTTGATAAAGAGTGGCAAGCGTTAGCGATTGATTTGCAAGGTCAATTAGTGTCCGACAGCCGTATTACATTAACTTCGGGCGAGCTTATCAGCCAGCACCAGTTAATTGACCCTAAGCTGACCTTTAATCAGTTGGCGGCGCTAGAACTTGCGCCTAAACCTGAGCTCGCATTTAAGATTGCTGGGCATTTAGCCGAACTTGACCTAAACCTTGAGCCCTTTACCTTAGCTGTGAGCCCCAATGCCGCGCAGCAACAGCGATTGATGCAGCTGCTCGATGAGACGCTGGCTAAACCTTTAACTCAGCCTCCATCCAACTCGGCAGCCAAGCCCGCTTCGGAGCAAGTGCAGGAACAAGTTGCAAGTCAAACAGCAGGTCAAATCGCTAAGCTTCTGTCAGGGCTCAAAAGCACAGATGCACCAGTGGGGATCGCACTGACATTAACTGAAGCCCTGCATTATCCGCTGACACCAATCCAGCAATATGCACAGAGTCAACCGCTTAAGAATGAGCCGCTTGATAATAAGCCGCTTAGCTTCAAGCTTCCCCGAATTCAGCTAAAAACCTTAGGCAGTAAACTCGATACTCAAATCGATTTGGCCAATGTTGAAGTGGTCAAGTCCGCCGAAGCGCTGTCCTTCAATACAGATTGGCGCCTTAACGCTAAACAAACCAGCTCACTGCAATTATCTGAATTATGGGCGAATACGCCCCAAGATCTCAGCTGGAATATCAGCCAGTTGACCACTGCGGGCAAATTGAGCTTTAATCAAACGCCAAGCTCAACCGACTGGCAATTCATTACCACGCCTATCGGCGCTGCCACCCAAACACAGCAAAATGCCGGCGACACGCTGCAGTTCACTGTGGGCGAGCTTAAACAGCTCAGCGCTCAAGATAACAATGCGGCTAAACATGCCGATGTGAGCCTTGGCAGTATCACAATAAACGCCCTTGCGCCGCTTACCGTCAGCTCGCAGCGCAACTCAAATACCAGCTCAAGTATCAGCTCAAGTATCAGCTCAAGTATCAGCTCAGCACAAACTTCAGTGCCCGCGTCCGATACTGCAAACCAATTAACACTGGCCTTACCGCCTTTGAACTTGGCACTGGACCAGCTGCATTTTTCGCAAACCACACAGACGGTTGTTAGTGAAACGGCTGCTGTTGATACAAAAAAGGCTGAAACGACTACTGTTGAAACGAAAGTGACAGAAGCTAGCGCTGAAAAAAGCACAAACACTAGCATCATAACTAAAACCGACATGAGCGCGGGCAATTTCACGATTGCATTACAAAAAGCCATGTCATTTGAGTTTAAGCCCGAGGTCGAAGCGCCACTCGACTCGTTGCTCGCAGCCACTTGGCAAAATCAACTCGCATGGCAAGCCAATCAGCTCAATATCGAAAAACAGCTCAGCAGCAAAGGTCGCAGCCGCAAAGAAACCGTACTTAAGCTAGACAAGTTAACACTGGCACAAAGCTTAAATTGGAAAAATAACACGCTCTTTGGTAATGAACACTGGCAAGTGGGCACTGTTGAGCTGCAAAGCCAACACAAGCTGAACCTTGCCACTGCAAGCAAACCTTTAGTGCTGACGGGTCAATGGGTTGTTGACACTAGCATGACCGAGGCATTGTCCTTGCTCAATCAAACCCAGCCCTTGCCTGCAGAGCTTAATGTCACGGGTCATAACCAATTACAGGCACAGTTTAATTTAACCCAACAGCGCGATCAGACCCAATTTGCCATGCAAATTACCCAGTCGATGACCGAACTTGAAGGTTTTTATAAGGACACCACCTTTGAGGGGGGGAAACTGCAGGCGCAATGTGAGTTTACTTGGGGCCAATCTTATAAAAAAGAGTCTCATAAAAAGCCGCAGGATAAAGGCTATTTTAGCAGTCTCAGTAAGCTCAATTGTCCGCAGACACTGATGACCTTTAACCTGTTTGATCCTGGCTTTCCGCTGACCGATATCGAAGTGGAAGCCGATATCGCCCTTGGTAAAGATGCCGAGAAACTGCCCGACAATTGGATACAGCAACTCACAGGCTTAAGTGACACCGATGTTTCCATGACCGCCAAAGGCAAAGTACTCAGCGGCCAGTTCCTGTTGCCAGAATTTAATCTGAAATTACAGGATAAATCCCATGCCTATCTACTGCTGCAGGCCATGGGTCTGGAAGAAGTTCTGCGCATTCAACCGCAAATTGGCGTCTATGCCGATGGCATATTCGATGGCGTATTACCCGTCGATTTAATCAACGGCAAAGTGTCGATCACAGGTGGTCAGTTAGCCGCCCGTGCGCCTGGCGGCTTAATCGCCATTTCGGGTAATCCGGCGGTTGAACAGATGCGCCAATCCCAGCCATACCTAGATTTTGTCTTTTCGACGCTAGAACACTTACAATACAGTCAATTATCGAGCAGCTTTGACATGGACCAAGCCGGTGATGCTAAGCTACTCGTCGAAGTGAAAGGCCGCAGCCAAGGGGTTGAACGTCCTATTCACTTGAATTACTCTCATGAAGAGAACATGCTGCAATTATTTAGAAGTCTGCAAATTGGTAATGACTTGCAGGACAGAATCGAAAAATCAGTGAAGTAACAAGGAAACCTCAGTGAAGATAATTCAATTACAGCAAGTTAGCATAGGTGCCCGAAGCGCGCTTGTCGCATTGTTCGCACTCGCCGCATTGCAGGGCTGTGCGCCCACAGTAAAAATAGAACCGCCGGATAAACCTATCGTTATCAATCTCAATGTGAAAATTGAACATGAGATACGGATCAAAGTGGATAAGGAATTAGATCAACTCCTGTCAGACGATAAGCTGTTCTAATTTATTAAGAATTGAGGAATCACCATGAAATCAATCCGACTAAAAACAAAGTTATTATTGCTATTAACCCTCAGCGTCTTAAGCCTCAGTGCTTTTGCCATGTCACTTCAAGACGCTAAATCACAGGGCTATTTAGGCGAACAAGCCAACGGCTACTTAGGATTAGTGCAAGCCAATCCCGAAGCCAAAGCCGTAATGGACGACGTAAATAACAAACGTCGCGCCCACTACGAAACCATTGCCAAGAAGAACAAACTCTCCCCCGCCGACGTCGCTAAACTCGCCGGTGAAAAAGCCATAGCCGCCACAGATAAAGGCAACTATGTGCAAGATGCCAAAGGCAAATGGATTAAAAAGTAGTCCGCTTTTAAAGGGCTCTAGCGCATAAGAGCAAAACGAATAGACATAAAAAAACGCCTGCAATTGCAGGCGTTTTCATTAGTGGTCGATAAAGGGAATGATTTGCTGGCCAATACCTTTGAGTGAGGATCTAGATTTTAGATTGTTTGATGGAGTTTGGTTAAGCACTGTCATTCCAGTGACTCGCAGCAAGTAC